>CAXTVY010000251.1:0-6387 GCA_964247665.1 uncultured Chthoniobacterales bacterium | reverse complement strand
GCACGCAGCACATTTTATCACGCACCAAAATCGGCCAGAAAGAGCCAGCAACTGCGGCGGCAGATCGTCGCCTTGAGCCAAAAGCATCCCCGCTACGGCTACCGGCGCATCACGGCACTGCTGCGACGCTCGGGCCAGCAGGTCAACGCCAAACGCGTACAGCGCATCCGCTGCCGGGAAGGCTTCCAGGTCAGCCGACGACAGCGGCGTTGCAAGTGCACGGGCGTTTCCACTGCCGAGCGACAACGCGCCACTTGCACCAACGACGTGTGGAGTTGGGACTTTGTACACGACCAGACCGAAAATGGCCGCCGCTTTCGTATCCTGACGCTCATCGACGAGCACAGCCGCGTGTGCCTTGCCACTCATGCAGGTTGGTCGATCAGGGCGGCGGATGTCATCATGGTCGTCGAGGCGGCTTTCGCTCGCTATGGACGGCCCAAGCATCTGCGCAGCGACAACGGCCCGGAGTTCCATCGCCTACGCCATCCAGGACTGGTTGGCGGCCTCACAGATCAAGACGCTCTACATCAAGCCGGGCAGCCCGTGGGAGAACGGCCACATCGAGAGCTTCCACGACAAACTGCGTGGCGAGTGTCTCAACCGGGAACTCTTCGCCAGCTTGCTCGAAGCGCAGATCATCCTTGAGCAATGGCGCACCGAGTATAATGATGAGCGTCCGCATAGCTCGCTGCGCTACCAAACGCCAACCGAGTACGCACGGCAATCAGTCGCCGCAACGAACGCCAAAGAAGCAGCCACTCACCCCAAAACCAACCGCAGGACTCCAGTTTAGGAGTGTCCAACCAGCGGGGTCAGGTCAAGGGCTTCCGTGCCTCGACGGAATAGGAGCGGAGATTTTGTCCAGAAAGCCGTTGACCGACTGTTGGACGGAGGGCGAAGCTACAATTCCATTGTTGCCCTGAGCAAAACATCAAAGGAGTAACTACGCGCATGATCTGGAACCGGAACCATTCAGTAAATCGGCAGCCTGTGACATCGGGAAGTGCTTCCTGCACCAACGAAGACCGAGATCGAAATCTAACTGAATGGGTAGCGGACGTGCGCAACGTCACAAAAACACCACCTATGTCGGCGGGTTCGTTCTCGTTGCGGCCGAGCCGTTCGCGGGCATGTGAAACTCATCCCACCCGACATCGTTTGCCCTCGAAAATTCGGGCGGCCATCTTGCTAAGCCTGCCAGCCATTGTCCTGCCTGTGGTGGCGGTGCTGCCTGCGGCGGCGAGCGACGGAACGCTCAAGACTTTGCCGGACGGAGTACGGTTCACGCGGGACGATGGGCAGACGACACAGGTGCAAGTTTGCACGGACCGGACGATCCACGTGACCTCGCAACCGAAGGGTGCGCCGGAATTTCGACCGAGCGACATCGTGATCCGCAAGTGGGAGCCGGTGAAGTTCACGGTGTCGCAGGATGATCCGGCGGGTTTCGCCATCCGCACGGCGGAGTTGCGGGTGACGTTGGATCGACGGACGGGAGCAGTCTCGTTTTTCGATCCGCAGGGCAAGCCGCTGCTCGGCGAAAAAGAGCGGGAGTTCACACCGGTGACGGTGAACAAGGAAAAAACTTTGCAGGTCCAGCAGACGTTCGGGTGCGCCCCGGACGAGGCGATCTTCGGGCTGGGTCAGCACCAGGACGGTCTTTGGAACTGGCGGGGTTTGCCGGTGGAGTTGCGGCAGCATAACACCAGCGTGGCGATCCCGTTCCTTGTTTCAACCAAGGGCTACGGATTGCTGTGGGACAACGCCTCGCGGACGATGGTCAATCCCGTGGACCAGTCAATCGCGCTGACGCCGGTAGGCCCGCCGGTGGCAACGGATGATGCCGGGCAGCCGAAGGCCACGGAGGATCTCGGCAAAGGCAAGCAAAATGACCACTCGCTCGTGGTTCGCCACGGCACGTTCACGACAGGGGCAGCCGGTGAGTACGTGTTTTTTGCACAGGATGGCGACCGCTGGGACGAGTTCAGCATCCTGGTGGATGGAAAGCCCGTGGCAGGCGTGGTCAACAAGTGGACGCCCTACACGGTGACCGGGACGGCCACGCTGCCGGCGCGGACGACGGTGGAGGTCACGTTGCGAGGCGGGGGCAAAGCACCGGAAGTCGGTGCGCGCCCGCGGGAAACGGGGCAGACGGTGTTCCGCTCGACGGTCGGTGACGGGGTGAACTACACGTTCTTCTACGGTCCGGGGATGGACCAGGTCATCGACGGTTTTCGGACCGCCACGGGGACGGTGCCGATGCTGCCGCGCTGGGCGTTCGGGTTCTGGCAATGCGAAGAACGCTACAGCACGCAACAAGAGGTGCTCGAAGCGGCCGGAAAGTACCGGGAACTCAAGATTCCGCTCGACCTGATCGTTCAGGATTGGCAGTACTGGAGCCACGACCTGTGGGGCGAGTACAAGTTTGAAGAAAGCAGGTACCCGGACCCTGCGGGGATGATCAAGGAACTACACGCCATGAACGTCAAGTTCATGATCTCCGTATGGCCAAATCCCAAGGGGGAGGCGAAGGCCGCTCTGCAGGCGATTCCACACGGGTTCATCGGCGGTAGCTATTACGACGCGTACAACCCGGAGGCGCGGCGGGCGCGGTGGAGCGTGATCAACAAGAATCTCTTCAGTATCGGGACGGATGCCTGGTGGCAGGACGGGTCGGAGCCTGGCGACGGGGGGACAACGGTTTACGGGCAGGAAACTTCCCGCGGCTCGGGCGACCGCGACGCGCTGGCGTACCCGCTGTTTCACACGCAGGGTATTTACGAGAACCAGCGCGCAACCACCCCGGAGAAGCGGGTGGTGAACCTGACGCGTTCAGGCTATGCGGGGCAACAACGGTACGGGGCGATTGTCTGGTCCGGGGACGTCCGGGGCGATTGGATCACGTTCAAACGCCAGATCGCGGCGGGGTTGAACTTCAGCCTTTCGGGTCAACCCTATTGGACAACGGATGCGGGAGGGTTTTTCCGGCCGCCCGGGCAGTATACGGATCCGGATTATAACGAGGTGCAGGCGCGATGGTTTGAGTGGAGCACATTCTGCCCCATCCAGCGGATCCACGGGTTGCATACAAAAACGGAATTCTGGAACTGGTTGCCGCAAACGCAGCGGGTGCTGATCGGCTACGATAAGCTGCGGTATCGCTTGTTGCCTTACAACTACTCGCTGGCGTGGCAGGTGACTCATCGCAACGGCACGCCGATGCGGCCCTTGGTGATGGATTTCCCGAACGATCTCAAGGCGGTGGCGACGAGCGATGAATACCTGTGGGGACCATCGTTCCTAGTCGCTCCGGTGACGGCGAAGGCGGTTTCGCGGGAGATGTATTTGCCAAAGGGGAATGCATGGATCGACTTCTGGACCGGCAAACGGACCGACGGCGGCACGACGATCAACGCGGATGCGCCGCTGGATAAGATCCCGCTCCAGATCCGGGCAGGATCGATCATCCCACTGGGGCCGGACCTTCAATACGCGGGTGAAAAAGCAATGGACCCGACGGAGCTGCGCGTGTACCCGGGAGCGGAGGGAAGCTTTACGCTCTACGAGGACGAGGGCGATTCGTACCGTTATGAGAACGGGGCGTTTGCGACGATCCCCATGCACTGGGATGACGCAGGGCGGAGGCTGGTGATCGGGAAAAGGGAAGGATCGTTCCCGGGGATGCTGGAGAAACGCGTGTTTCATGTGGTGATCGCCTCAGACAACCATGACGTGGGCGGCGATCTTACTGCCCAGGTAGACAAGGTGGTGAGTTACGATGGGGCAGAGGTCATCATCCCGGTGGGACCAGGAAGAAACCCCTGATCCTAGCCCGGAGAAACCTCCAACGGGCGATGCAGACAACCGCGTTGTCATTGGCTTTAACAGTGCCGCTCTGGACGTGGTACTCGTGTTCGGCCACCTCCTTGCAGACCGTTTCGTTCGGGAGCGGCGGTAGCAATCCGGCGAGCAGTTCCAACCGGGCAGGCAACCGTTCACCGGCCGCCAGAATGTCCAGACAACCGGCGAGCACATTGAGCACGTTGAACGGCCAGAGGGCCGGCGGCACGAACAACCATGCGTGGAAGGCCCGTATGGCCGCCGCGCCTGGATACGTACCCGTTGGGGCCAGCGCGTGGTAGCGACGGATGACCGGCTCTGTCCACTCACCCATGTGGTATGCCCGCTCCTGCATCTTGGCCAGATCGCGGAGCATCTCGCGCTGGCTGCGCCAGGGTCGTCGTCCGCGTCCATCCGGGCGGCGCGGCAGTTCGGGCAGCAACAACTCCAGCAGCGCCCACTGTTTGTCGGTCAGTTCTTCTCCTCTGGCCATGCGGCCAGTTTACACCCACAACCATTCATGAGACTACTTCTAGTGACGCCGCCCTGTTCAAACGCTTCATCTTCCTTCTTGGCGCGGCCCGCGTGGTACCAGAAAACGGGGAATGCCACCTCTATCAGTTGCTCCGGTCAACCGAGTCGGTCGGCCAGAAGTTAGCAGACGAATTGTACGGCCTCTACGCCGGAATTCGGCGAGAGGTTCTCACCCGGCTGTGTGCGGCTAACATCACAGTCACCCCTTCCGAGACCCTCCGCTGTACTCAGAAGTTGCTCGACCGGGTGCTGTTCTGCGCCTTCTGCGAGGATCGTGGATTGCTGCCTACCGATACGATCCGTCACGCCTTCGAGCACCGCGATCCGTACAACCCCCGAACGATCCGGGAAAATTTTCACGGTTTGTACCGTACGGTTTTCTAACATCAACTTTGTAGCTAAGTCGGCGCAGTCAAGCTGGTGCGCTTGAGTAGATATTCCGGTAGTGGGTACTGGTTAATTGACGGGTTGTTGGTTGTACTGGTGGATGAATAGGCGCAGAGTGAGTTCGTGCATGTGGTCGCGCTTGTAGCCATCGACGACCACAGCCGCGTGACGTTCGCCTGTCTGTACCCCGGCGATACCTGCGGCGGTGCGCCTCACGGCACCACTTTGATCGCGGATAGACCTTTACTGCCAAGCCCATCAGGCAGTCGTTGATCGTCGGCGGCTGGTCTTGTGAAGGCGAACGCCGCCTTTTGGTTTCAGACAGGTGGACCTTTGAGCCGCCCCCCCCGGCCATTCCATCGGAAATCCACGGCGACTCGCCAGTTCTGCCTGGGGGAAATCCTTGCAGGCATGCAAAGTGCATTGCTTTGGCTTCTCTTCAACTTCTGGCACCCATCACCTCTTCGCAAAACAGCAATCCAGGAGTGCAAAATCGAACGGAAAATAGATGTATTTGGCTTGTATTTTTAGTAATATGAGCCGCAACCGCCCGCCTGGATATCCTCCCTGATATGAACCATCGCCGTCTTTTCCTCTCGAAATCTGCTCGCAAGAACTGCCCGACTTGGAGCCGGACTTTCTTCCGCGTCCCTGCTGCCGCCGTGTCACTGCTCTTTGCCGGATATTCCGCGCAGGCGGCGAACACGGAGTACGATGTCATTCCCGGGCAAACCGATCTGACGGCCCTTGCCACCTATACGACCGGCGGCACTCCCGGCACGGGTGCGGGCGGCAACGTCGCCACCACGGGGCCGACGGTGACGAGTGACGTGACTTTCGACAGCGTCGCTTACAGCCCAGCGGCCTTCACGCTCAACAGCAGCCAGACGTTCGGCTCGCTCAATGACCTGAGCACCACGGCACTGACGATTTCCAACACTGGCGCGACGGCTGACACGCTCACTCTCGGCGGTGCGGGCGATCCCGGCAGTTCCGTTCCCGGGTCGGCGGCGGGCGACCTGCTCTTTGTGGGCACGGGGGCGACCCTGACGATTAACCCCGGAGCCGGTGTCCTGGGTGTGGCGCTGGGCCAGAGCGGAAATTTCAATGTCGCCGGGACGGCGACGATCAACTCGATCGTTTCCGGAGGTTTTGGTTTCACCAAGACCGGTGCGGGCACGCTGACGCTCTCTGGCACCAACACTTACACTGGCCCAACCTCGATCACCGGAGGTTCCATCAGCATCGCTGCCGTTACCAGTCTCGGTGCCGCTCCTGCCTCGTTTGTTGCGAATCAACTCACGCTAGACGGTGGCACCCTCACCACGACGGCGAGCGTTACTCTGGCGGCGAACCAGGGGATCACTCTCGGAGTGGGTGGAGGAACGATCAACGCCGCGAATAATTCGACTGTCACGATCAGCGGAATCGTTGCCGGGTCGGGATCTCTCACCGCGATCACTAGCAATGCCTCGGCTCGAGCCGTTATTCTGAACGGAGCGAACACGTTCAGCGGTGGGGTGATCGTGGGTGGGGTTTCTCAAATCGGTGTAGGGTCAAGCAACGGGCTTGGCAGCGGCACGCTCACATTCGGAACGGCGGGTAGCGCACTCACCCCTATAT
>CAXTVY010000250.1:0-6397 GCA_964247665.1 uncultured Chthoniobacterales bacterium | reverse complement strand
TTACTTGCTGATGATCTGGCTCGTGTTGAACACGTAGAAATACCGGACCCCGTTCGTGTTGTAGTGTCCGGCGTTGTTCGGGTCCGGATAGTAGTACACCACCGAGTTCAGGCTGAAGTCGTACAGGTACGGGAACGGAAAGCCCGGGCTCGTGTAGAAGAACCCGCTGCTGGCGAAGTCATAGAAGTACACGCCGCCCTTGCCGTCGGCCGCGTCGAACACGTACTCATAGCCGAGATCGAAATGGAAGATGTAGTTCGGGTCGGTCAGGTAGCTGTAGTAGCCGAACGGGCTGCCGCCGGGGAAGCTCAGGTAGTACACCCCGTTGGCCAGCGCCGCCTCGCCCTGGAAGAACGGCGGGTGCGAGGCCACCAGCGCGAGTTGGTAGATCACCCCGGCCGCGTTCGCTCCCCCGGTGAACGTCGTCCCGTACAGGCTGCCATCGCTCCCCTGGAACAGCGCGCTCTCAGGCTCGGCACCGTCACCGTTGGTGCCGACGGGCTGATCGCCCGAACGGTCAACATCGTTCAGGGCGCTGAAGGTGTGCGCGAACGTGAGCGCACCGGCGGACGTGATCCCGAAAACCGTGCCGGTCCCGTTGGCCCCGCCGCTGTCCGTCACCCCGTAGAACAGGCCATCGCTGCCCAGCAGCAGGCGGGACGCCGGGGAAGCACCGTCCTCGTTTGCCTCCGCCTCGCTCAGGCCGCTGAAGCTGTACAGGCTCGTGAAATCGCCGGTGGCCGTCAGCTTGAAGACCGTGCCGCTGCCGCTCGTCCCGCCCCCGTTGGCGACCCCGTAGAAGCTGCCGTCGCGCCCCGCCACGAGCCCGCCCACGGGGTAGGCTCCGTCGGCGTTGCTGCCGCCCGGGGCGGCCGTGAAGGTGTGCAGCACGGTCAGGGCACCGGCGGGGGTGATCTGGAAGACCGTGCCGGTCCGGTTCGCGCCGCCCGCGCCCGCGATGCCGTAGAAGTTGCCGTCGCTGCCCGGGAAAAGGGCGGACGGGTAAAAGCCCTCCCCCGTTGGGTCCGCCGGGTTGCTGGTGGAAGTGCCGGTCCCGAAGTTGTGCAGCAAGGTGAACTGCCCGGCCGGCGTGAGCTGATAGATCGTGCCGCGGCTGCTGGTCCCGCCGTACACGTTCGCGCCGTAGAAGTTGCCGTCGCTGCCCTGGACCAGCCGCTCCGGGTTCGCTCCGCTGTAGTAGATCGAACCGACGGTGCGGTCGAAGTTGTACAGGGTTGTCAACGTGCCGTCCGGGGTCAGGCGGAAGAACGTGCCGTAGCCGTTGAGCCCGCCGACGCTCGTGGTGCCGTAGAGGCTGCCGTCACTGCCCGGGGTCAGCGCCTCCGCCGGGTAGCCGCCGTCGGCGTTCTGCCCGATGGTGCTGCCGTTGTAGCTCAAGGCCTGGAAGGTATGCAACACTGTGAACGTGCCGCCGGGCGTGAGCTGGAAGACCGTGCCGTTGGCGTTGAGGCCACCGTTGCGGTTCGTACCGTAGAAGTTACCGTCCTTGGCCTGCACCAGTTCTCCTGGCGCGAAGCCCTCCACGTTGTATTGCTGATCGGCGTCCGTGGCGTCGAAGGCGTGCAGCGTCGTGAACGGCGCGGCGGATTGCGCCGCAGCGCGCGGGACCGTGAGCGATAGCGCACCGACGGCGGCTAGCAGGATGGCCGGGCTCACCCGCAGGGCAAGCTGGAAAGGGAAGCGAGAGATCATGGCAAAGGAAGGGAGCGGCGGCTCGCCGGGCGATGACCCGTCATGGCAGGAGCCGTGTGACACCGTGGGGCCCGTGCGAGCGTGGCAGATGTAGACGGACGGGGGGCGCATGGAAAGCAAAAAGTCGCCGGGCTTTGCCGCCGGAGCCGCCATCCATCGGTGGGACCCGGGCGGCACTCCACGCCTATCGCTCCCAAGTGGCCCTGGGGGATGCACTTGCCCACAGAGCAGGGCTTCGCTCGATTTGGTGACGTGCGGCCATCCCGTCTGGCCTCGACGCAGCCGGAGCGGTTCGACTACCTGAACCCTGGCGTTCCCAGGGGCAACTCGGGAACGATGGCACGATCATCTCTTCCTCCAGCAGCAACCTCCACCGGCCGTGGCAGCCTGCCTCATCTGCCTGCCCTTTTTTGCGTTTTTTGCGCCTTTTCGCGGCCAAAGATTCCGCTTCTCCCTCACTCCGCCAGCACGAGCCCTTCGCTGAACAACCCCGCCGCCTGCTCCTCCAGATGCCGCGCGGCGATCCCTTCGAGTTCCGCCACGGACGCCACGTGCGAGAGTTGCCCGCGCAGGAGCCGCCCGCCCTCCATCCCGCGCGTGTAGGCCATCAGCCGCGCGCGCATCGACGCCATCGCCGCGCGCTCCCCGCCGCGCGCTCCCCGCCGCGCCACCGCCAGTCGGCAATGCCGCAGGACCGACGCCCACCGCTCACCCGGTTCCGGGGCAGGCGGCACCGCGCCGGTCGCCAGATAGGCTTTCGCCTGCGAGAAAATCCACGGCGCGCCCATCGCGGCCCGCCCGATCATCACCCCGGCGACGCCCGCCGTGTCGCGGCGGTGCTTCACGTCCTGCGCGCTGGCGATGTCGCCGTTGCCGATCACGGGCATCCGCACGCTCGCGGCCACCTGCGCGATCACGTCCCAGTTCGCCTCGCCGCTGTAGCCCTGCGCCTTCGTGCGGCCATGCACCGCCAGCCGGGCGACGCCGCAGTCCTCCAGCAGCCGCGCCACGGTCACGGCGTTGATGCTCCGCTCGTCCCAGCCGATGCGGATCTTCGCGGTGACGGGCGTCCGGCCGCCGGTTTCCCGCGCGACGGCGTCCACCACCGCGCGCGCGACCTGGCCCAGCAGCGGGCAATCCCGCAGCAGCGAGCTGCCGCCGTTTTTGGAGACGACCTTGTTGACCGGGCAGCCGAAATTGAGGTCGATGAAATCGGGGTTGACCCAGCCGACGACCGCGCGCGCCGCCTCGGCCAGCCGCGCGGGGTCGCCACCGAAGAGCTGCACGCCCAGGGGCCGTTCCCGCGCGGGGTCGAACTCGATGTATTCCTGCGTGCGTTCGTTGCGGTGCAGGATGCCGTCCGCCGAGACGAACTCGGTCGTGAGCACGTCCGCGCCCTGCTCCTTGCAGAGCTGGCGGAACACGAGGTCCGTCACCCCCGCCATGGGCGCGAGGAAGAGCGGGAAGTCAGCGTTGGGTTGGCCGGACGGCATCGGTCCTCAATCTAGCGCAAACCGGCGCGGCTGGCGAGCCCGGGCCGCAGGGCGGGTTTGTTTGGCGCGTGGGCGCTTTTGGCCGCCGCCGCGCATTTTTTTCGGAAAAAAATGTCCGTCCGGCGCGGATTTCGACGCTTTCTCCTACAAGGGCGGTGTTCTGGTTCCGGTGGGTTCATCGGGCCATGACAGGCGCTTCCACGCAGGGCAACACACATCGGCCAGGAAAAAAAGAACGGTCCGTCCCGGTCCCGCCGGGCCGGGTGGACCCTCGCAGCAATCCTATGAAAACATTCTCACGACTTACTCTGATCTTTGGTGCGCTCGCCCTGTCGAGCACGGTCTGCCGGGCGCAGGTCGGCGCGGGCCAGGCGGGCGACGTGGTCTATACCCTGACCGTGGCCGATGCCACGGCCACGCTGACCAACAGCCTCTACTTTTACAATTTCAACAACGGCGACAGTTTCGGCTACGTGACCGGCGATTTCCCCACGATCTCGGGCGGCCCGAACGTGGTGAACGTGGGTAACCCGTTCAACGATAACGCCACGTCGTTCGGGCTGCTGGGCATCGACAACATCACCACGGGTGCCACCACGAACCAGTCGATTTACGTGGGGTTCAGCACCGCGAGCACCCTGCCCATCAACGAGAGCTTCAACACCTTCTTCGCGCCGTTCTTCGCGGAGCACACGGACCTGACGCTGGACGAGAGCACGATTGTCGCCGCGTTGCAGGATCCGGACATCTTCGACGCCGATACGAACGACGAGAGCGGCCGGGTGATCTATCAGTTCCGTGATTACGTCATCGGCCTCTCGGACTCCGGGACGGCCACCGCCGCCCCGATTGACACGGGGATGCTGACGCTGGTGCACTTCAGCGACGGCACCGCCTTCGGGGATAGCGAGGCGCTTCAGGTTCCCCCGAACGCGGTGCCCGAGCCGGGCACGTGGGCGGCACTGTTGGCAGGGGGCGGCGTGGCGGGCTGGGTGTACACGCGCCGGAGGTTGGCCTGACCCGGGAAAGTACCACGCCGGGTCCGCCCGGATTCAGCCCGGCCCCCCGGCGTCGGCCGCCTGGGCTGGTCGGAGCAGGTCGCTGACCTCGCGCTGGACGGCGTCGAGCTGGTCGAGCTTCAGGCCCGGGTCGAGCACGGCGAACGACTCGCCCGTCTTGACGTGTTCGTAGAAGAGGATGCGCTGATCCGTGGCCGGGTCGGTCTGGGCGTCGGTCTGGCGCAGCAGCCGCTTGCGCTCAAGCATCAGCGCGAGGATGTAGACGGCTCGTCCATGTTCGGGCCGGTGGTCGGCCAGGAAGCGGCGCAGGAGCGTCTCGGCGTCGGCCCTGGGCAGGGCATCGGGCGCGGCCGGGGCGGGCGGGGTGAACTTCGAGCGCCAGAACGAGAACGGCCGTGCGGCCCGGGGGTCGGCGCGGAGCTGCCGCCAGCCGGCCTCGGACACGTCGCGGCGGCTGAGGGCATCGTGCCGGTCGCGGTACAGGAGCGTGTAAAAAGGTTCGCGGTCGGCGAAGGGTTCGCCGGTCACGTCGCAACGGCCCGAGCGGGCCTGGATGGTCCAGTCTTGCAGCATCAATGAGAAAAAAGGGGGCTGACGGCAGAAATGAGGAAGGCGCGACAACCATGCGAAAGAGCCCGGCGGATTTTCGGCGTTCCTGACGCTCCTGACGCTTCCGGGGCTAAAACCCGGCGTTTCGGAGAATTATTCCGGGGTTTCCGGCGAAAACCCGCCTTCACGTGCCGAACACAAATTGGCGCAGGGTGGCGGGGGTTGTCGGCAGCCGGTCCATGTTGAGCGTTTTCTGGCGCAGGAGCACCAGTCCGATGATCCCGAAGGCCACGTTGGTCGCCCATGCCGCCAGTGCTGGCCCCAGGCGGCTGCCCTGGCCCAGGGATACGAACATGGAGTCGAAGAACAGGATGAACAGGAACATCAGGATGGCTGCCGCCACCCCCGCGATGACGCTGCGGCGCTGGTAGACGACGCCCAGCGGAGCCGCCAGCAGCACGACCACCAGGCAGCGCCACGGCAGCGCCCAGCGGCCGAAGAGGTACGTGCGGAAGGGGGCGAGTTGCGTGGGGGTAAAGTCGCCGTTGAGCCGCAGGTACTGGTGCAGCTCGGGCACGGAAAGTTTGTCGGCCTTGAGGAGCTGGCTGGCGATGCGCCAGGGCGTCTCGCTCCAGCCCGTGACGACGTGGGTATCCGGGTAACTCGTCGCCAGGCCATCGGGGTTGAACTGCACGGTCCGGCAGCCCGAGAACGTCCACTGGTGGGTGTGCCGGTCGTAGGTGGCGGTTTTGGCGTAGAGCTTGGCGGTGATGTCGTGTTGGGCGTCCTGCTGGATGATGACCACGCCCTCCAGCGGCTTGTGCTCGTCGGCGGGCATCTTCTCGATGTACCAGAGCCGGCGGTCGCCACGGTTGGGGAAGATGTAGCCCAGGGTAAAGAGCTTCTTTTCGATCTTGCCGTTGTCGTTCTGGAGCTGGGCTTCGGCGAGGTCGCGCCGGGCGTCGGCCTCGGGCGCGGGGGCGTAGGAAAGGTAGGTGCTCAGCGCCGTGACGAGCATCCCCAGGAAGAACACGGGCCAGAGGATGCGCCCCAGGCTGACCCCGGCGCTGAGCATGGCGATCAGCTCGTTGGATTGGGACATGCGCCCCAGGCAGTAGAGCAAGGCCAGCAGCAGCGCGATGGGCAGGATGAGCAGGGAGATGGAAGGCACCTGACCGCCGTAGAAGACAAACACGCTGACCAGGTTGACGCCGCCGTTGATGAAGCTGTTGGCGTTGTTGCTCAACGCGTAGACGAGCCACACGGCGATGAAGCCCACCACGCAGTAGGTAAACGGCAGCAGGAAGTTACGCAGGATGTAGCGGTCGAGCAGGCGCACGGCGGGAAAGGCGGAAGGCGGAAGTGGGAAGGCGGAAGTGGGACGCGGAAGGCGGAAGGGAAGCATGGTGAACGCAGGCGGAAATGCAAGTCCGGTCCCGGCGGTGGGCGTTGCGTCCCGGCGCGGACCCTGTACGGTGAACGCCATGCCAGCCGACCCCGCCGCCCCACCGCACGTCCTGATCGTCGCCACGAGCATGAGCGGCAAGTCGCGCTCGCAGCGGCTGGCGAATCTGGCGGCGGGCAAGCTGCGGGCGGCGGGCGTGGCGCACACGCTGCTGGCCC
>CAXTVY010000249.1:0-6436 GCA_964247665.1 uncultured Chthoniobacterales bacterium | reverse complement strand
CGCCGCGCAGGGCGTTGACGTTGAAGCGGAACTTCACCTTGCCGCGCTTGGCGTTGGCCTTGGCCTTGCGCTTGGCTTTCTGGGTGGGCGTCTCGAACGCGCGCAGGCGGCGCACCTCGTCCATGATCCCTTCGGAATCGAGCTTGTTCTTCAAGCGCTTGAGCGCACGGTCAACGGGTTCACCTTTACGGACTTGGACTTCTGGCATAACGGTTTTTGCTTCTGTAAGTTCTGAACTGCTGGAACGCGGAAAATGGATTTCCCCGCGGTGTCGGCCAATCTGGTCCGGCGACCTCGCGGGCTGACCACCTTAAACGGCCCGGCGGAGGTGGTCAACCAACTTGTTCACCTTCTGGACGACGGACGTGCAAAGATCACCGGTTCCAGAAATCACACCCAGGAAAAGCAAGTGCCCGTGGTCGCTGGTACGCGCCCAGCAGGCTTGCGCTTGCTCACCCCAACAGTACTCGGCCAATCTATCCCCGCCAATGGCATTTGGATCGCCACACTGGCGTTTCAGCCCGATCTTCCGTTGCTATCCGATGACGCCCACTTCGCCGGGTGCCGGGGCTGAAGTATCTCACCATGCAATAAGCTCGGCCGCCACGCCTTGGCCTACCCCCGCGTTACCGGCACCGCTGCGATCCGGGTGTCGCCGTTGCCGCCAGGGTTGCCGCCCGTCCCGGGCCCGCTCGCGTCGCCGCCCGTCGCCGTGTCACCGCCACGCGAAACCTCCCGCCGCAGCCGTGCCTTCTCGCCGCGCGAGAACCACAGCACGATGGGCGACGCCACGAACACCGACGAATACGTTCCGACCAGCACGCCGATCAGGATCGCCAACGCGAAGTCGTTGAGCACCGGGCCGCCGCCGAAATACAGCGCCAGCACCGTCACCAGCGTCATGCCACCCGTCAGAATCGTGCGGCCCAGCGTCTCGTTGATGCTCGCGTTCATGATCTCGCGCACGCTGCCCTTGCGCCCCTCGCGCAGGCCGCTACGGATGCGGTCGTAAACCACGATGGTGTCGTTGATCGAATAACCCGCGATAGTCAGCACCGCGCCCACCATCACCAGCGAAAGCTCCTTCCCGAGCAAGGCGAACACGCCGATGGTGATCGTCACGTCGTGCAGCAGCGCCACGATAGCCCCGATGGCGAACGAGAACTCGAAGCGCAACGACACGTAGATCAGGATGCCCAGCACGCCCAGGCCCAGCGCCACTAGCGACTGGATCGCCAGCTTCTTGCCTACCAGCGCGCCCACATGGTTGTACTGCTCCAGATGCAGGCCCGCGTCGGGAAAAGTTTTCATCAGTTGGGCCTGTACCTTTGTGCCCGTCTCGCTCCCGCTACGCACCGTCAGGTACTGCTGCCCGTTCCGCGTCTCACCCTGGATCGTGGCCTCCTGCTGGCCGACGGCGCGCAGGGAGTCGCGCACCTGGCCCACGTCGAGCGTATGCGCGGTCCGCATGACGGTCAGATCGCCGCCTTTGAAATCGATGCCAAAGTTCTTCGAGCCACGCAGGGCGAACACCGCCATGCTTGCACCGATCACGATGATCGACGCCAACATACACACCCGCGCCTTGCTCATGAAGTCGAAACGCGGGCTCTCGAAAAAGTGCATCATGCGGATGCGCGAGAGGCCGAACTTTTCCGTCGCCCAAGCGAAGCCGTTACGCGTCACGAGCAGAGCCGAGAACAGCGAGGCCACAATGCCCAGGGTCAACGTCACCGCGAAGCCCTTCACCGGACCGGCGGCGAACTCGTACAGGATCACGCTGGTAATCAGCGTGGTCACGTTGGCGTCGAAGATGGAGGTGAACGCCTTGCGGTAAGCCCCGTCGAGCGCGGGCCGCAGGGTCTTGCCCGCTTCGAGTTCCTCGCGCAGGCGCTCGTAGATGAGCACGTTGGCGTCGATGGACAGGCCAATGGTCAGGATGATGCCCGCGATGCCCGGCAGCGTCAGCACACTACCCCACGACACCAGCAGCCCGAAGAGGACCAAGATGTTGACCACCAGCGCCAAGCTCGCCAGCACACCCGCGAAGCGGTAGTACACCAGCACGAAGGCGAACGTCAGCAGGATGCCGAAGAGGCCGCTCTTGACGCCGCTGGTGATGGCGTCCTTGCCCAAAGTGGGTGAGACACTGGTTTCCTGCTCGACGCGCACCGGCGTGGCGAGCGGATTCTCCAAGGCGCTGGCGAGGTTGCCCGCGGTGACCTGGTTGAAGGAGCCACCGCTGATCTGCGCGTTGCCGCCGTAGATGGGGCTATTGAGGTTTGGCGCGGAAACGACCTTGCCGTCGAGCAGGATCGCCAGGCGCTCGCCGACGTGCGCCTGCGTGATGTCCCCGAATTGTTTGGCCCCGGCCGAGTCAAAGCGCAGGTTGACGATCCAGCCCGCCAGTTCCTGCACCGCGTTGGCCCCCACGACGCGCTCGCCGCTCATGTCCGCGCGTTTCTTGACGAGGAGTTTCTCGGCTGGCCGGTGCGGGACCTTCGCGCCGGGTGCCTTCAGGGTGGGCGCGTCGTCGTCCGGTTCGCCCTCGACGATCTGGTAGCCCGGCGGGACGATGGCCTGTCCGGCCTCGATCTGCGGGATCAGCGAGGCGGAACGGGGGTCCACCAGCTTGAATTCGAGCTTGGCGACCTGCTGGAGCGTCTGGCGCGCCTCGTTGATCTGCTGGGGGTCCAGGCCGGGGATCTGCACGAGGATCTGGTCCGGGCCGACGGGCGTGATGACCGGCTCGCCCACGCCGAAGCGGTCCACGCGGGAGCGAATGACCTCCACGGCGTTGTCGCGCGCGCGCTCGGTGATCTGCGCATCCGGGTTATCCTTGACCAGACGGATGAGGAACTCCGTGCCGCCGGCGAGGTCCAGGCCCTTCTTGATCTTCTGGGAGGGCGGGTAAATGATGCCCAGGCAGACCGCCACGAGCAGGACGATGAGCGTCAGGCCCAGGCCGCGTTTACGGTTGGGGAAGTCGGTGGTGAAATACCAGCCGAAGAGGCCCAGCAGGACGAGGCCGAACAGGAAAGTGGTGGCGGGAGTCACAGCGTTTGAGGAAAGGGGGAATAAAACGAATCGGGCGGCCCGCGCCAGGAGCGGCGGGAAGGGGGAGGCAGCGGCAGATCAGACCGTCCGGGTAGCGGCAGGCACGGCGGTCTTGGCACTGGCCTTGGTCACGCTGGTGATCGCGGACTTATCCACCTCCATTTTGACGTTCTCGGCGAATTTGACGAGCACCGTCTTGCTTTCCGGTTCGCGGGCGTTGGAGATGATGCCGTGCAGGCCGCCGCTGGTCACGATCTCATCACCGCTTTTGGCCGAGGAGATGAGCGACTGTTGATCCTTCGCGCGCTTCTGCTGCGGGCGGATGATCACGAAGTACATGATGATGAAGATGAAAATCAGCGGCACGAACGAGCCGAGGCTGGCACCGGGCGATGACGGGGCGGGGGCAGCCTGGGCGAGCAACGGAAAAAGGAAGGCGGTAAGGGCGGACATGGAACGTGGCGTGGATCGTGGTGACAGACAGGCGGAAGGTCAATTATGCCGGGGAACTCGCCGGGAGTCCACCCGTTTTTCGAAGGCGGAAGGCGGATGGCCGTTGGTTGCGGGTGGCGATGTGGGTTCCCGACTCTCCCGGCGGATTTGCTGAATTTTAATAGGGCCGCCACTCCTGGGCTTCGCGTATGCAGTCTGCCCCTCGGCTTGATACATCGTTGTACGCCGCCCTCACTCCGGCCCAAGACGCGTCCCCATGTGATCGCCCGCCCCGGATTTTAGACGCTTTCCCGCCGTCACCTCCCCTGCCCGCAAATCCCATCCCGACCTCCCTTACTCCCCCCGATATGTTGATCTCCCTACTCCGGCGCTCCCACGTGTCCGTTCCCCTCCGCCGTCTGGCGCTATGCGCGTCGTTCGTGGCGGCAGCGGCTGTTTCTGCGGTCGCGCAGACCGCCTCGCCTTACAGCCAGATCATCGTCTTCGGGGACAGTCTCTCTGACACGGGGAACTTCGCGCACCTGACGAGCACCCAGTTCGGCCTCACTTATCCCGGCTTGAGCTTCGACTACGCCAACGGCCGGTTCACCAGTTCCGACGCCACGACTCCGGGCAGCACCACGTATTCCGGCGTCTGGCACGAGCAGCTCGCCGCGCGCTTCCTGAACCTGCCACCGTCCACCGACAGCCTCGACGGCGGCCTGGACTTTGCCTTCGGCGATGCGACCACGGAGGACGGCACCCGGCAGGTGGATATCGGTCCGAGCCCTGCGGGCGGCGAGTTGTACGTCTACGTCGACAACATGGGTCAGCAGGTGACCAATTATCTGGCCAACAATGCCGTGGACCCCAATGCGCTGTTCGTCGTCTGGGGCGGGGCGAACGACCTGTTCGCCGACGACACGGCCGGCAGCGTCAACGCCACGGCCGTCCGCATGGCCGCGCTCGTCACCCGTTTGGCCCAGGCCGGAGCCCGCACCTTCCTGGTGCCCAATGTTCCGCCGCTGGGTCAGACACCGGAGTACAGCGTTGATCCCACCCAATCGGCTGCCCTCAACGCCGCTTCCGCCAGCTACCGCGACCAGCTTAACGCCATGCTGGATGCCACCGTGTCCAACCTGAACGCGCAGGGTGTCAGCATCACGGTGGTCCGGCTCGACGTGTACTCGCTCTTCCAGACCCTGACCGTCAACGCTTCGACGTTCGGTTTCAGCAACGTCACCGACATGTCGCGGGGCAACGCCAGCGCCAACGTGGACAGCTACCTGTTCTGGGACGGTGTCCACCCGACGACGGCGGGCCACAACCAGATCGCTCAGGATGCCGCCGACCTCCTGCCGGGCGCGCACCCGGCTTTCTTTAACGGCGAAGCCCTGTTGAGCGGCAGTGACTTCGGCTACCTCGCCTTCGCAGGCGGCCAGACGTTCGGCTACTACAGCTACCAGTTCTTCCCCTACCTGTATTCCACGTCCCTCGGGTTCGAGTACTTCGTGGACGCCCATGACAACGCGAACGGCGCGTACCTCTACGATTTCGGCTTGCAGTCGTTCCTCTACACTTCACCGGCGTTGTACCCGTACTTCTTCAACTTCCAGGCGAACGCCTTCTACTTCTACGTCTCCGGGAGCACGAACCCGCGGCAGTTCTACAACGTCCGCACGGGTCAGCTCGTCCGTTCCTCGAATTGATCTTCCCGCCGCTACCAGGGTGGTGTCAAGACACCACCTTGGCTGTCAGGAAGCGCAGCAATCCCGGCTGCCAGCGGGCCACCTCCAGCAGCACGCCCGCCAGCCGGGGGTTGCGCCCGGCCAGGCGCGCGAACCGGTTGACCCATAACCGGCCCCGGTACATCCGGCGGTGCTCCCGGCGGTATTGCGCCGCGGCGTGGGTGGCCGATGCTCCGCCGCGCATCGCCGCGATGAGCGACCCCGCCGCCAGTTCGCCCGAGCGCAACGCATAGTAAATCCCCTCGCCCGTGAACGGCTCGACCACCCGCGCCGCGTCGCCCACGAGATAGGCCCCGCCGTCCGCCGACGCCGCCAACGGGGCCGGGGCACGGTCTAGCGGCGCGATGGTGCGCCAGGGATGGGTCACGGACAGGCCGAATTCCGCCTGGGCCCACTCCTTGAGTTCGTCCAGCGTGTCGGGTGGTCCGGCCAGGGAGATGTTCAGCTCGCCGTTCCCCACGGGGGCCAGTCCGCCGTAACCGCGCGCGAACCAACGCATCCGCACGGCCGGGCCGAAATCCGCCGGGCAGGCCACGTGCGTCTGGAGACCGACCCGCGCGGCGGTGCGGTCCGGCGCGCGGCGATTTCCGAGCAGACCCGCCAGCCGCGCCGCGACCGAGTTGCGGCCGTCCGCCGCGACCAGAAACCGCGCCCGCGCCGTGCCGCCCCCGGCCAGTTCGGTGGTCCAGAGGCCGCTGCTGCCTGCATCCCGGCGCACGCCGCTGACCGCGACGCCTTGCCGCACCTCCGCCCCGGCCCGGGCAGCGTTCTCCAGCAGCAGGGCGTCCAGCGCCCGGCGGCGCACGCCAATCTCGCCCCGCGCCCGGTCTGGCAGCGGCAGGGCGACGGTGTGCCCGCTCCGGCCCAGGAACTCCACGCGGCGCAAGGCGACGTGTGGCAGGCGGCGCACAGCTTCCTCCACGCCCAGGCGTGCCAGCGTCGGCCAGGCGTCCGGGTTCAAGCAGTCGCCGCAGACCCTGTCACGCGGGAACGTCGTCCGCTCGACCACGAGCACCCGCAGCCCCGCCCGCGCGCAGAACGCCGCGCACGCCGCACCGGCCGGGCCGCCACCGACAACGAGAAGATCATAGGCGGGCGGTTGGTCCATGCAGGGAGAAGCGGGCGGGAGGAACACTTTTTGCGCGGTCCGTCCGGCCCCGCGCCCGAAAGATGCTCTAACCGGCTCTACGATCCCAACC
>CAXTVY010000248.1:3666-6450 GCA_964247665.1 uncultured Chthoniobacterales bacterium | reverse complement strand
CGACCACGCTGGTCACCAGGCGGCCATCGGCGGAGCGTGGATAGACGGGTGAAACGTAGAAGGGCGCCTTGGAGGCTTCGGCCGCCGCCTTCCAGGGGGCGTCGAATTCCCGGGCGCGGTCGGCAGTGCTCGCCGGGGGCAGTGCCGCGAGCAGATGAGCGTCCGCATCGGTCAGGAACAGGCCGTCCATGCGCCGTTGCGGATAAAAGATGCTGGAAAGAAATTCCGCCGCAGTGGGCGGGGTCGTCACGGCCGCCGCTGGCACCGGGGTGGCGACGGGGCCGGGGCGGCGGCGGGCAGCGGGCGGGGGCGTGCCCACGGGGAGCGCCGCCGCCACCGGTACGGCCACGGGGACGCCGCCGGACTGGAGCAGGCTGGCCGTGGTGGGCAGCGTCCGGTAGTAATCGAGTGTCTCGCCCGTGCGCTCCAGTTCGTTCTCGACGTGTTGAGAGAGACTGCCCACCAGAGCGTGGGCGTCGGCGACGATCTTCGATTCCACCGCCCGGCCGAGCACGGTGTAGGAATAGTAGGCGAGCAGGAACGAGGGCGTCCAGCCCACCAGGAGCACGCAAAGCGCCAAATGATAGGGCCGGAGACGGTGCATGAGGACGAACTTGCGGTAAACGCGGTGAGGCTTTCGGAAGGCCAGCGTCTACTCTCCTACGCCCCGTCCGCTTGGGCAAGGTACGGAGTTGTACCCCCGGCGGTCTGACCTCCTGCGAATGAACCTGCGACGGGTTTGCTCTTGACGGTCTGAGAGAAAAGGCCATCATTTCGCCGAAAAATCAGAGCATACGCCTCTCTCTTTCTTTCTTCTTTTCGCTATGTTTGGAACCCTTGGAGTCTCTTTGTGGACGCTGTGCTACCTGATCGTCTTGGCCGGATTTTCGGCTTATGGGGTTCATCGTTGGCTGATGATTTATTTGTTTCTCAAGAACCGTTCGCGCGCCCCGAAGCCCGCGCGGCAGTTCGATCAGTTGCCGGTGGTCACGGTGCAATTGCCGATCTTTAACGAACGCTACGTCGCCGAACGGCTGTTGCGGGCGGTTAACGCCCTGGCTTACCCGCGCGAACTGCTGGAGGTGCAGGTGCTCGATGACTCGACCGATGACACGCGCGAGTTGATCGAGCGCGAGGTCGATGCCCTGCGGGCCAGCGGGCTGGACATCCGGCTAGTCCACCGCACCGACCGCACCGGCTTCAAAGCGGGCGCGTTGGAAAACGGCATGAAGACGGCTCGCGGGGAATTTATTTTCATCCTCGACGCCGATTTCCTGCCCAACCCGGACATTTTGCAACGGACCGTCCATTTCTTCACCGATCCGCAGGTGGGCATGATTCAGACCCGCTGGGGTCACCTCAACCGCACCTACTCGCTGCTGACCCGGGTGCAGGCGATGTTCCTAGACGGCCACCTGCTCCTGGAGCAAACGGCCCGCAGCCGCTCGGGCCGGTTCTTCAACTTCAACGGCACGGCCGGGCTGTGGCGGCGCTCGTGCATCGAGGAGGCCGGGGGCTGGCAGCACGACACGCTGACCGAGGACCTGGACCTTTCCTACCGCGCGCAGTTAGCGGGCTGGAAGTTCGTGTTTCTCTCGGACGTGGTGACGCCCGCTGAACTGCCTGTGGACATGAACGGCTTCAAGAGCCAGCAGCACCGCTGGACCAAGGGCAGCATCCAGACGTGCAAGAAGATTTTGCCGCGTATCCTGCGCAGCGACCTGCCCTGGAAGATCAAGCTGGAAGCGACGCTGCACCTGACATCCAACTTTTCCTATCTGCTGCTCGTCTGCCTGTGCGTGCTGCTGCAACCAAGCACGCATGTCACCAGCGGCTGGCTGCGGTTTTTCCTCTTCGACGTGCCGGTATTCCTGAGCGCGAGCGTCTCCGTGGCGGTGTTCTACATCTGCGCGCAGCGCGAGCTTTATCCGCGCACGTGGATGCGGGAACTCCTCTTGCTGCCGCCGTTGATCGCGCTGGGCATCGGTTTGTCGCTCAACAACGCGCGCGCCGTGCTCGAAGCGATCTTCAACCACGGCAGCGCCTTTGTGCGCACGCCCAAATACGGCATCCAGAGTGCCGGGAACGCACCCGTGCTCCAGAAGCAATCGTGGCGCACGAGCCGGTATTTGCCCCTGCGCTCGCTGCTGCCGCTTTTAGAGTTGAGCTTCGCGGGATATTTCACGTATTTCATTTATCGCGCGGCCATCAACGGTCAGTACACCACGTTGCCATTCCTGGTCCTTTTCCAACTCGGATTTTGCTACGTGGCGTTTTCCTCGCTGGCACAATGGCTGCCGGCGCGGACGCGCCCGGTGGTGCCACCCGCTTTACCGGTTTAAAGATTGAACGTTCCACCCGCTACAACGTCCGACTGATCGTTTCCTTTCCATGGATGTCGCCGTCATTCGCCGATTCGTCCGCATTCTCTTCCTACCCGCCGCAACCGCGTTGCTGGGTGCCTGCGCCACCCCGCCTCCCCTGGCTGCCTCGCGCAACCAGATCATCATCAGTGTCCGCGACCAGAAGCTGACCGTCGTCAAGGAGGATCACACGCGGGAAACCTTCCCGATCTCGACCTCCAAGTTCGGGCTCGGCGACCGGCGCAACACCTACGAGACGCCCACCGGGCGTCTGGCCGTGGCCGCTAAGATCGGTGGCGGTGCCACCGCGGGGACGGTTTTCCACGGACGGCTCAAGACCGGCGAGATCGTCAAGGTGGATGCGCCCGGGCGAGACGCCATCGTCACCCGCATCCTGGCCCTGCGTGGGTTGGAGGCGAAC
>CAXTVY010000248.1:0-3656 GCA_964247665.1 uncultured Chthoniobacterales bacterium | reverse complement strand
AAGCAACTCTCAGGCGATGTCGCGCGGCATCTACATCCACGGCACGCCGGAGGAACGCAACATCGGCCGGCCGACGAGCTACGGGTGCATCCGGATGCGCTCAAAGGATGTGATCAAATTGTACGACATGGTGCGGGTCGGCGCGACGGTGCAGATCATCGACACGACCATGAACGACGCCCTCGCCTCAAACATCATCAGGCCCGAAGCGGGCCAGGCCGCCGCGCCGCTGCCTCCGGTGCCCGTCCCGGAAGACGGCACCCAGGTGGCCAGCTCCGAGGGTGCGACGAAAACCATCGTTACCAGCGCCAACAATGCCACCGGCGCAACCACGACCACCACGACTACCAGCGTGGCTCCGGTGGCCGCGCCCGAAGCGCGGAAGGTGAGTGTGACCACCACGACCCAGGCCCCCGCCGGAACGGAAGCCAAGCCCGGTGCTACCGGTGGGAAGAAAGAATGGGCGGGCGCGCCGACCAAATTGCTGGCCAAGCAGGCAGCGATGGAAGCCAAAGCCAAAAACGCGACCACGAAACCGGCGGTCGGTGCTCCGAGCCCGTCGCCGGTCTCCAACAGCGACTCCGGCTCATCGTCCACATTGCACCGGTCGATGCTCGATTCCCTTTGAAGTCCGGGAAGAAAAGACGTTGACAGGCGGCGGTGATCGCACCAGTTTGACGGCCCTTTCCGTCGATTTTCAATTTCAGATCATGGCCAACACCAAATCCGCCGCCAAGCGCGCCCGCCAGACCATCAAACGCGCCGCGCGCAATCGTAGTGTCCTCAGTGCGCTCAAGAGTCAGACCAAACGCTCTCTGAGCAAGATCAACGCTGGTGCGACCGATAAGGAAGCTGCCCGGGCGGGTTACGTGGAACTGGTGTCTGAACTCGACCGTGCGGCCAAGCGGGGTGTGATCCATCAGAACGTTGCTGACCGCCGCAAGAGCCGGTTGGCGAAGAAGATTGCGGCTCTGGCTTGAGGTTTGAGGCCGGGCAACGCTCATCGGTGTCCTGCCGAGGCTGACAGGAGAAACGCGGGATGGTTCGCCAAGAATCATTCCGTTTGCTTTTTCAGGATTGGAAGGCAAGTGCCCCGCCTGCCGAGTGACGGTGTGTTTCAATGGCGCTTACCTGTCCTCGGAATCCCGAAATCGTCGCGCCATCGCCCAGCAAGCTGAGGCCCGCCCTACAAAGCGGATTCTAACCGCTTTTTGATGGCGCGGGCTTTCTCCAACGCGATGTCCAATACCGGATCGAGCACGCAGAAGTGCCCCATTTTCCGACCCGCCTTGGCTTCTTCTTTGCCGTAGAGGTGTAGCTTGGCCGCCGGTTCGGCGAGCACGGCGCGCCAGTCCGGCGCACCGCCGCCTTCCGGCCAGAGATCGCCCAGGAGGTTCACCATCACCGCTGGCCGCAGCAGGTCCGGCGTGCCCAACGGCAGGTTGCAGACCGCGCGGGCATGTTGCTCGAACTGGCTTGTCAAGCAGGCGTCGAAGGTCAGATGGCCGGAGTTGTGCGGACGCGGGGCCAGTTCGTTGACCAACACGTTGCCGTCGCCGGTCAGGAACATTTCCACGGCCAATAGTCCCTGCACGTCGAGCGCCTCGGTGACGGCGCAGGCGAGCTGCCGTGCCTCGGCTTGCACTGCGGCTGGCAGCCGAGCCGGGCAGACCGTCACATCCAGGATATGGTGCGTGTGGACGTTCTCGAACACGGGGAAGGGCAGCAATTCGCCGCGGGCGTTGCGCGCGCAGATGACCGAGAATTCTGCCGCGAACTCCACCCACGCCTCGACCACCCCGCGCCGGGGCTCGCCTCCTGACCAATCCTGCCATGCCTGCATCAGGTCTGCGCCGGGCGCAATCTTGAGTTGGCCTTTACCATCGTAGCCACTTTCGGCGGTCTTGAGCACACACGGCGTGCCCAGCGCCCCCACGGCGGCAGCCAGCTCGCCGACGGTCGTCACCACGCGGAACGCAGCGTGGGGGAAGCCGTGCTCGTGCAGGAAAATTTTCTCGCGTTCGCGGTGCTGACAGACTTCGAGCACGGTCCAGCGCGGATGCACCGGGCAGAACCGCTCCACGGTCTGCAGGGCGGCAGGTGGAATGTTCTCGAACTCGTAGCTGGCCACGTCGATGCCGCGCGCGAAGGTCTCCAGAGCGGCGGGGTCATCGTATGCCGCGCCGACCACGCGGTCGCAGACGGGTGCCGCGGGGGCGTCGTCACCGGCGGGATCGAACATGCTGATGCGGTAGCCCATGCGCCGGGCAGCCAGCGCGGTCATGCGTGCGAGCTGGCCGCCGCCGAGGATGCCGAGGTGAGAGCCGGGAGCGAACATCATGCCGGGAAGATGAGCGAAGTTCCCGGCGGAGCGAAAGCAAAAATCACGAGAGTGGCGGCTGCTGGGCGTCCAGCCAGCCGATCACGGCGGCGTGCGGCACAGTCAAGGCGGAAAGGAAGATGAAGTACGCCGTAATCAAGCCGCTCCGGGCCTCGGCGAGGGCTGGCCATCGCCAAAAGATCAATCCCAGATCGGACAAAGCAAGCAGCGTCAACGACCGGCGTTCTGGCAGGCGTGTTGGATGCCGTTTCCGTGGGGCCGAACGCTCCCGGAGTTGCCTCGTTCATCGGTCCACTTCCCGGATGCGCTCGCCTGCGGGATGCGCTAGCATCGCTGGTTTCGATTCTCCTGCCATGCAATTCCCGCAATCTTTTTTGCCGACCGCACGCGAGGTCGGCCTGTTGCCGATGGTGACAGAGATGTTCCTGATGATCGCGATGTTCAGCTTCCTGGCCGGGTTCGCGTTTTTCGTCGCGCGGGGCAACAGCATCCATCCGGCGCACCGCGTTTCAGGGACGCTCTCCGCGGTCATCTGCCTGGTCGCGGGCGTGGCCTACTGGTTCATCCGCACGTATTACCACGACATGATGCACGCCGTGGCCATCACGCATGACCCGGTGGACAAACATCGCATCGTCCATGATGCGTTTTTCGCCATTGGCCAGTACCGCTACATGGACTGGGCGGTCACCACGCCGCTGTTGTTGCTCAAGATGGTGCTGACGCTCAAGGTGAAGCCGCGCGAAATCCTCGGCTGGATCGTGCTGCTGCTCGGCGCGGATTTCTGGATGGTCATTGCGGGTAGCATCGGTGACCAGCAGTTCAACCCGGCGGACGGCTCGTTGCTCATCGGCCGCCACTTGCTCTGGGGGACACTTTCGACGCTCGGGTATCTCGTCATTCCCTACATCTTGTTCTACCAGCTCGGCCCAAAATACGGCGGCCGGGCGGACGACGAGAGCGGGCACGCCTTCCGCGTGATGGCGCTTTCGACCGTCACGACCTGGGGCGTGTACCCGCTGGGTTATCTGGTGCCCGCGCTGTTTGTCCATGCCGACATGAACTGGGTACACCTCGCGTACACGGTAGCGGATATCGTCAACAAAATCGGTGTGGCCGTGGTCGCCTACATGGCGGCGGCGGAAGAACTGGCGCGCCGGGTACCGCCGGAAGCGGTGCAGTCGGCGCGGATGGCCACCTGAAGGCAGAAGGCGGCAAGTGGCGGGTAAAGGAGCGTGTAACCAAAAAAAGTTTTGTCTCTCCTTCGACTCCGCAGCGCTCCGCCCGGGATGACAGACCTTCACTATGGCAAGCG
>CAXTVY010000247.1:0-6492 GCA_964247665.1 uncultured Chthoniobacterales bacterium | reverse complement strand
CCACGTCGAGCTGTCGCTGGAAGAGGGCATGACCTATACCCCCGGCGACGCCGTGCCCACGGGGCTGGCAGCGTCGTATCTGGCGACGATCAACGCATTGCAATGGGCGGGCAGCGTGACGCTAGTCGAAGCCGCTGCGGGCGCACTCGTGCCAACGGCGGGGCTGGGCAGCGTGCTCAACATTACGGGCAGTAATCAGGCGGCTTGGGCGGCCATGAACGCTCTGATCGTCTCGGAGCGAGTGCAGGCTTCCACCGGGCAAACCACGTTGACGTTTGGCCCGGCAAAGCATCTTACTTTGCAGGACCTGGTGGCGCGGCTGAAAAACACCCGGCCCGGCGGAACCGGCGGACGTTCGGACAGCGGAGCGCGCAGCACCGAGAACAGCGATGCGCGCACGAGTGGCGCGCCGATGAAAAACGACGTGGCGATGCCGCTGCACACCCCAGCCAATGGCGCGACGGGGGAATCGGGCGGAGGAGCGACGACGCGCCCCTTCCAGCTCGTCAGCGCCGACGATGACGATGGCGCGCATGTGCGCATCCTCGAAAGCACAATGGCGGGCGACTTGCCCAGCGGTTTCAGCGCCGGCGACGATCCCCCCTACGTGCTCGACGTGAGCAACGGGGACATCCTCTATGCCTGCGTGGTCTGGGATGTCAGCGGCGAGACGCCCGGCGACGTGACCAGCCGCACGCTCGGCTCTGGTTCGACGGTGCCCGACGACGACCCGGCCAGCGGCACGTTTTACTATCGGCTCGGCAGCGTGGCGGTCGCGAGCGGCAAAAGCACGCCGGTCAACGATGCCTACGGCCCCATCGACGCCACCTGTAGCCGTGTCTGGTTCAGTTCTCCTAAGACGTTTCGCGTGAGTTGGAACGCTGCCTAATTGTATGTCACTGGACCTCGAAATCACCGCCAAGCCGCCTGCCGATTTTGCCGTTCGTTCCGCCACGCAGGTGGAATCGCCAGGCCCTTATATGCAGTTTGCGACCACGGCGGAGGCGTACGCCGCAGCCCTCGCCCGGCTGGGGTCGTTCTCAGATTATGAGGGTGCCCCCCCGTTTTCGTATGGCACCAAACGCGACTTCAACCAAGGCACATCGCCGCCACAGACGGCCCCCTTGGAAGCCATCGCCGGAGTGGGGAACAGCAAGTACCGCTTCCACTTCTACACCGCGACCTGCTACTGCAAGTTCTGGTGGGTGGAGACAGTTTCCAACGGTGCGGGCCTGCGCACCGCGTATGAGGGGCCAGGCACCATCTTGTCCGCGACCCCGCGTTCCTGGGAATGGACGCCCACCAGCGTCAACGGACTCTGCCTGCCTGCCGACTTCGATGTTGACGATGTTACCACATGGAACGTGTCTCCCGAGTACATCCTAAACGCTACCGAGCCGCCCGATCCCACCTACGCCGATCCTGGCGGCGGGAGTATTTACCATGGACTATTTTGTTATCTCTCCGGCATCACCCAGGTGCGGTATTCGTGGGTTAGCGGCTACGAACCACCCGAGGACGGCGGTGCCAACGGATTCCCGGTCTGACGATGCAGGCGCTTTGCAAGCTGGCTGCAAGCCCGATGCAAGGCATGGCGTTCGCCCCGCAAATCGCTGTTTTTATCAAAGCGCCGCCAATTTCTATCAAAGCGCGCGCCGTCCTACCCCTTCCACTTTGCAACGTGTGCCTCCTGCGGCGAAAGGTCCTTCGGCCGCACTCGCCGACTTGCTCCGCTCAGGAGGACAGACACTGAGAGGTGGCTGGATATGTTCGTTCCAAGCTAACCAGAAGCATGGCGGGAAAGCAGGCATCCTGCATCCTGCATCTTTCCGCCTTCCGCCTTCATCCCTCCTCCACGGCGACGCGCACGCGATAGCCGGGGACAAATTGCTCCCGAAAGGCTTGGAACGTGCCCGCTTCCAGTTCCGTGCGGACCCGGGTCATCAGGTGCAGATAGAAATGCAGGTTGTGCAGTGACACGAGGCGCAATCCCAAGATTTCTTCCGCCTTGAGCAAGTGGCGCAGGTAGCCCCGGCTGAACTCCCGGCACGCCGGGCACTCGCAACCTTCCTCGATGGGTCCCCGATCCTGGATGTAGCAGGCGTTGCGCAGGTTGAGCGTCCCGGCGGCGGTGAATGCCGTGCCGTTGCGCGCGATCCGGGTGGGCAGCACGCAATCGAACAGGTCGATGCCCCGGGCGACCATTTCGACCATCTGCGGCGGCGTGCCCAAGCCCATCGCGTAGCGCGGCCGGTCGGCTGGCAGGAAAGGTTCGCTGCGCTCGACGGCGAGCATCATTTCCGTCTCAGGCTCGCCCACGGACACCCCGCCGACCGCGTAGCCGTCCCAGTCCATCGCGGCGAGGGCCACAGCGCTGCGTTCGCGCAGGTCGGCGAAGGTCGCTCCCTGGACGATGCCGAAGCGTAGCTGGGGCAGGGAGGTCGTCTCGCTGTCGGGGTGGGCGGCGGCCCAGTCGCGGCAGCGTTGTGCCCAGCGCAGGGTGAGGTCGAGCGATTTGGCGGCGTAGTCGTGCTCGCAGGGGTAGGGCGGGCACTCGTCGAAAGCCATGTTGATGTCCGAGCCGAGGACACTCTGGATTTCCATAGCCGTCTCGGGCCCGAGAAACGTCGGCGTGCCGTCGATGTGGTTCTGGAAGTGGACGCCTTCCTCGGTGATCTTGCGGATCTTGGCGAGCGAGAACACCTGGTAGCCGCCGGAATCGGTGAGGATCGGGCCGTCCCAGCGCATGAACTCGTGCAGGCCGCCGAAGGTGCGCATCACGTCCAGCCCCGGGCGGACGAAGAGGTGGTACGTGTTGCCGAGAATGACCTGGGCGCGCAGGTCGCGCAGTTCCTGGGGGCTGACGCTTTTGACGGTGCCTTGGGTGCCCACGGGCATGAAGGTGGGTGTCTCGATGACGCCGTGCGCCGTGGCGAGCCGTCCGCGCCGGGCCTTGGAGCGCGGGGCGTCGATGGAAAGGAGTTCGAACATGGGGCGTTTCGCGCTTGGCCGGGAGGGCGAAGGGCGGTAAAGTGCCGCCAAGAAGGCAACCATGCAAACATCACCGAGCCAGAAAATGATGTGTTCGACAATATCAGGATGCCTATGAGCGAATCATGCATCTCCCTTCAACTCACGCCCTCGGAGGCTATCGTCCTTTTTGAGTTCCTCTACCGTCATAGCCGGAGCCGGGAGGTAAGCATTGAGCACCTCGCGGAGCATCGGGTCTTGAGGTTGATGGCTTGCCAGCTAGAAATCCAATCGGTTGATCCTTTTCGATCAGACTACAAAACATTGCTGCAAAAGGCGCGTCAGTCTCTGATGGTTTCTTCTGCTGCCTAAGAAGAAGAGAACGCTGACATCAGTTGGCCGAAAGCTCGGTTTGAAGCATGATTATCATCGGCACATCCCCGCGTGCTTGGTGCTTCCGGCGGTGGTGTTTGGATGCCTGCTCGATGGAGAAATGCGCATCATCTTATTGCCTGGGTACGGACAAGCCGACGGCGGCGTGCCACGCGATGTGCCCATGGCTAAGATTCCCTTTGAGCTACGAATGCCCAACACGCTGCTTTGGATAACGCTCGACGATAAGATGAACATTGCACGGGTCTGGAAAAGGGAAGAGCAGGCAAAGGATACTTGACTGGGGCAGGGATGAACAAAGTCGCCAAGTTTCTTCAAAAAAGCCGCAAGTTTCCGCTTGCCGGGTGAAAAACACCCGCTAGATTGCTCGCTCCCTGAGTGGTGAAGTCCACCCAAAGTGCCCACTGGCTGACCAGTGGGACTTTTTATCGGTGCCGTCCGGCGAATTCCTTCCCTGGACCGTTACGATGGACTCCCCTCAGAAGGCGATCACTTTCCTTTTTTACATCCTAGACCATGCCCACGATCAACCAGCTCGTCCGTAAAGGACGTACCAAGGTGAAGGTGAAATCCAAGTCACCTGCCCTCGCCAACTGCCCCCAGCGCCGCGGCGTGTGCACCCAGGTGATGACCCGCACCCCCAAAAAGCCCAACTCGGCGCTTCGCAAGGTCGCCAAGGTCCGGCTCACCAATGGTCAGGAAGTGATCGCCTACATCCCCGGCGAGGGACACAATCTCCAGGAGCACTCCATCGTGCTCGTGCGCGGCGGCAAGGTCAAGGACCTGCCCGGCGTGCGTTACCATATCGTGCGCGGCACGCTGGACAGCCAGGGCGTCGAGAAACGCCGCCGCGGCCGTTCCAAGTACGGCGCGAAACGCCCGAAGCCGGGCGCGGTCGTTGACACCAAGGGCAAGGGCGGCAAAGGCGGCAAGAAATAACGGTTTCTTCCACCTGCCGGTTCCCATTTCTGACTTCCACCTTCCCATTTTCTTCCTATGTCCCGCCGCCGCCGCGTCCACAAGAAAACCGAGCGCCTTGACTCCCACTACGCCAGCCCTGTCGTGGCGCAGTTGATCTCCACCGTCATGCAGGACGGCAAGAAGTCCCTCGCCGAGCGCATCGTCTACGGAGCAATTGAAAAGAGCCGCGAGAACAGCGACACCGTCGATCCGCTCGAAGTGCTCCACAAGGCGCTGGACAACGTCAAGCCGCGCCTGGAAGTCAAGAGCCGCCGCGTTGGTGGCGCGACCTACCAGGTGCCCATCGAGGTCAGCCCCGAGCGCCAGGTCAGCCTCGCCATGCGCTGGCTGGTCGGCTACGCTTCCTCCCGCCGTGGCATCGGCCTGTCGGACGCCCTGGCCAACGAGATCCGCGACGCCGCTTCCGGTCAGGGTAACGCCATTAAAAAGCGTGATGACACGCATCGCATGGCCCAGGCCAATCGCGCCTTTGCCCACTTCCGCTACTAGCGAACCAGACATGACGACCCGGAGCCTTCAGGTTCCGGGTTTTTCATCCTCTACCCTCAACTTTCTCCCGATTTTATGGCAGCGACCCTAGAGGCCACCAAGATGTCCACTAATCCCAACTCGCCGGACCGCGCGTTTCCCATGGAGCGCACGCGCAACATCGGCATCGCCGCGCACATCGACGCGGGTAAGACCACGCTCACCGAGCGCATCCTTTTCTACACCGGCGCGATTCACCGCATCGGTGAGGTCCACGACGGCAGCACCACGACGGACTGGATGGAGCAGGAACGCGAACGCGGCATCACGATCACCAGCGCCGCCACGACCTGCGCGTGGAAGCAGCTCAAGCAGGAAGGTGTCTTCAAACTATATGAGGACCAGCAGATGCGGGTCAACATCATCGACACCCCAGGCCACGTGGACTTCACGGCCGAAGTGGAGCGCTCGTTGCGCGTGCTCGACGGTGCGATTGCCGTGTTCGACGCCGTGGCCGCCGTGCAGCCGCAGTCCGAGACCGTGTGGCGTCAGGCCAACAAGTATAAGGTCCCGCGCATCGGGTTCGTCAACAAGATGGACCGCGTTGGCGCGAACTTTGACAACTGCATCGAGGAGATGCGCAAGAAGCTCGGCGCGAATGCCTGGCCGATTCTGATCCCCATCGGCAAGGAAGACTACCTCAAGGGCCAGATCGACGTGGTCAACCAGAAGGCCATCGTTTACGTCGACGACAACACGATGGGTTCGACCTACAACATCGAAGAAATTCCCGCCGAGCTGAAAGACATCGCCGAGGAGGCTTACGACAACCTCGTCAGCGCGATTTCCGACCTCGATGAAGAGGTGGGGATGCTCTTCCTCGAGGAGAAGCCGATCAGTAAGGAAGACCTCAAGGCGGGCATTCGCCGCCAGACCATCGCCAATAAGTTCGTACCCGTCGCGGGCGGTTCGGCGTTCAAGAACAAGGGCGTGCAATACCTGCTCGACGCCGTGGTGGACTACCTGCCCGGCCCGCTGGACATTCCGCCGGCGCAGGGCATCGACCCGGATAACATCGAGCAGAAGAAGGAAGCGTTTTCGGACGACAACGCCAAGTTCTGTTCGCTCGCATTCAAGCTCTGGAGCGACCCGTTCGTCGGCAAGCTCGTGTTCTTCCGCGTGTATTCAGGCAAGCTCACCAAGGGTGACACCGTCTACAACCCACGCACCAACAAGCGCGAACGCATCAGCCGCATCATCCAGATTCAGGCCGACAAGCGCGAGGACATTGACACCTGTTACTCGGGCGATATCGCGGCCATCGTCGGCATCAAGAACATCACCACGGGTGATACGCTCTGCGACGAGGACCACACTATCCTGCTGGAACCGCCGTCGTTCCCCGACCCGGTGATCTCCATGGCCATCGAGCCCAAGACGAAGATTGACCAGGAGAAGATGGGCAACGCGCTCCAGCGTCTTTCCGAAGAAGACCCGACTTTCCGCGTGTTCACCAACGTGGACACGGGCCAAACGATCATCGCCGGGATGGGCGAGCTTCACTTGGAAATCATCCGCGACCGTATGTTGCGCGAGTTCAAGGTGGACGCGAACTCTGGCAAACCGCAGATCGCCTACCGTGAAACCATCACTACTCCCGCCAACGGTGAGGGTAAACTC
>CAXTVY010000246.1:0-6593 GCA_964247665.1 uncultured Chthoniobacterales bacterium | reverse complement strand
CTCCTCGACAAGACGTTCGCGGCGTTCCACGGTGATTTTTACCAGATGCCGCCGATGGTCAGCGCGATCAAGAAGGACGGTGTGCCGCTCTACAAGCTCGCGCGCCAGGGCAAGACCGTCGAGCGCGAGCCGCGCTTCGTCCATGTCTACGCACACGAAATTCAGGACGTGCGCCTGCCGGACATCGACTTCCGCGTGGTCTGCTCGAAGGGCTTCTACGTGCGGACCTACGCGCACGACATCGGCGAGGCGCTGGGCTGTGGCGCGCACCTCAAGGAACTGCGCCGCACGCAATCCGGCCGCTTCGACCTGAGCCGCGCCGTGACCATCGAGGAAATCCGCAACCTCCCGACCGACGAACTGCGCCGCCGCATCCTGACCCTGCCGGAAGTCTCGCGGCTGCGCGGAGCATAAACGGCGCTTCCCAGGCTGCGCCGGGGTGCTAACCTGGGCCGCATGGCATCCAAACAGGGCACGGTTGACTTCATTTTAGAGCAGATTACTGGCGCGGGGACAGTCGAGGCCAAGAAGATGTTTGGCGAATACACCCTCTACTGCGACGGCAAGATTGTGGCGCTGGTGGCCGATGACCAGCTTTACCTCAAGATGACCGCCGCGGGTAAGGCGCTCCTCGGCGCGCCGGTGGAGGCGAGTCCGTACCCCGGAGCGAAACTCTGTTTCCTGATCCCCGGGGAACACTGGGATGACCGCGAGTGGCTGACCCGGCTGGTGCAAACGACCGCCGCAGAACTCCCGGCCGCGAAGAAAAAAGCGCCGCGCCGCAAGTAACCCACCGCCACGGTGGAGATTGCATTCCTGAGGCAGTCGATTTATGCTTCGCCGATGCTCGCCGATATCCGCAACCGTTTGGCCGCTGTGCCTTTTGTTCCCTTCAGCATCCGGATGGCAGATGGGCGCGAGTATCCGGTGCCAACGCTCGATCATATCTGGCTCCCTCTGGGTGGTGCGCGGGTGATTGTGACTGACGACGAAGGAGCTACCATTGTTTTATCTGCGTTGCTAATCAGTAGGATCGTCGAGGTCAAGCAGGTGGAAAGCGCGCGGAACGCCTGAAGCTGCCGCGTCCGGGTTGGACGCCCGAGGTTCCATTGGAACTCTGCCACTCTCCCAGCGCGTTGTCCGCACTCGGCCCGGCCTATCTGGCCGTGGGCGTGTTCGATGGGGTGCACCTGGGCCACCAGGCGGTCATCGGCCGGGCCGTGGCGGATGCCGGGCGCGAACCGGGCGCGGCGGCCGTCGTTGTGACGTTCGATCCGCATCCGCTGCGCGTGCTGCGGCCCGACGCGGCACCTCGCCTGCTGACCTCCACGCGCCACAAGTTCCAGTTCTTCGCGGACCTCGGCGCGACGCATTGCCTCGCGCTGCCTTTCACGCCCGAGTTCGCCGCGACGCCGCCGGAAGCGTTCATCACGGAACTGGCGCAATCATCGCGTCCCCTGCGCGAAATTTGCGTGGGGTTCAACTGGTCGTTCGGGCGCGGGCGCGAGGGCAACCTGGATCTGCTCACGCGGCTGGGCGAAAGGCACGGTTTCGCGGTCGTCGGGCTGCCGTCGGTCGTGGTGGACGGCGAGACGGTCTCCTCCACGCTGACCCGGCAAGCTGTCGAGGAAGGCGACCTGGCGCGCGCGGCGCGGTTCCTGGGCCGGGAGTTCACGATCCTGGGCACGGTCGTCGCGGGGCGGCAGTTGGGACGGCAATTGGGTTACCCCACAGCCAACCTCGCCGCGCACAACGAGCAATTCCCGCCCAACGGGGTGTACGCGGTCGAGGCGGAATGGCACGGGCGTACTTACCCGGGCGTGGTCAACCTCGGTTTCCGGCCCACCGTGGCGGAGCCCGGCGGCGAACGGCTGCTGGAGTTGCACCTCTTCGACTTCGACCAGCAAATCTACGGCGACGACGTGGAGGTAAAGTTCCGCGCGTTCCTGCGGCCGGAAAAGAAGTTCGCCAGCGTGGACGAACTCCGTGCGCAGATCGCCCGCGACGCGGAGCAGGCGCGGGCGTCAACGAGATAGGGATTGCTCTCCGAGCGAATCTCAATTTGTCTGCTTTTGGCGTGGGCCCGAATGGCTGGCAGCAGGTTTCTGCCGGACAGCTTGGGAGTGCTTCGGAGAGGCATCCCTACCTCAACCACGACCAGCAAATTCGCTGCCCGCCCGGAAATCACGGCTGCAACTGCACGTCCTCGTAGGGATGGTAGTCGAACAGGTTGGAGTCCCAGTTTTTCACGCTGGGCTGCAAGAGGTAGGCGTTCGTGTAATCGAACACCGGGATGATCGGCGCGGCGTCGAGCAGGATGCCCTCCGCCCGTTGGAAATTGGCCAGACGCTGCGCCGGGTCGGCGCTCGCCTGCGCTGCCGCGAGCAATCGGTCGTACTCGGGATTGGCGAAACCCGTGTTGTTGTTCAAACCGTTGCCCAGGAAGTTCTCCAGGAACGCGCTCGCCTCCAGCCAACTGCCGATCCAGCCCGAACGGCAGATGGAATAGTCCAACGTCCGGCGCGCGTTGAGGTACACCTTCCACTCGGCATTGTTCAGGCGCACGTCCACGCCCAGTTCCTTCTTCCACATCTGCTGCACGGCTTCGGCGAGCTGGCGGTGGAGTTCGCTCGTGTTGAAGAGCACGTCAACCGGCGGCAGACCCGCGCCGCCCGCGTGCCCGGCGTCGGCGAGCAGCTTCCTGGCCCCGGCGGGATCGTAGGGAATGGAAGTCGTGCTGTGGTAGCCCGGCATCCACGCCGGGACGAAATCACCCGATGCCCGCTGGCCCGCGCGCATCACGTTCCGACGAGACTTTCGCGGTCCACGCTCATGGCCAGCGCACGGCGCACGCGCACGTCGTCGAGCGGCGGCTTGGTCGTGTTGAGCATGAAGTAGTAGCTACCCAGGTACGGGTCGATCCGCAACAACTCGGGGTGTTCGCGGCGGTAGAGTTCGATCTTGTTGGGCGACAGCGCGCTGGAGGCCGTCTTGTGCAGCAGCCCGGCGCGAAACTCCCGTTCCTCGGTCTCGCTGCTGTCGTAGGGGTAGAAATGAATCTCGTTGAGCCGCACGTGCCCGGCGTTCCAGTACCGTGGGTTCTTGCGGACGACGATCTGCTGGTTGACGCGCCATTCCGTCAGCACGAACGCGCCGTTGCCCACGAAGTTCTCCGGCCGGGTCCACGCGAGGTTGGAGCGGTCGTCCACCGCGCCGAATTTCTCTATGTTGGCGATGTTGACCGGGTAGCAGGTGCGCTGCATGAGCAGGTTGAAGAGGTAAGGCGCGGGGTGCGCGAGGTCCAGGCGCAGGGTGTGGTCGTCAAGCGCGTGGACGCCGACCTGATCGAAGTCGGTTACTTGCCCGTGGTTGTAGGCTTCGGCGTTCTTGAGCACCCAGAGATAATAAGAGAACTCCGCGCCCAACTTGGGCGAGAGCACGCGCCGGAAACTGGCGACAAAATCGCGCGCGGTCAGCGGCGCATCGTTGCTCCACCGCGCGTCCGGGCGCAGGTGGAACGTGTACGCGAGGCCGTCGGGCGAGGCGTCCCAGGTTTGCGCCACGGCCGGGGTGGGGTGGAGGTCCTTGCCGTCGGCGTTGACGAGACCCTCGCCGATGGCGTGCAAGATCGTGAACTCGGGGATGCCCGTGGTGATCTGCGGGTCCAGCTCGCGCGGTTCGGTGCCGTTGCCGAGATACAAGATGCCGTCGCGGTTGCCCTGTTCGACGCGCGTGAGCTTACGTGGCCCCCCGCAGCCGCTGAGAATAAACGGGGACAGTAGGCAAAGGATGGTGGCAGCAAGGAAAGAGCGGCGCATCGGTCTGCATCGTTTTACGGCAGGGAGCCGCGTGTAAGTTTGCAGGATGAACAGGATGATAGGCCGTGCTGTGTCTGCACCGCCACGGCTCGCAACAGTGGCGCCGAGATAGAAATTCCCCTCATACTTTGTCCGCTGGAGCGTATCATTGTGTATGACACGATTGCTTCTCCCGGTCTTCACCTTGCTTGCTCTTTGCTCCGTTGCGCTGGCCGAACCGCCGCCGACCGGCGAGGTTACCTCTTGGAGCCTAGCTCCCGGCGGCCTGCCCGTGGCCGCTGCCGACAAACCCTGGAGCGTGGTCGGACCCTGGCGTTTCTCCCATACCAATTGGCAGGATAGCACCAAGACTCTGACCGCCGACGGGTTGATTCTGAACGATAACAACCGGCCGGAAGGCCAGTGGACCCTGACCACGCAGCAGGGCCAACTGCACCTCATCATCCGGTGGCGGCAGTGGTCGTCAGATGATCTGGCGATGGTCAACGCCAACGAGTTCTACGGCACGGACGGCCGGACCGAATCCCGGTTGCGCCGCGAGTCGCCTCCTCCCGCTCCCATGGGGATGCCAAAGCTGGGTGCTGCCGTGGAAACCCATTGGTGGCATCAGGGCGAGCCGCCGGTGAAACTGATCCGCCAGGAGGATGGATTTTGTGCGCTGACGGGTGTGACCGGCCGCTTTCAGGGGGGCGGGGAACTGGTGCGGGTTTACGTCGCCGACGACGGCTATTGGTATCTGGTCGGCCGCTCGGGGGCGAGCGACGTGGCTGCCGAGTGTATTGTCATCCGTTACCGTGGGAGGGAAAAACCTCGTGTGAATCCGTCTGAGGAGACTCCCGCGACGCCATGAGCAAGAGGGGTAGGTGATTGCTGTTCTCGTCCCTGGCCCGTTTTCGGGAAAGCCTTCTTGGTTGTCCTGTGAGTTTGCGTGCCGCGACATGTAGAAGGATGATCGGGATTTCCTTCCGGCTATGGCTACCCTGACCTCTGCCCGCATCCTCGTCCTGTTCGCGCACCCGGCGTTCCACAAGTCGCGCGTGCAGCGCGCGCTGGCGGAGGCCGCGCGCCGGGTGGAAGGCGTGACGTTCCACGATCTCTACGAGCGGTATCCCGATTTCCTGCTCGACGTGGAGCGCGAGCAAGAGCTTTTGCGCCAGCACGACGTGATCGTCTTCCAGCATCCGTTCTACTGGTACAGCTCGCCCGCAATCCTCAAGGAGTGGCAGGATCTGGTGCTCGAATACGGGTTTGCTTTCGGGGAGGCGGGGACAGCGCTGCGGGGCAAGCGGCTGTTGAGCGCCGTGAGTGCGGGCGGTCCGCAAAACTCCTATGGGTCGGAAAGCCACAGCCTCTTCACGATGGCGCAACTGTTGGCACCCTTCGAGCAAACGGCGCGCTTCTGCGGCATGGAGTACCTGCCGCCGTTCGTGGTGCACGGGTCGCGGGGGCTGTTGCCCGGCGAGATCGCGGCGCACGCGGACGCCTACGCCGAACGGCTTGCCAGCTTTCGGTAGTCGTCGATTCGATTATGATCCCCGAACGTCAAGCTGAAGGGCCCTATCATAAGCATCCTCAATGCGAAGGAGCCCCGGCGGGATCTGGCAGCAGGGCCCCCGTTTCCCTGGACCCCGGCAACCACGCCGAACCCGCCAATGAATCTCCAACCGTCAAGGAGATCGGCGTCAGCACGGGACCGGTCTTTGCCAGCGGTTGCACGGCCAGCGACTTCTGGGCGGCACGGGGCGGGACGGTGGCGCGGGTGGCAGGCTCGTGGTGCTTGAGCATTGCCGCCAGCGCGATCAGGCCCAGGACTACGGCCGCGACGGGCACCGCAGCAAAGGCAAACCGCCCACGGGTCAGTTCCGCCATGAACGAAGCGGAGGGACGTTCGGCGTAAAGGGTTGCGTGCTCGCGCAGTTGGAACTCCGAAAGCGGCGCCGTGCCCCGCCGGATGGGCCGCGGCTTCGCGGCGGTGATGCCCGGCAGCACCAGGGAAACTTCCGTCCACGCCTTGTCTTCCCTGGCCGCCACGGGCGTTGCGGTGGTCACGAGGGTCGCGGGGGTCGCGGGTGGTGGGTTCAACCCCGCCTGCTCCCGGGGGGAAGGCCTGGCCGGCAGGAGGCAGGAGATTTCCAGCCATTCCTTGCCGTCCTCGGCCAGGACGAGATCACGGCTCTCGAACAGGCCCAGCCGGACGCTCTCGCGCAACTGGAATTCCGAGTAGGGACCGAACGCCACGCCTTCGCGCCCGAGGAAAAACTTCGTGGGCTTTGCCAGCCCGCTCTCCACGGCAGAGGGGGCTGCTGCCTGCTCGTGCGGCGGTTGCTCGGCGGCAGGAGCGGCTTGGCGGCGGATGCGGGTCTTCTTCGGGGCGGCGTTCTCTTCGCCGGGCTTCGGAGCGGAAATCCGCTCTGCGGCAGCGGCCCGCTTCTTGGTGGGTTTGCCTTCAGGCGACGCGGCGGCCGGGTTCTTTTTTGCATTCATGGATTTTCAAGGATGGTTGCTAAGGTCTTTGCCGATGGGTGTTGTCACAGGATCGTTCCGAACCCACTTTGCCCCGCCTGTGGAGGGAATGAAACGGGGAGAAACCCCCATCCGGGGTGGGATAAATCCCCCTCTTTCAGCAGGGCCATTGCACGCCAGCTACTTTTGGTCATTGGTCATTCGGGCCTTGGCCTTTAACCTCCCCGTTTCATGCACGCCCAATTCCAGACGTTCATCTACCTGCTCGCGGCCGTGATCTCCGTGCCGCTGGCCAAGCGCATGGGGTTGGGC
>CAXTVY010000245.1:3096-6783 GCA_964247665.1 uncultured Chthoniobacterales bacterium | reverse complement strand
AAACGCATCCGCAAGAGTGGCAAGCGGGAGGAGGAGCAGTCGGGCCTGATGACGGAGATCTTGCATGAGAGCTTCGCGTGCAGCCGGGTCATCAAGTCATTCGCGCGGGAGGACTATCAGGTGGAGCAGTTCGATCAGGCCAACCAGAACCAGTTCGAGAACGCCGTGCGCGTGCGCAAGGCCACGGAAATCGTCGGCCCGATGGTGGAGATCGTCGCGGCCCTGGGCGTGGGCCTCGCGCTGTATTACGTCCACTACAGCCACATGCCGCTGAAGCTTTTCCTGAGCCTGACGGCAGGCATGTTCCTGCTCTACGCACCCATCAAGCAACTCTCGCGGATGCACGTGCAGATTCAGAAATGCCGCTCGGCGTCGTCCAACATCTTCGCGCTGCTGGCGCTCCGGCCCACGGTGCAGGATGCGCCGGACGCCACCGCCCTGACCGCTTGCCAGGGGGACATCCGTTTCGCTCATCTGACGTTTGCCTACGACGGAGCCGGGTCAGCCGCGCTCAACGCGTTCAACCTGCACATCGCGCCGGGCAAGTCCATCGCGCTGGTGGGGGCCAGCGGCGCGGGCAAGACGACCCTCCTCGCGTTGCTCCAACGCTTCTACGACCCGAACCAGGGTGCCGTGCAGATCGACGGCCGGGACGTGCGGACGTTGACGCAACGTTCGTTGCGCGAGCAGATCGGCGTGGTGACGCAGGACACGTTCCTGTTCCACGACACGATCTACGAGAACATCCGCTACGGGCGGCTGGACGCGAACGAGTCAGAGATCCACGAGGCCGCCCGGCAGGCGTACATCCACGATTTCATCCTCACGCTGCCCAACGGCTACGACACAAAGGTGGGTGACAAGGGCGCGCGGCTGAGCGGCGGCCAGCAGCAGCGGCTCGCCATCGCGCGGGCGCTGCTCAAGGATGCGCCGATCCTGCTGCTCGACGAGGCCACGAGCGCGCTCGACAGTGAGAGCGAGCGCATGATTCAGAACGCGCTGGAGACGCTTTCCAAGGGCCGCACGGTGATCGCCATCGCGCACCGGCTCTCGACGATCCTCAAGGCGGACCAGATCATCGTGCTGGACGCGGGCGAAATGGTCGAACAGGGCAAACACGCGGAGTTGTACGCGCGCGGCGGGCGTTACCGGCGCTTGTACGACTTGCAGTTCGACCACGAGGCGCACCTGCACGAGATGGAGCGTGGCGTCCCCGCCGACGGCTTGCCTTCGACCGACGACACGACTTTCCTGCGGCCCATGAACATGCCCACGGGATTGAACGTGCGGTGAACGAAGTCATTCCAGAGGATCCATTTGCCCGGATCGTTAGCCGCGGAAATCGCTGCCTGCCCTAGCGAGGATGTCGGGCGATGGCATGGATGGCTTCGTGGTGCTCAGCGGGCACAAGCTACGTGTGCTTCAGCCGACAGACGGGTAGTCCGTCCGTTTTCGGCTTCTACTGGCAACCCATCGGCCTTGCGCTATGTTAGGGAAGGCGTTTTCGCTCGAATCAGCAGCCAGCCCGGCGCCTATTAATCTCCCATGTCGGACTTCGATCTTATCGTCATTGGCAGCGGTCCCGGCGGCTACGTCGCCGCGATTCGCGCCGCTCAACTCGGTCTTAAAACAGCCATCGTCGAGAAAACCAAGGCCCTCGGCGGCACCTGCCTGAATATTGGCTGCATCCCCAGCAAGGCTCTGCTCAATTCCAGTCACCACTTCTCCTTCGCCAAAAAGGAAGCCGCCGCGCACGGCGTCGTCATCGCCGACGTGAAACTGGACTTGCCCACCATGCTCAAGCGCAAGGACAAGACCGTCACCCAACTCACGGGCGGCGTCGCGTTTCTGATGAAGAAGAACAACGTCACCCGCTTCGAGGGCACGGGCTCGGTCCCCGCCCCCGGCAAGGTCAGCATCGCGCTGGCCAGCGGCACGACCGAGGAGCATACCGCCAAACACATCATCATCGCCACCGGCAGCGTACCCATCGAACTGCCCACCATGCCAGTGGACGGCACCGTGACCGTCACCAGCACCGAAGCCCTGTCGTTTGACAAGGTGCCCGAGCACCTCGTGGTCATCGGTGGCGGCGCGATTGGCCTGGAACTCGGCAGCGTCTGGGCACGCCTGGGCGCGCAGGTCACCGTCGTGGAATTCCTACCGCGTCTCGCACCCGGCTTTGACCTCGAACTGGCCAAGGAACTCCAGAAATCCCTCGAAAAGGAAGGTCTCAAAATCCTGCTCGAAACCAAGGTGGACGGCATCGACATCGCCGACGGCCGCGCCACGGTCCGCGCTACCGCCAAGGATGGTAAGGCCGTCACGCTCAGCGCCGATAAGGTGCTCGTCGCCGTGGGCCGCCGGGCCTTCCTGGGCACCGTCGCGCCCGAGGGCTTGGGCCTCGCGCTCGATGAGCGTAAGCGCATTAAGGTGGACGAGCATTACCACACGAACATCCCGGGTATCTACGCCATCGGCGACGTGATCGCCGGTCCCATGCTCGCGCACAAAGCCGAGGAAGAAGGCATCGCCTGCGTCGAGCGCATCGCGGGCAAGGCGGGGCACGTCGATTATGATGTGATCCCCGGCGTCATCTACACCCATCCCGAGGTCGCCAGTGTGGGCCTGAGCGAGGAACAGGCCAGGGAGAAAGGGTTGGAGGTAAAGGTCGGCAAGTTCCCGTTCCGCGCCAACGGCCGCGCCCTGGCCAGCGACAGCGCGGAGGGTTTCGTCAAGCTCATCGCCGACGCTGCCACGGACAAGCTCCTGGGCGCGCACATCATCTGTCCGGCCGCCAGCGAATTGATCCAGGAGGCCGTTTCCGTGATGGAGTTTGGCGGCAGTTCGGAGGACCTCGGGCGCACCGTGCACGCCCACCCCACGCTCAGCGAAGCCGTCAAGGAAGCCGCGCTCGCGGTGGAGAAACGCGCCATCCACGCCTGAGCCTCGCTGTTAGAGGATTTTGCACAGCACTTCCGATGTTTGGAAGGGGCGCGCACCACGGCGCGATGGCTGGCGTCACCGCGTCCGGGCGATGCTTTGCGTCGCGGTGCTGTTGCTCACGGGAGCCGTGGCTGCGCGCGCCCACGGCATCGGGTCGGGCGCGCCGTTTGATTTTCGCGCCGATACCTTCGATTTCGCCAACCAGACGGTGTATCTCTATCCGCACGGCTACGCCGAGAAGCGTCCTCTGCGCCCCGGCGAACGGCCTCCGGCTTTCACGCTGCATTGCTTTGCGATGTGCCGCGCGGCGGAGCAGTTCCGGCAGTTCGCACGCTTCGATCCCTCGCTAGCGCCGCCGGACGAAGCCACGCTCTCCCGGCGGGTACGGCAGGTCACGCGGCACGCCGCTTGGCGCAACCCGTTGCCCCCCGAAAAACGGGTGGTTATCCCCGGGTACGCCAACCTGCGCGCGTTGAGCAAGGCCCATCCCCTGATGCTGCAACAAAGTCTCGGCTGGGGCTGGCTCGCCTACATCCGGCCCGGCAACTACCGGATGCTGCACTTCGTGTTCAACGGCCCGCGCCAACAGGCATCCACGCAGCGGCGGGTCGAGGATGCGTTGCGGCGCAACGATCTGTTCGTTGGCTACCTGACGGACTTCCCGGGCCTGAGCATCAACCACGCGGTCGTCATCTACGGCCGACGGCCCGCCACGAAGGCGGATCAGGCAGCGGGGTTGAT
>CAXTVY010000245.1:0-3086 GCA_964247665.1 uncultured Chthoniobacterales bacterium | reverse complement strand
CATTACCTCGTGTATGATCCGAACCACGCCGACGATCCGCGCGACATGACCTACGACACGCACCGGCGCGAGTTCCTGTTCCAGAAAGATTGGGATGTTGTCGGCGGCAAGGTGACGATGTTGCAAGTATATGATTACCCGTTGCAGTAGGGCCGAAATGACCAAGGCCCAAGGCCCAAGGCCCGATGATGGCTGAGAAAACATTGCCCTTGGTCTGACGAGACGAATCTTAAAGCTCAACGCTCCCTCTTGCCTTCTCTGCGTTGATCACTGGTCATTGGGCCTTGGGCCTTGGTCATTCTTCCCCTTGGCTCAGGAAACGATGTGAAAACAGGGTTGATCTCTGTCACTTTCCCGCCTGCCATCCGCCGATTTTGCGCTATGTTTCTTTCTTGGCAAACGCGCCGAATGCGCTGCTGCCGACCGTTTTGGAAACGACTCCCGCCATCCTGCTGCGCAAGATCAAGCTCACGGAAAGCAGCCTGATCATCACCTGGTTCACGGAAGCCCAGGGCAAGCTCAAAACCGTCGCCAAGGGCGCGCGCCGTCCGCGCAGTTCGTTCGCCGGACGGCTGGACCTGTTCTTCGCGGCGGAGATCACCTTCGCCCGCAGCCGCCGGAGCGAACTGCATATCCTGCGTGAGGTGGCCGTGCACGATTCGCGCGAGGGCCTGCGCCTTCAATACGAGCGCACGCAGATGGCCGCCTACTTCGTGGAACTCGTGGAGATGACCACCGAGTTCGAGCATCCTGTCCCGGAAATGTACGACCTGTTGCGCCGCGCGCTGGATTTCCTCGACAAGAACCCGCCCACGCGCCGGGCGCTGCTGCACTTCGAGCGGGAACTGGCCACCTTGCTGGGTGTCAGCGGCATCCACAACGCCGAGGCCGATCCTTCGCAGGCGATCCTGCGCCTGAGCGGCCAATTGCCCCGCGACCGCGCGCGCTTGCTCAAGAGCCTGCCGCACCTCGCGGAATCTCCGGCGGCTCACGGCTCTGGATAGCCGCCGAAGGCGGCTGCCCGAAACCGAGTCACACTTCCAGCAGCAGCCGGCTCGGGTCCTCGATGCAGTCCTTGATCCGCACCAGCGCCGTGACGGCTTCCTTGCCGTCTACCACACGGTGATCGTAGCTCAGGGCCAGGTACATCATCGGACGGATCACGACCTCGCCGTTCACCGCGACGGGCCGCTGGACGATGTTGTGCATCCCCAGAATACCGCTCTGCGGCGGGTTGAGGATCGGCGTGCTCAACAGCGAGCCATACGTCCCGCCGTTGGAGATCGTGAACACCCCGCCGGTCAGGTCGTCGATGCTGATCTTGCCGTCGCGCCCCTTGGCGGCATACGCTGCAATGTCCTTCTCCAGCTGGGCAAACCCTTTCTTGTCGCAGTCGCGCAGCACGGGCACGATGAGCCCCTTCTCGGTGCCCACCGCCACGCCGATGTCGTAGTAGTGGTTCTGGATGAACTCGTCGCCGTCGAGCTGGCCGTTGAGCGCGGGCACGTTCCTGAGCGCCTCCACCACGGCCTTGATGAAGAACGACATGAAGCCCAGCTTGACGCCGTGCTTTTTGACGAAGGCATCCTGCATCTTCGCGCGCAGGGCCATGATGCCGCTCATGTCGCACTCGTTGAACGTCGTCAGGATGGCGGCGGTCTGCTGGGCCATGACGAGTTGCGCGGCGATCTTGCGGCGCAGGGGAGAGAGTTTCCGGCGCGTGGTGCGGCCCTCGGGTGCGGCGGTCTTCGCGGCGGGTGCCGCCACGGCTGCCGGTGCCGCCGGGGCGGGAATGGCCGGTGCGGCCGGTGCGGCCGGTGCGGCCGGTGCGGCGGGGGCGGCGGGGGCGGCGGGGGCAACCCCCTTGTTCTCAACGTGGCCGAGCACGTCACCCTTGGTGAGCCGTCCGCCCTTGCCGCTGCCAATGATGTCACCGGCGGAAACGTTCTCCTCCTCCAGCAAGCGGCGCACGGACGGCGAGAAAGGCATGTTCGCCTCGCCGCCGTTGCTGGTGCCGCCTGCGGGCGCGAGGTTCTCGGTCTTGGCCGCCGCTGTCACTGCCGGGTGAGCCTCCGGTCCAGGCGCGGCCTTGTTCGGCTCGGGTGAGGCGGTGGGCGCGGGTGCCGGTGTCACGGTCGGTGCCGTAGGTGCGGCAGCCCCTTCTTCGATCAGTGCCACCACCTGCCCGATCTTGACCTCGTCGCCCTCCTTGGCCTGGTGTTTGAGCCGCCCCGCGCCGGGCGCGACGATCTCGCTGGAAACCTTGTCGGTTTCCAGCGTCAGGATGGGGTCTTCGGCCTGGACCTGATCGCCGTCCTGTTTGTGCCACACGGCGATAACGCCCGAGGAGATGGATTCACCGACCGAGGGGATTTTGACTTCGAGGCTCATAGGGAATTGTTAGGATGGGCACAAAGTTTCATCCAAAAAGCCGCCTCCGGCAATTAACGTGTGCGGAAATTGTTACAACGCGAACGCCTCCGCCACGAGCGCCTTCTGCTCGCGGTCGTGCAGCAGCTTCGCGCCCACGGCGGGGCTCGCGCTGGCGTTGCGCCCGGCGTAGAACAGCGGCCTGCCTGCGGGCAGCAGGTCGCCGAGCAGCGGTGCGATGTAACTCCACGCGCCCATGTTCTGCGACTCCTCCTGGCACCACACCCATTTCTCCGCGTTCACATACGGCGCGAAAACCTCCTTCAGCCGCTCCGTGTGCAGCGGATAAAGCTGCTCCACGCGCACCAGCGCCGCATCCTGCGCTCCGTTGGCCTCGCGCGCCTTGAGCAAATCATAATACACCTTGCCCGTGCACAGGATGACCCTCTTGGTGCCTGCCGCCCCCGCCGCGGCGGGTGTTTCCAGCACCTCCGAGAACCCCGCGTCCGTGAAGTCCGCGTTGCGCGACACCGCCAGGTCCGAGCGCAAGAGGCTCTTGGGCGTCATGATCACCAGCGGTTTGCGGAACGGCCGCGCCATCTGGCGGCGCAGCACATGGAAATACTGCGCGGGCGTCGAAAGGTTGCACACCTGGATGTTGTCCTCCGCGCACGCTTGCAGGAAGCGCTCCACCCGCCCGCTGGAGTGCTCCGGCC
>CAXTVY010000244.1:0-6808 GCA_964247665.1 uncultured Chthoniobacterales bacterium | reverse complement strand
GGGCACCCTCGCTCCATCTGGTGGATCGGCTCCAGGCGGCCGGGCTACTGGCGGTGCCCGCGGGAACCCACGTCATGCGGTGGCTGCCGGCCTTGAACGTCACGAAAACAGAGGTGGAGCGCGCGGTCTCCACTCTCAAGCAGGTCCTGGCGGAAATTTGAGGCGGCCGCTCACGAAACTCCGCCTTGTCATCCGCGCCAGTGTTTCCACCGACCATGAAAAACCTGCTGTCCATCGAGTCGCTGACGCGCCAGGACATCCTGGAGATTGTCGCCGAAGGAGCCGTGATGAAGGCAACTCGTGGCAGGCACGCCGAGCATCCTCTGCGGCACCGCTGCTGGGGGATGATTTTCAGCAAAAGCTCCACGCGCACCCGCGTCAGCTTCGAGGTGGGCATCCGCGAACTGGGCGGCGACGCCCTGTTTTTCAACGGGAACGACCTGCAGATGGGCAGTCGGGGCGAGCCCGTCGAGGATACCGCGCGCGTGTTGGGGCGGATGCTGCACGGAGCGGTCATCCGCACATTTGCACAGGAAGATGTCGAGACGTTTGCCCGCGCGAGCGGGCTGCCGACGATCAACGCGCTCACGGACGCGGAGCATCCCTGCCAGATTTTGTCAGATCTGTTGACGATTAAGGAACGGTTGGGCAGCTGGCGCGGCAAGACAATCTGTTATCTCGGCGACGGCGCGTGCAACGTGCCTCGTTCTTGGATGTGGGCGGCGGCGCGACTGGGAGACTTTCGGGTGGTGATCGCCGCGCCGAAGAAGTATCAGCCTTCGGCTGAATGGTTGGCTCGCTTGGACGCGGGACCCAACGTGGTCTGCGAGGAGGACCCCCGCGCCGCAGCCGCCGGGTCGGACGTTCTGTACACGGATGTCTGGGTCAGCATGGGCATGGAAGCGCAGGCAACCGAGCGGATGAAAGAACTCGGTGGGTATGGGATTGACGCAGCACTGGTCAAACTTGCGAAACCTGGCGCGTTGGTCATGCATTGCCTGCCGGCTTATCGCGGCAAGGAAATCACGGCCGAGGTTCTGGAAGCACATGCCGACACGATCTTCACGCAAGCCGAGAACCGTCTCCACGTGCAGAAAGCCATTTTATCGATCCTCGCAGAAGGGCATCGGGAATAAGGGTTTCCACGGTTCACGGACCGGTTCAATCCGCCGCAGAACGGTGCGAGCAATGCGTTTGCACCTTTGGCAGGAAAACGATTGCGGCCCGGCCGGAAGTCACTAGATTGGCCGCCTCTCCGTATCAGCCACCCTCAAACCCCCCACGATTTCCCCTTCCGTTATGTTCCTCGGCGCACTCCTCACCAGCGGTGTTTGGATCTCCCTTGTCTTGGCAGTCCTCGGTATCGGTTGCTCATTTTACCTGATCCGGATGATTCTGGCCGCGCCTGCCGGGGATGGCCGCATGAAGGAAGTCGCTTCCGCCATCGAAGAAGGGGCCAAGGCTTACTTGAGCCGACAGGTCGCCACCATCGGGGCAATTGCCGTGGTCATTTTCCTGCTTGCATTTTTCACTAAGGGACTCTCGACCTCGCTGGGCTTTCTGCTCGGGGCGACGTGTTCGCTGGCAGCCGGGTTCGTCGGAATGCGTGTCGCCGTGCTGGCCAATGTGCGGACGGCCTTCGCCGCACAACAGAACCGCCACTCGGCGCTTTGCATGGCGTTCAACGGCGGGGCGGTGACCGGGCTGCTCGTCGTCGGGCTGGCCCTGCTTTCGGTTGGCTTATTCTACTTGCTGGCCATGCACTTCACGGGTGATGAAACGAAGGCAATCAACAGTCTGATTGGGCTAGCTCTCGGGTCGAGTCTCATCAGCGTTTTCGCGCGCCTGGGAGGCGGCATTTACACCAAGGCGGCTGACGTCGGTGCGGACCTCGTCGGCAAGATCGAAAGCCATCTGGACGAGGATGACCCCCGGAATCCCGCGACCATTGCGGATAATGTGGGCGACAACGTCGGTGATTGTGCGGGGATGGCAGCGGACGTGTTCGAAACATATGCCGTTAGCTTGATCGGGGCCATCCTGATCGGGGCGCTAACTCTGCCCGGGGTGCACGCGGCGGTCGTCTACCCGTTCCTCCTAGGAGGCGTGTCCATCATCGGTGCCGCACTGGGTGTGATGCTCGTCAACAAGAAAAAGGGTTCCCCCGGCCGTCTGCTGCTGGAGGCGGTCGGCGTCAACAGCGCGCTTTCCGCCGTGCTCTACCTGCCGATCACCTACGCTCTCTTTGCCAATCCGACAATCATCGGCGGGTTCAGGTACACTTGGGGAGGCATCTACTTCGCCTCCATCGTTGGCATCCTCCTGGCGGGAGCCGTGGTGCTCATCACCAATTACTATACGTCCACGAGCTTTTCTCCCGTGCGTAAGATCGCGCTGGCGAGCGAGACGGGCCATGCCACGAACATCATCGCTGGTCTGGCGACCGGCCAGCGGGCCACCGCGCTGCCGGTGATCTGCATCGCCATCGCCATCTTCATCAGCGATTACGTCGGCGGCCTCTACGGAATCGCCATCGCGGTGATGAGCATGTTGTCGATGGCAGGAATCATCATCTCGCTCGACGCCTTCGGACCCATCACCGACAACGCGGGCGGCATCGCCGTGATGAGTGACTTGCCGCACAGCGTCCGGGAGGTCACGGATGAGCTGGATGCTGTCGGCAACACGATGAAGGCCGTCACGAAGGGGTACGCCATCGCTTCGGCCGGTTTGGCGGCTCTGGTGCTGTTCGGTTCCTACGTGGAAGAACTCAAGGTTCATCTCGCGTTGACCCATTCGGTGGATGCCGTCCGTGCAGCCACACAGTTTCTCTTGAATGACCCCCGTGTCGTGATCGGCCTGTTCATCGGCGGGGCGCTGCCCTTTGTTTTCACCGCGTTCAGCATGGACGCCGTCGGCAACGCGGCGGGAGCGGTGGTCCGCGAGGTGCGCCGTCAGTTGGCCGCCAAGCCGGGCATCCTCAAAGGTGAAGATACACCGGAATACGGCACCTGCGTCGACATCGTGACCAAGGCGGCCCTCGGGCAGATGATCGTGCCTGCCCTGTTGCCCATCGTCGTGGTGATCGTCGTCGCGGCCATCCCGGCGCTCGGCCAAAAGGCGCTCGGTGGCATGTTGTTGGGCACGATTGTCACCGGTCTCTTCCTGGCCATCGCCATGACGAGCAGCGGCGGGGCTTGGGACAATGCCAAGAAGTACATTGAGGAAGGCAGCCACGGCGGCAAAGGCTCCATGGCACACGCGGCGAGCGTGACCGGAGACACCGTCGGTGATCCTTACAAAGATACAGCCGGGCCCGCAATCAATCCGATGATCAAAGTCGTCAACATCGTGGCGATCCTGATCATCCCGATTTTCTTCTGACGTCTGGCGCGGTGGCAGGCTGCGTCCCTGCCACCGAAAGCGGTGTTCGGCCGCGAAAGGCCAAGGAGATCAACGTCCCACCTTGGGATGCATTAAGATTCCGAGGAACACCTGGATATCGTTGCGCTTGAACTGGGTTGAATGAGTAGGCTCCCCGGGAGCCTGCCAGTCGTAACGCAACTTCTCGCGGGACTCCGCGACGAAACGGATTTCCCCACCGTGATTGATGTCACCAATCTTGCCGATCTCCTGGTTGGCGGGTGCATCGGCGAGATACTTGCGGAAAATTCCCGCCAGCGTTTCCGTCAACTGGGCGACCGTTTTGTACTTGCCGGTGTTGACGGTCAGGAGGTGGGTCATGGTGCCAGCCCCGCCTTTTTCGACGACCATCAGGCGGAGCTTCGCACCCGTCTGCTTTGAGCTGTATTCCACAGTTGAGGCGACGGTGTACGTGGAACCTGCGCCTCCGTCTCCATCTGCCGTGGCACGGCCAAGCTCGTAGGAGAACGCGGCCTCGGGTGCTGGTGCCGCCACGACGGTGGGTGCGGGCACGGACTGTTGTGCCGTGGCGGTCAAGGCAGCGGCTGCGAAGCTCAGGGTGGCGAGGTAAGCCACAGCGTGTTTATTCAGGCGGGAGTGGTCGTTGGTCATCATTCAGTTCTTTTGAAGGGACGCGTGCAGCCAGCTTGTATTCAATCCCGTCGATCAACGCGAGCCAACTGGCTTCAATGATGTTGCCGCTCACCCCGACAGTGCTCCAGGCCGCGTGGCCATCGCTGCTGACAATCAAAACCCGGGTGCGCGCCGCCGTCGCCTGATGGCTGTCGATGATGCGAACCTTGTAATCCTGTAGGGCAATTTCGTCGATGCCGGGATAGAACGGGCGGAGGGCCTTGCGCAGGGCGGCGTCTAGTGCGTTCACGGGGCCATCGCCTTCCGCGACGGTGTATTCGTTCGTCTCGCCAACGCGGAGCTTTACCGTGGCCTCGCACGTTTCGTACAACCGGTTGCCCGTGCGCCGGTAATTACAATGGTACTCCTGCAGCGTGAACAAAGGCTGGTGCAGCCCCAGGCGCTTGCGCACCAATAGCTCGAAGCTCGCTTCCGCCGCCTCGAACTCGTAGCCTTCCTTTTCGAGCCGCTTGATTTCCGCCAGCACGGCGGCGACTTCCGGTCCGCCTCTGGCTAGGTCCAGCCCGAGCGCGCGTGTCTTCGCCAGCACGTTGCTTTGCCCGGAAAGTTCCGAGACGAGGATGTGCTGGCAGTTGCCGACGGCGGCAGGGTCCATGTGCTCGTAGCTGCGCGCGAGCTTCTGCACGGCGTGGACGTGGACGCCCCCTTTATGCGCAAAGGCAGTCGAGCCGATGAAGGGCGCGCGTGGGTCGTGCGGACAGTTCGCCAGCTCGTCCACGAAAAACGCCAGCTCCGTCAATTGCGGCAGATCGGCGACCACCTCAACGCCCATCTTAGCCTGGAGGCAGGGGATGAGCGTGGTGAGGTTGCAGTTTCCAGTGCGTTCCCCGTAGCCGTTGATCGTCCCCTGCACCTGCACCGCGCCTGCCCGGACCGCCGCGAGCGCGTTTGCCACGCCGAGTCCGCAGTCGTTGTGCGTGTGGATGCCGAGGGCGGCTCCGGGCAGATGCGCCGCGGCGGCGCGAAAGATGGCTTCCAACTCATCCGGCAGGCAGCCGCCGTTGGTGTCACAGAGCGCGATCAGGTCCGCACCGCCTGCGCACGCCGCCGCGAGGGTTGCCAAGGCGTGGTCAGGATCGTCTTTGTAACCATCGAAAAAGTGCTCGGCGTCGTAGATGACTTCTCGTCCGTGGCTCTTGAGGTGACTCACGCTGTCGCTGATCATCGCGCGGTTCTCCGCGAGCGTGATTCCCAGCACCTCCGTCACATGCAGGCGCCAGCTTTTGCCGAAAATCGTGACCACGGGAGTCGCGGCTTCGAGCAGCAGAGCGATCTGCGCATCTTTTTTGACCGGCACGTTGGCGCGCCGCGTGCTCCCGAAAGCTGCTAGCCGGGCGTGACGGAAACGCTGTTTCTTGGCGGCCTCAAAGAAGGCGGCATCCTTCGGATTGGACCCGGGCCAGCCTCCTTCGATGTAATGCATCCCGAAACTGTCGAGCTTTTCGGCGATCCGAAGTTTGTCCAGAACGCTGAAGTTGATGCCTTCACCCTGGGTGCCGTCGCGCAGGGTGGTGTCGTACAGAGTGACGCGGGAGGCGGGGGACATGATGGGAGGACAGAAACAGACGAGGACCGTTACCATGCGTCCCGGAGCACCGCGAGTGCGGAGGCCCGGCGGGATGGTCGACCGTCAAGCCTTGGTGTGCGCCGCACGCAGGGATTTTTCCGCCTCGGCCACTTGGTCTTCGGTCGGGTTGCAGAGAAACGCCGCCTGGACCTTGTCGCCCTGCATATAACGGACGGAGAAAGTTTTCTTCTCGCGCGAGCCGTCAAATACGGGCTGGAAAGCTGCGACGTTGCCGAAATTACCTAAAAAGTGGAGCGAAAGATCAAACAGCTCACTGGTATAATGCGGCAGGTGATCGTACCGCTGCCGCTTCTTGCCGGTCATGTTGGCTCCGGCATAAAGTCCTTGCTGCCTTGCATTGTCCCAATGATCGGTCCGGCGCACGCCGCCAAAGATACGGTCGGGATACACCGCAATGTCACCGGCCGCATAGATGCCTTTCTCGTCGGTTTCCAGGAATTCATTGACGGGGGTACCCTTCGGACTGTTGAGCGGAGTGTTACGCACCAGTTCGAGATTTAACTCCGCGCCGACCGCTACCAGGGCGAGCGAGGCGGGATAGCGGTTGCCATTCTTGGTCTGCACGTTGCGCAGCACGGTTTTGCCCTCGAACCCATTGAGGTTTTCCTGGAGGTGGAGCGTCACGCCATGCTGGCGGAACACGCCTGTCAGCCACGTGGCCGTCTCGGCGTCGAGCATCTGGCTCCATAGTGCGGCCTCACGCGTCAGCAGCGATACCTTGCATCGGGTGGAGCGTAGCGCCGCCGCTGCTTCCAGGGCGATGAAACCGCTTCCTACCACGATGATGCTGCCTTCGAGGGTCGCCATTTCCTTGAGCGCCTTCGCGTCGCCCATGCTGCGCAGGTAGATGATGTTGCCCAGGTTGGTGCCCGCAACCAACGGCCGCAGGGGACGGCTGCCGGTCGCTAGGCAGGCCTTCTTGAACTCGACCGTTTGCCCGTTGCTCAGGACCGCCAGGCGGCGGTCGATATTGAACTGGGTTACCACCGTGTTCAGGCGCAGGTCGATCTTCTGCTCGTGGTACCAGTCGGCGGGATGGTGTGCGACGCTTTCCGGGGAAAAATCCTTGTCGCTGAGAAAACGCTTGGAGAGCGAGGTCCGGGAGTACGGCGAGTAATTCTCGTTGCCCACGAGCATGATCTT
>CAXTVY010000243.1:0-6822 GCA_964247665.1 uncultured Chthoniobacterales bacterium | reverse complement strand
CACGGCGAGCCACACCGCCCTGCTCAACGTCGCGGGCTTCCTCCTAGCAAACGACGTGATGCATTACATCATGACCCTGCCGCGTGGCATGCTCAAGCGCGCGGTCATCGAGGAGCTGAGCGCGTTCCTGGAAATTCCCAACGGGGACAAGGTCGTCCGCAATTTCTACGAGCGGATGCGCAAGTACAACTGCGCCTGCATTTCCGTGATCCAACAGTACAGCCGGTTCCGGGACAGCCCGGTTAAGTCGAGCGTGATGGGCAACTGCAAACAGGTGTTCTTTTTGCGCCAGGCCGACAAAAAGGATCTGGACAATATCTGCGAGACCTTCCCGCTCCCGGAAGTCACCAAGCGCACCATCATGCGCTTTCCCGACATGAGCAAAAGCCGCGGCGGGCCGGAAAGCTACAGCGGCTATGTGCTCTACCAACTTGGGGCCGCGAAGCCTGTCATTACCACCTGCCGCAATTACATCGACAAAGAAACTGCCTACGTCACGTCCAGCACGGGGAGCGTCTTTGAACAGCGCGAAAAGGACATGCGTGGCGCGACCTCCATCGTGGATGCGGTCATCAAATTTGCCAACCCTGAAAACCACGAAGCGGCAGCCCTGACCAACCATGCAGCCTAAACGCACCCTGACCATTTCTCTCCACGCTGGCCTCGCCAGCCTCCTGCTCTCGGCCCTGACGGGTTGCGAGGCCACACAGCACGCGGCCATCGACGCGGGCGCGGCGGGCACGGGTGCCGCCATCGGCTATGAGGTGGACAGGAAAAGCCCGGTCGGCGCGGCCATCGGTGGCGCGGGCGGTTTGCTGGTGGGCGAAGCCGTCAACTACGGCATCAGCTCGCAGAAGAAAACGCAGTATCAGGAAGGCTACAACAAGGGCCGTAGCGACGAAGTAAAGACCCTCTATTGGGCACAACGCGACTTGCACCGGGCGACGGAGGAAGACGGCCAGCTCCGGCGCAAGTTGGTCGAGATCCCCGTGGACGAACACCGCACCTCGGACGGCACGTTGATCGAGGAGCACCACCGCGTGATCGAGGTCGTGGAATGACCCATTTTAGTTTGAACCAGCCGCCGTGCCAAACCGCAAACAACCAAACACAGAGCACCTTATGAAACCGAAATTCATCCTCGCCACCGGAGCCAGCCTGTTTCTCTTTGCTGCCTCGGGTTACAGCCAGTGGCCGGTCACGGATGCCGCGTCCATCGCGCAAAATGAAGTCCACCAAACGCTCAATTACGTAGATTATTTTGGGACACAGCTAAACACGTACGAACAACAGCTTAATCAAGTCGAACAGCTCAAGCGTTTGGGTGATCCCAGTACCCTGACGAACCTTGCGGGGCTGAGCAAGCTGGGAACCTCGGTGCAAACCTTGGGCGCGCCCATGCAGGGCACGCCGCAACTTACCGGCGGCGTCAGCAGTCTGACCAGCGGAAGCGTTTTGCAGCTCAACGGGGCGTCGCCGACGCAAATTTTCTCCAGCCTGCAAGGCACCTACAAGCCGATCAGCTCCACGGGTGTGACCAGTGGTGGCACGACCTTTACCCGGTCCCCCGATCAGTACGTTTACAAAGGCGCGGTCGCCAACGCATCGAGCAATTACGCCTTGCGGATGGCGGAGATCGGCACCCAGCAAACGAAGCTGACTTCGCAAATCAACGACACGCTCCAGAGTCTGAACGGCGCGCAGACGGACGCGGAAGTGCAGAAATACTCGGCGCTGTTGGCCGCGCAAAATGCCCAGCTCGCCAATTTGAACCAACAGGCGGCACAGGTGGCGGCACAGGCGACTCAGCAGCAGACGACGGCACAGGCACAGGATCAAGCGGCCAAGCAAGCGCAGGCCGAACAAAACTCGGCGGAAGCGCGGGATGGTGAAAAGAAGGCGGCGGCGTATTTCACAACCTCTGCCACGCCAGAGTTTAACTGGAACAAATAGCATATGCAAAACTTCACTCGCTCCTTGGTGGCCATGAAAGCAAATGCCTTCCTGCTCGCTGTCCTCGTCGCAATCCTAGCAAGCGGGGTGACTGTCTACGTCCACCACACTCAGGTCGAGGAGCGGGCACGCGAGGTGGCCGCTCAACAGGAACTTGCTCGGCAGAAAGCCGCACAAGCGCTGGCTGATAAAAAAGCTGCGGATGCGCGGTTAGGTGAACAGAAGGCGGCTGCCTTCTTCGCACCCACGAAAACAGAATTCCGTTGGAACGATCCCCAACCCGCTATCCCAACGCCTCAACCCAAGCGCCCCTGATGATCTTGGCTGACGCTGCTTTTAGCACCCTATTTCCGGACTTCCTCACCGGCGTCAAGGCGCTCTCTAGCGCCCTGGTTCCCGTGGCTGCTGTGATGTGTTTTGCTGGCCTCATCTTCGCCACGTTGCGCTTCATGCAAGGCGACCACATGACGCTTTATAAAAAGCTCGTGGCCGTTGCGGTCATCGCCGTAGCCATCGGTTCAATCGGTGACTGGACGGGTATGATCGTGGATGGCGTCAACGATCTGATCATCAACACGCTCCACGCGGACCCCTCCGACGTGTCGAACCGGTTCCAGGCCATCCTCGCGGCACCAGCCAACCAGACGGGCAACGGCTGGTGGGACACCATCTTCAACCCGGCTACGACACTGGCGGATGGCGTGGCGAGCCTCCTAGTCTGGTTCATCGGCAAAGTGGCCTGGCTGCTCATGTGGTGGTCGCGCCTGTTTCAAACCGGCATCCTCTATTTTGCCTTGTCTTTGGCCCCGTTGTTCCTCGGGATGTTTGCCATCGACGTGATGAAGGGGGTGGGCTTCCGCTGGGTGCTCGGGGTCATTAGCATCTGCATCTGGCCGCTTGGTTGGGCGGTGGCCGACATCATGACGGATGGCCTGCTCAAGAACGCGGCAAACCATGATCTAATTACCGCGTATGGCGGCACAGCAGCCGGGGGTGTAGCCGATCAAGGCAACGCGATAGCGACCTACATCTTTGTTATCGCAGCGTCCATTTGGATTGTCTTTTCGACCATCGCAGCACCCGTCCTCATTTCCAAAGCGGTGATTTCTGGCGGGGCGCTCATCGGCGCGCAATTTGCCAGTAGCCTCGCCTCAGCGGGGATGAAGGTTGCCCAAGGCGCGGCTGCTATGTCCGGCGGCGGGGCGGCCGCTGGTGCAGGTGGCGCGGCTGCGGGTGCCAGTGCAGGTGCTGGAAGCGGCGGTGGTGGTGGCGGTGGCGGCGGTGGTGCCCCCGCCTCTGCTGGATCGGCTCGCGTGACTGCCGCTGCGCCTTCGACACCTTCAAACGTCAACGCGGCTGCGGCGGCGGCTGCGGCAACCCTCTAAACGCTTTTTTCCATGGCTACTTCTACCATCGCTCCTCCAAGAAAAACCAACGCGCTCGACGTTTTTGTCAGTCAGGAAAAGGTCGCCAAAGTCTGGTTCCTGCTGTTCCTGGCGGTGCTCGGCGTGTCGATCTGGGACCGGCAACGCCTGGTCGAACGCCTGACGACAAAGCCGCTCTTTTTTGCGGTGGACTCGGCGCAGACCTTCTACATCAGCTCCCTCGCGGATTTCGAGAGCGCGAAGAACGTCCACGACGTGATTACCCGGATGGCGGCGGAATGTCTCTACAACCGCAACCCGAAAGGATCTGACGCGCCTGAACGGATGCGTCTGCTGTTCTTCGGCAAAGCCTCGGATGACGCCAAGGCCATGATCGGCAAAGAGGAACCGCTGTTCACGCAGGAGAACATCCACCAGAAAATCGAGCTTGGGCCTGCGGTCATCCTCCAGACTTCGCAGGACAAGGTAATTACCTCCATCAAGGGCCAAGTCATCCGCACAGGCGTTCTCAACCGCGTGCCCTACACCGATGTCTTCCAGGCAGAAATCAACTTCAAGATGGTGCTCAACAAAGACATGCGTTCCAACGGGAGGTATCCCGTCGTCGTGTATGATTTCGAACCGCACCTGACGAAAGTCGCCCAGTAGTTTTCCCCGTTTCCAAAGGGTCTTTTACGTCCCCACGTCCCATGTCTTGTCTCTACACTAGATACTTGTTTGTATTAGTTATACCTGCTGTTCTTTCGGTTTTGCCGGTGGCCGCTGCTCAGGGAACCGACCCGACACCGCTGCCCCTGCCGGATGTCGTGCCAACCGCGCCGGTGGTGGAGGCAACTCCCCCGCCACTCGTGGCGGCACCGTTGCCTAGGCCGGTGGCATCGCCTGCGGTTGTGCCTGTGCCTGCGGTGGTTGTCCTGCCTGGGCCTGCGACTTCATCTGAACCTGGAGCCACGGTTGTCCCCGGTCCTGGTGCTTCGCCTGGGCCTGCGGCGACAGTCGTCGCCGGGTCTGAGCCTGCGGCCTCGCCTGCACCTACGCCCGTCCAGACAGTAAAGGAGGCGCTGCCGATTGATGCTCGCGTGTTGAACCGGGTGCTAGATCCCAACGTGCCGATGATCCTGGGCATTTCCGCCTCGGTGACAACGGTCATCTATTTCCCCAAGCCAATCCGAGGCGTGCTCGGTTTCGGCCTGACAGCGGGGCAGGAAGCGGGTCAGCCCAACTCGCTTATCCAGTACGAACACCCGGAAGGCTCGCCCATCGTGGCGCTGCGGGCGCTCCAGGGTTTCGAGAAACTCTACATGACGGTCATCATGGACGAATCCCTCTACGTTTTCGAGTTGTACAACACGGCGCAGCCCGTGGTCGCGCTCAAGCTCGTGGAAAGGCCGCTCAACGACGGGGCGCGGGAAGTCAGCTATGATGAGGTCCGCGACGGGCGTATCCACTCCACGCCGGAGGATCTGGTCGGGCTGCTGCACAAAGCATGGAACCGGCCCGTGCTGCAAAAGAGTTACGCCAGCCTCTACGCCCGTTCGGAGTTTCGCAAGGCGGACGCGAAAACCGATTACGGCGACGTGGTGGTGACGGTGACGGAAGTTCACCGCTTCGCGGATCAGGACGCCACGGTGCTGCTCGGCGTCATCAAAAACCACCGGGCGACTCCCATCGCCTTCAACCCGGCCTCGGTCGGCGTGTACGTCGGCGCGCGGATGTACCCGGCGCAACTCTGCGATGCCTCCGGCACGGTCCCGGCCAAGGGCGAGGCGGCGATTGGCGTCGTGCTGCGCGGCAGCACGGAAGGGGACCGGGAACACCTCTCCTCAAAGAATGACTACCGGATTGCATTGCCCGCGCTGGGTTCCACGCGCGAGGTGGTCACCACCTCCAACGCTCTGTTTCCACGCCGGACCACCACCGCCCGGGACAAATAGCAGCCATGCGTCCCCTTCTTACCTTCCTCAAAGGGCCGGGTGTGATCATCCCGGTCTTGATCGTCTTCTTCGTCGCGTTCTACTTTATCCGGCACCGGCGCGAAGCGGCAGCGGTAGCAGCCGCGGCGGCGGCAAAGAACACGCCTGCCAAGACGCTGGGCAACGTGAACCCGGAACGGCGCACGGTGCAGCCTGGTTCGCAAACCCTGCGTGAGACTGTCCCCGGCAACGTGATCGTGCCTGCCACGAGCAACCTGCCTGACACCGACGCACCGGTGGTGCGGGCTACTCCTACCCCGGTCCCCGTGGTCACGCACGCGGCGGCGACCCCGCCGCCCCGTCTGCCCAAACTCATCCAGAGTTACTCGGCACAAGCGCCTGCCCCCCTCTCGATCTCACCGCCCAAGCTGTTCGCTCCCACGGGCACGCTCATCAAGTGCTCGCTGGTGCTCACGGTGGATTCCAGCAGCCTGCAAACGCCGGTGCTGGCTGAAATCACCGAAGACGTTTGGGAGAACAAAAAGCTCATTATCCCGGCCGGGACGCTGGCCTATGGGTTCGCGGGCAAGGGGCACGTCCGGGACCGCATCGATGTGAGCGGCACCTGGGATTTGATCTTCAAGGATGGCCGGGAGTACCAGATTCGCGGCGTGGCGCTGGACCGGGAAAAGGACGCGAACGGCGCTGGCTTCGGGCTGACGGACGGCTCGGCTGGCATCAAGGGGCAAATCCTGGAAAGCGACGAATACGGCGACTTGAAAATCTTCCTGGCCACGGCCATCGGCGCGGTCGCCAACAACTCGCTGTCGACGACCAATCAGGGCTTCGGCAACTCGGTCACCAACAGCGCCCAAAACGTGCCGTTGCAAGGCGCGCAAGCCGTCCTGGATCGCTACGCACGGCGCATCGAGGAAAGCCAGCAAGGCGACGGAACTTTCGTGCGCGTCGCGGCTGGGTCGGAGTTCTACATCTTTCCGCTCAACGTGGTGGAACCTCAGTTGGCCTCGGTTGCCAACCTGGCGCAGGGCGGCAAGCCGAAAAACTCCTGGGACCTGGCGCGGGACACCTACGATGCCCAGCAAGCCGACGACGCTGCCCGCCGCGCTCCCACCGCGGAAGACGCCCAACGCCAGATGGTGCAAAGCGCTTTGCAACAGCGCGAAGCCGCGATGCAACAGGTCCAATCCTACCTCAACGCCAGAAAGGCAAACAACACCGCCAACCCTGCTTATTCCTACCCTTCCAACGCCTATCCTTCCAATGATCCCTCGTCGTCTTCTGCTCCTTTCCCTGCCCGTTAGCCTGCTGCTCGGCGCGTGCGCGCACAAGCCGCCGCAGGTGGTCTATGTCCAGGCTCCGGCGGCACTGCCTCCGACCGACAGCAACAAGGTCCGCATCCCGGATCGCGTCCACGCCTACAGCGTCGGGCGGTTGCCCACGGCGGACAGTCTGGCGATGAACGAGGCGCACCAGTACTACCGAATCGAGGATTCGGCGCATTGGGACCAACGGCTGCCGGACCATCCGATGCAAAGCAGCGGTCCCCTGGG
>CAXTVY010000242.1:0-6874 GCA_964247665.1 uncultured Chthoniobacterales bacterium | reverse complement strand
CGTCTCGAAAATCGTGCCCGCGGGCACCGTCATCTTGAGCGCCTGCCCATGCTGGTTGACGAATCCGGCCTGCACCTCGCTGAACCCGTTGCCCAGGTATTCGGCCCGCACCCAGTGGCGTCCGAGCGCGTCGTTGAGCGACACTTCCACCGCCCCGTTCATCGACGGATCGGCCTGGGAAGGCTTGCCCGTTGCCGTGACGGCCGCCGCCGGTGGCATGGCTGCTTTGATTGGCGCGGACGCGGTGTCGGCGTGGCGAGCCAGGACGATCAACGCGAGCGGCAGGCTGGTGATGGCCACCGCGCAGGCCAGGGGGAGCTTCCAGTGGTGCAAAGGACGCATATGAACCCCTGAATAAGCAGCTTGCTTGCCCACCCGCCGCAAAAGCGGCGGAAATGACCAGGACCCTTGTTCGATGACCTGTGCCACCGGTCTCGACGGCGCGGGGCCGGATGCGCGCAACCCGCTCTCCTCTCCGACTCCGCCCGGAGGGAGAGGAGAGCGGCGTTTGACAAATGAACCCGCCGTCCGACTATCATCGAAAGGCTGGAACTGGTTGCCGTTCCAGCCTTGCTGGCTTCAACACCATGGGAGGGACGCCAAATCCGGGACGCCGTGCGAGCTTTTCCGCCGCAATTTTTTTGCTGGCGCTGGCGGGCGGGCTGCTGGTGGCGATTCCCGGGCGCGCGGACGATCTGGTCACGCTTTCCGGGCAAACCTTCCACGCGGTGCAGCCCGTGCGGGTCGAGCCCGACGGCGTCACCTGGCGGCATACGGACGGCATCGTGAAGGTGGATTTCTCCGACAGCCCGCGCAGCGTGCGCGAGGCGTACCACTACGACGCCGCCAAGGCCACGGCGTACCACGAAGCCCGCGTGCAGGCACAGCGGCAGGCCGGTGAGCAGACGCGCCAGCTCCTGCAAGTCAACGACGAGCGCCAGCACGCCCGCGCGCAGGGGCAACTCCGCGCGCAGGAAGCCGCCGCGCCAACGGACCCGCCACCGGGCGGACCGACGGTCGTGTACCGGCACGGCCTGGCCGACACCGCGCAGGCCGCCGCCCGCTCGCTGGGTGAGCAGATGGACGCGCGCAAGGCCCAGGCTGCCGCCGACGCGCGCAACTCGGAGGGCCTGGGCAACCCGCAACTTTGGAAGTATGTGCCCGGGGTGGGATCGGCTCCCAAAGCGCAAAAGGTGGACCTGCCCAACTCGATGGAATTCACGCACTCCCCGAGCGGCATCCTCGTGCCGACCTTCGGGGCCACCGGCGACCAGCCGGCAGGCGCTTTCGGAGACGATTCGGGCCGGAACGATTTCTTCAAGCCGATCTACATGACCAAGAGCTATTATGAGGATGTGGACCGCGCTGCGGCCTTCGCGCGCGGCACGCCGCTGAAATAGCTGTCCGTTGGCAAGGGGCCTGCTCGGATGAAAGAGGCCCGGAACTTTTCCGCCTTCCGCCTTCCCATGCACAACCGTTATCCGGACTTCATCCAACGCCTCCTGCTGCACGAGCGCACGCTCGACGAGCCGTTGCCCACGGAGCCAACCGACTACGCGCTCGTCATCCGCATCCGTGAAACCGATGACGCCACGGTCCTCGGCGGCGCGGAGTCGCTCCCCGGCGCGCCGCTGCCGCTGCTGCGCGCGGGCTTGTTCTACTATCACAACGCGCTCGACGACAGCCACAAGGAGGCCGCCAAGGGCGACGGTGACCTCGCCGCCTACTGGCACGGCATGGTGCACCGGCGGGAGGGTGACTTCGACAACGCGCGCTACTGGATGCGGCGCGCCGGCGAGCAACCCGTCTTCCAGGAGATGCACGGCCGCGCGGCGGCCGAAAATGCTCCGAACATGGGCCGCCAATCAAATTGGGACCCGTTCCTGTTCACGCACCTCTGTGAGCAGTACAAGTACGGCGCACACGAGTACAAGAAGGAGATCGGTGCGCTCCAGCGGGTCGAGTTCGCGGTGATGTTCGACTACGTGTGGCGCAAATGCGTGACACCGCCCAGCGTTGTCAGGCGATAACACCGCTTCCCGGCTCGTCTGGAGCGGGCGAGGGGGCGCGCTACTCTTCCGCCAACGCTTCGTCCTCCTGCGTCACGCGCAGGACTTCCTCCACCGTCGTGCGCCCCTCGACCACCCGCCGCCAGCCGTCGTGGCGCAGGGTTTTCATCCCCCCGGCCATCGCCGCGGCCTTCAACTCGCCGCCGCTCGCCTTGTCCACCACCAGCTTGCGCACCTTGTCGGTGATGACGCAAATCTCGTGGATCGCCATGCGTCCCTGGTAACCCGTCTGGCGGCAGTGGTCGCAGCCCGTGCCACGTTGGAACGTGTGGCCCAGCTCCACGGGGAAATTGACCTCGCGCAGGTGCTCTTTGGCGTACTCCGCCGGGGCCGTGCAATGCTGGCAGATCGTCCGCACGAGCCGCTGGGCCAGGAACGCGCGCACCGTGCTCGAAAGCAGGAACGGCTCGATGCCCATGTCCAGCAGGCGCGTGATGCCGCCCACGGCGTCGTTCGTGTGCAGGGTCGAGAAAACCAGGTGGCCCGTCAGCGCCGCGCGGATGGCGATGTCCGCCGTCTCGCCGTCGCGGATCTCACCCACCATGATAACGTTCGGGTCCTGCCGCAGGATGTGCCGCAGGCCGTTGGCGAACGTCAGGCCGATCTCGGGTTTTACGTCGATCTGTGACACGCCCGGGAGCCGGTACTCCACGGGCTCCTCGATGGTGATGATGCGGCGCTGCACCGAGTTGATGCTGGTCAGGAAGCTGTAGAGCGTGGTGGATTTGCCCGAGCCGGTCGGCCCCGTCACCATCACGATGCCGTTGGACTGCGAGAGCAGCGCCTTGACGAGCTTTGTCTGGTGCTCGTCCAGGTCCAGCTTCTCGAAGCCGAAGCTCTGCCGGTCGCGTCCGCTGAGCAGCCGCAGCGAGATGCTCTCGCCGTTGACCGTCGGGATCGTGGACACGCGCACGTCGATGCTCACGTCGCCCGATGCGAGGTTGATGCGGCCGTCCTGCGGCAGGCGTTTCTCCGCGATGTCCATGCGGGCCATGACCTTCAGGCGCGAGATGATCGCGTTCTGGAGCACGCGCAGTTGCGGGGGCACGGCAGCCTCGTGCAGGATGCCGTCGATGCGGTAGCGGATGCGCAGGTCGTTCTCCAGCGGCTCGACGTGGATGTCCGTGGCGCGCTCGGCGATGGCCTCGCGGATGATCTGGTTGACGAACTTGACGACGGAAGCCTCGGGATCGTTCGCGTTGATGTCCGCGACGAGTTCCTTGTCCGTGAGCAGGTCGTCGATGGAGCCGCCGCGCGCCTTGAGCAGTTCGTCAAACGTCTCCGCGCCCACCCCGTAAAGGGTCTTGATGGCCCGCAGGAGCTGCGCGCGCGAGGCGAGCACCCACCGGATGGGCCGCCCCGCCGCGAGTTGCCCGGCCAGTTGCCGTCCGGCGCTGTTGAAGGGGTCGTAGGTGGCGAGCGTCAGCCCGTGGGTTTCGCTGTTCTCCAGCGGGATGATGTGGTGCTGGAAGACAAAGCGGCTGGGGAACTGGTTGAGCGTGGCGCGGTCGATGCGGCTGGCATCCAGACGCGGCTCGAAGGGCATCCGGAAGGTTTCCCCCAGGCGGGTCAGCAGCCGGGTTTCATCGACCTTGCCGGTGCCGAGCACGCCGTTGATCCACGACGCGCCCGTTTCCTTCAGGTCGGCGAGCCGGCCGGCCTCGTCGTCGTCGGATACTCCGGCGGCCGTCAGGGCACCGATGAGCGATTTGCGCAGGGTAGGAGTCATGGGAAAGGCGGAAGTGGGAAGTCGGAACCAGCAAAGGCGAAAATCAGAAAGGATACAGGATGCAAGACTGCCAACCGTGATTCGGGAACGGAAGCTCGCCCCATGTATTATACGCTGACTGCTCGTATTCCGCTTCCGCCTTCCGCCTTCCGATTTTCTTCACTTTGGGTCTCTCGTCACCACCGTCTTCTTCACGACCACTTTCTTTTCGACGGGCAGGGCCTTGCGCACCTCGTTGGGCAAAAGCTGGCGTTCCAGGTCGCCGCCGAGGTACGTGCGGCGTTCCTCGTTCTTCCCCGCCTGCAGCAATAGGGCCGGCGTGTTGACCACCTCCGGGTGCATCAGGATAATGAGTTCACTGCGGTCCGCAGTGGTGCTGCGGCTTTTGAAAAGCGTGCCGAGCACAGGAATCTTGCTCAGATAAGGAATGTCGCCCGATGTCTTGCTCTCGTCCTGGGTAATCAGGCCACCGAGGACGATGGTCGAGTTGTTCGGCGCAGAGACCGTGGTCTTGAGGTAACGCGTGGCGATAGTTGGTACCGATGTACCGTTGACGATTGTGTTCGCACCCTGCACGAGGCTGTCGATCTTCTGGAGGATATCCAGCGTGATCTCGTGCTCGCTGTTGATGAGCGGTACCACCTCCAGTTGGAGCGTCACGTCCTTGTAGTCGACGTTCGTTGACTGGGCAACCCCCGAGGTCGTCCCGACGGCCGTGCTGATCTGGCTGGTCGGCACGGCGATCTCCTGGCCGCTGGCGATGATCGCCTTCTTGTTGTTGGAAGTGAAAATCATCGGTCGGCTGAGGGTCTTGAAGCGGGTGGTGGACTCCAGCGCGCTCAGGATCACCTCGAAGCTCTTGCCGATGGACACGATGCCGCCGACGCCGGTGAAGCCCGAACTGACCCCCGCCAGTTGGGTGGCGAGGTCGGTCAGTTGGCTGAGGTTGGAGGTCCCCGTGGTGGCGGCCGTCGTGCCCGTCGTGCCCGTCGGGCCCGTCACACCCGTCACACCCGTCGTTGCCGAGGTGGAGGTGCCGGCCGTGGCAAACGCGGAACTGTTCGAGCCGATGAGGCTGCCGCGGTTGGTGCGCAGCAAGTAATTGAAGCCGAGTTCCGAGTCTTTGCCCAACGACAACTCGCCGATCACCGTGCGGATGACCACCTGCGGAGCACGCACGTCGAGCTGCCGGATCGTCTCGGACACCTTGTCGCGCGCCTCCTGGCCGCCGAGCACGATCATCGTGTTGCTGCGCTGGTCGGCGATGATCTTGGTGTTGCCCACCGTGGCGATGGTCGGCGTGGTGTCCACGGCCTGGGTGTCCAACCCCGAGTCGCCGATGTTGGAGCTGCCGCCGCTGCTGCCGCCGCTGCTGCCACCGAAGCCGGAGCCGGAGCCAGAGCCGCTACTGCCGCTGCTGCCGTTCAGGCTGCTGAACGGGTTGCTGCTGTTGCCGTTGCTGCTCGTCGAGCTGCCGTTGACGCTCGTGCGGCCGGTCGAAGAGCTGCTGGAGCCCGTCCCGGAGGTTCCCGTGCCGCCGGCGGCGTCCGAGCCGGGCTCGGCGAGCGCCTGCACGAGGATGGGCAGCACGTCCTTGGCGCTGACGAAGCGCAGCGGATAACGCACGGGTTCCGCGAAGGGTGTGTCGGCGTCGTATTCCCGCAGCAACCGCTCGACGAGCGGGATATTCACCGGGCTGGTGATGACGTACACGCTGTTGGTACGCACGTCGGCCGTCAGCGTGATGTGCCCCTGGATGAGCGAATCCCCGCTGAGCACGGGCTGGCCGCCGGCGGCCAGCACCGCGTTCTGCACGGGTTGGTCGGTCACGGGCTGGCCCTCCTCGCCGACGCGCCGGATGGGTCGCCGCGTGACCGCGGTCACGCTTGGTGCCACGGTTCCACCCGTGGCGCCGTGCGTGGTGTCGCCCTTCAGCTCGAACATGGTGTTGAGAAATTCCAGCGCCTTGGTCGCGTCGGCGCGTTCGAGCCGGAAATGCTGCTCCACCACGGGGGAGGAAGGCAGGTCGAGCTGGGCAAGCAGCCCCACGAGGCGGCGCACGCTGACGGCGGTGTCCGTGATGATGATCGCGCCCGCCTTTTCCAGTGCCGTGAACGCGGAACGCTGAACCGGCGGCACGTACTGCTGGAGTGCGCCGGCGGTTTCCTGCGGGTCGAGGTAGCGCAGCCGCACGAGAAAGGAGACGATCTGCTCGGAGTCGGGGACGAGGTCCAGGTCGGAAAAGATGGGCACGCCCTCGCTGCGCGGGTTCTTGGTCAGGCCGAGCACCTTGACGATGTTCTCGCCCTCGGGCACCAGGTTGAAGCCGTTGAGGTTGAGCGCGACTTCGATGATGCGGATGGCCTCCGACTTGGGTACGGGTTGGTTGATGACGATGCTCATCGTCCCCTGCACGGTGTTGTCGGGCAGGACACGCTTGCCGGTCAGCAAAGCGTAATGGTCCAGGATTTCCGTGACCTGGGCACCGGGATACGTGACGCGGACGTTTTCCTCACCCACGATGGGTCCGCCGGGCACGGTGGGGGGGAAGGTGCCGCGGAGATTCGGCGGCAGGCGGGGTGGGGTGGGCAGGGTGCGGTTTAGCGGAGCCGTGCCCGGAATATGGGGGAAGGCGCCGGGGATGGTGGGCGGGGCACCCGGCAGAGCGGGCGGCTCGTCCATCTGCGAGGGGTTTTGCGCGCGGAGCGCGGCAGTAGGGGCAGTGAGCAGCAAAGCCGCACCGAGGGGGAGCAGAGAACGATGGAAATGCACGGCGGGGTTGAGCTAAAGCAGGTTTTCAGCGTGGCGTCAAAAGGAACCGGCATCTTCAGACCGCCCCGGGCGGGAAAGGTTCAAAGGCAGAAGGCAGAAGGCAGGAGCCGAGTGGCAGGTGGCATGTGCCGACCGCCGTTGGTGTTCTTGAACGGAGTACGCCGAACGGAGTCGAACGATGGCAAACATTTCGCAACGCGCACTTCGCGATCCACGTCCCTTCTGCCTTCCGTTGCTTCCACCCTCCGCTTCCTTTACAATAAAGACATGCCACCTGTCCGTCATGCCTTCCGCCGCGCCTTCA
>CAXTVY010000241.1:6009-6892 GCA_964247665.1 uncultured Chthoniobacterales bacterium | reverse complement strand
GGTCAACGTGACCTTCGTGGGTGCGCGCACTGAAATCGACGTGTTCGCCGATGGGCACATGGAAGTCTGCCGCTTTCCGGGCATAGAGAACATGGCTGGAGACGCGGAACTGGTGTGGCAGATCATCGCCCGCGATGCGCAGCCCGATGCGTGAAGGCTCTCCAGAGTGGGGCCTTGGGCATTGGACATTGGGGCTTCCGTCGCATCGCGGCGGATGGTAAGGTTGAACATCTGCTGCCTGTTCAACGTCTCTGTTTCTCAACTCCCATGGCCGCCACCGCCCCAGCTCGCCGCTCCGCCATCTCGCCTCGCCTGGGGCAGGTCGAACGCTGGTTCATCCCGGCGCTGCTCTTGACGGCTGCCCTCCACGCGGCGGGGTATTACCTGCTGCACGTCACGCCGTTCGCGGGGTTCTCGCTGCCGCACGATACCCGGCCCCCGGCGCGCGTGTTCAACGTCAAGCAGGTCAACATCGATCCCAAGACGCTCGACGATCCGCCCAAGGACGAGCAGCAAAAGCCCGCCACGAAGCCGAACCCGGACAAGACGGACATCCAGATCCCCGGCGAGGCGAAGCCGAGCTACGAGCAGCTCATGCAGCAAGCCGAGACCGTCATCGCCGCGCCGGACCTGGACAAGACGATGGTGGTGGATAAACCCAAGGTCGAGCCGACAAAATCGCTCAACAAACTGCTCGCCGAGGACAACGCGCAGCAGCTTCCCAGTGACCTGAAGGCGCTGACTGACCAACTCCTCAACAGCAAGCCCAACGTCACGGGCAGCCACCCGTCTTTCGACGTGACCGGCAACAAAACAGGCAGCCGTCCCAACGCCGGGCCGAACGCGGGTGTGCCCAATTTCAGCAACCTCGACAACCTGCTGT
>CAXTVY010000241.1:0-5999 GCA_964247665.1 uncultured Chthoniobacterales bacterium | reverse complement strand
TGCTGTCGCTCAAGGGGCCGCTCGCGACCCAGACCGCGCCCATCCTGCTGCCGACGGGCCTGCTCTTTGATTACGATGCGTTTGAACTGCGTCCGCAGGCCGTGGGCAGCCTGCAAAAGCTCGCCGACCTGATGATGCGCAACCCCAACGCGACGTTCATCATCGAGGGGCACACGGACAACTTCGGCGCGCCGGACTACAACCAGGGCCTGAGCCTCGCGCGGGCGGAATCCGTCAAGCGGTGGCTGGTGGGGGCGGCGGGCATCGAGCCGGAGCGCATCCAGACCCGCGGCTACGGCCTGACGCGCCTGCTCGTGCGCGGCGGCAGCGTCGAGGAGCAGCAGCTCAACCGGCGGGTGGAGATCGTGATCAAGAACAACCGCGCGGCGGGCAGCGGCGGACACTGATCCGGCGCACCCGGGCCTCAGACCTGCGCGAACGGAGAATTTTCGTACTGCCGCAGCAGGTCCGCCGGATCCTGGTAAAGCGCGATGATCTCCGCCTGGCGCAGGTCGCTTTCCGCGAAGCCGCCGCACAGGAAACCCACCGTCCTGATCCCGATCTTGCCAGCGGCCTCGGCGTCGTAGGGTGTGTCTCCGATGACCAGTGTTGCCTCGGCGGGCACGTCGCCGAGTTTCTTCACGGCGGCGGTGAAAATGTCCGGATGTGGCTTGGATTTCGCGGCGTCGTCCGACGAGGTACTGGCTTCGACGAGATCGTCGATTTCCAGCAGCTTGATATAATGCGCCAGCTCGTCCTTCTTGGCCGAGGAGGCGAACGCCAGCCGCAGGCCGTCACGCTTCATGCGCTCGAAGAGCGGGCGCACGCCGGGGAACGGCCGCACGTGAGGCAGGAAGTTGTTCTTGAAGATCTTGCCGCGCTCCGTTTCCATCGCGTCGCCGTGTTCCTCGATTTCCGCCGGGGTGAAAAACACAGGCAGGAGCTGGTCGCCACCCTTGCCGATCTGTGAGCGTATGTCCGGGAAGGGGATGTTCTTGCCGTGGCGCTCGAAGATGATCCGCCACGCTTCCGCGTGTAGATCTCGAGGGTCGCCGTGTCTGCCGTCAATGTCGAAAATGACTGCCTGATATTTCATGGTAGGAGAGACAGAAAGGCGGCGGGTGCCGTGCGAGAAGTAATCGTCCTTTTCTGCGAATCAGGACGTGACGGTCATCATTCGGTAACAAGTGAATGGTTTGATCGGAAGCAGCAGGGTCGGTAGTCCCGCAATCCGAAACTATCCCTCCAGAGGGCAGAAGGCAGAAGGGAGGTTGCAGGATGCAGGTTGGCAGGCGAAGAAGAGCACGCTGGCAGACCAGCGACGTTTCTTCCCGGCTTAGCTCCCGTCTTCTTCTCTTCCTGCTTCCTTCTTCTCCTCTGGTCTCCGTGTCCTCTGTGCCTCTGCGTTAAAGTTCCGTGTTCCTTGCCGGATTGTCTGCCCTCGCATCCCGTCCCCTTCCGCCTTCCGCCTTTCCCCATGCGCGCCCGCGGTCCCTTCGAGGTCAAACCCCGGCAGCTCCGTGCTCTGGTGCTGCTGCTGGCGCTGCTGCCGCTGCTGCCGACGATCTTTGTCATCCGTTTCCTGTTCGAGAGCATTGCCAACGAGGAAGCCGATGCGCGCGAGCGTGCCAAGCCGCGCTACCAGCAATTCCTCGACAGCGCCAGTGCCACGCTCGCTGCCCGCGCCACCCGCAACCTGCCCGGGGAAGATCAACTCGACCCCACCCGCTCTTGGCAAGCCATCGCTCCATCGTCGGCTGCCGACGCCGTCCTGGTCGTCCAGCCAGACGGCCGCCTCGCGCTGCCGCCACCACCTGTTCCATCCCATAGCCGACCGGCGGAGACTCTCGCCCGCGCGGTGCTGGAAAGCGGCGTGCAGTACGCCATGCTGCCGCCCTCCGGCCCCGTGCGCTGGCGCTTTTTCTGCGAAACGCCCGAACCGATTTTTGCGCTGCATCCACGCCGTCCAACGGCGGATCAATCGCCCGCGCCGTCCACCGTCAAAATCCCGAGCGTCCTGCTGCTGCGCCGCCGCCAGCGCCTGATCGAGGACATTGGCGCCTTCTACCAGCGCGCGCTCGACCCGCAATCGATGCTCTCCCTGGTGGATGAAAACGGTGAAAGTGTCCCGCTCGTCGGTCCCAACGAACCGGACGCGGGCACCCGCTTCAAGCCTTTGCTGGCAGAAACGGCGCTGCCGCCGCCGCTGCCCGCGTGGCGCGTGCGGCTCTACAGCGTGGATGTCGCGCTGGTCGACGGCATCGCGCGCGGGCAGATCACGTTCTATTGGTGGAGCGTTGGCGGCATGTTCCTGATCACCGCCGCCATCGCCGCCACGGCGGGCTGGGCCCTCACGCGCCGCATCGCCCTGCATGAGTTGAGCAACGACGCGCTGGCCGTGGTTTCGCACGAGATGAAGACGCCGCTGGCCTCCACCCGGATGTTCATCGAAACGCTGCTCGACCGGCGCTACCACGGCCCGGAGCAAGCGGACGAATACCTGCGCCTGATCGCCGAGGAGAACGCGCGCCTGGAGCGGTTGGTGGACGGTTTCCAGACGGCGTCGCGCTTGGGCGGTGTCGGACGGCGGCAACGCCGCGCGTGGCAGGCCCGGCGCGAGCCGGTGGACGCGAGGGAGATCGTGGAGGCGGCCCGCGGGCGGATGCGGGCTCGGTTGGAACTGCCCCGGTGCGGGTTCCACGTGGAAGTCGAGGAAGGCATCCCGCCCCTGTGGGCGGAGGGGGAGACGCTTACAGCCGCGCTGGTCAACCTCCTGGATAACGCCTGGAAGTACACCGGCGAGGACAAGCGGATCGGCATCCGCGTTACGCAGACCCGCGACCGGAGCGGCGCGTGGGTGCTCTTCGAGGTGACGGACAACGGCGACGGCATCGAGCCCGGCGAGCAGCGGCGGATCTTCGAGCGGTTCTACCAGTCCGACGCGCGGCTTTCGCGCTCGCACGAGGGCGTGGGTCTGGGCCTGAGTATCGTGCGCTCGGTGGTGCGCGCGCACGGCGGCACGGTGTCCGTGCAAAGCACGCCGGGCGAGGGGAGTACCTTCACCATCAAGCTGCCGCTGCCGTCGCCGCCGGGCGGCGAAATGACGAAGGCGGCAATGACCAAAGCCCAATGACCAAGGCCCATTCCGGAACACGGACCACGCCCTGCCATTCCAGTGAAAAGATGCCTTTGACTTCTCATCTCCCATTCATGCGATATTAGAAGTGTTCCCCAGGTTGGTCATTGGTCCTGGACCTTGGTCATTCGGGCCTTGGTCATTTCCCCCTAAATGGAAACCGTGCTCATCATCGAAGACGACGCCGCGCTCGCGCGTGGGCTGAAGGACAACTTTGCCTTTCAGGGCTACCACGTCCTACTCGCGGCGGACGGCGAGCAGGGTTTCGCCTTCGCCGTGGACCAACGGCCGGACCTCATCGTGCTCGACCTGATGCTCCCGCGCATGAACGGCTACGAGATCTGCCGCCGCCTGCGCCGCGAGCACATCGAGATGCCCATTCTCGTCCTGACCGCCAAAGCCGAGGAATCAGACGTGGTTCTGGGCCTCGAACTGGGCGCGGACGATTACGTCAAGAAGCCGTTCTCCGTGCGCGAATTGCTCGCGCGCGCGGAAGTCCTCCTGCGCCGCCGCCGGGCGGGCGAGCCGAACCGCTGGACGTTCGGCGATTACGTCCTCGACGTGACCGCGCGCACCCTGACAAAATGCGGGGAACCCGTGGAAGCGTCGCCCAAGGAGTTCGCGCTGCTGCACTTCTTTCTCCAGCGCACCGGGCAGGCGCTCAGCCGCGAGGAAATCCTCAACCGCGTGTGGGGCCACGACGTGACCGTCACCCCACGCAGCATCGACCGCTTCGTGGCCACGTTGCGCCGCAAGATCGAAGCCGATCCGCACCATCCCGAGTTCATCCTGACCGCGCGCGAATTTGGCTACAAGTTCGCCGCCACCCCCGAGAAACCCGCCGCCTGAAGCCGGTTCGCCCGCGAAATCTTTTCAGACGCCGGTTGCGTGGCGCCATGGTGGCAGCCGGAACCCCTCCAGACTCTCCAGGATCACGTCCGCCAGACTCAGATCCTGCCCGCGCGTGAGCGGGTTCGGCACGGCGACGACGTACAACCCCGCCGCCTTCGCCGCGCACACGCCCGGCTCGGAATCCTCGAACGCGAAACTGCCTTCGGGCGACGCAATGCCCAGGTCCGCCAGCGCACCCAGGTACACGTCCGGCGCGGGCTTGTGCCGGTGGACCGACTCGCGCGTGCGAACGGCCTGGAACCAATGCCGCAGTCCCAGCCGTTCCAGCCCGGGACCAACCCAATCCGCCGTGGAATTGCTCGCCGCGCCGATGCGGTAGCCCAACCGCGCACCCTGGGCCAGCAACTCCGCCACCCCGGGCAGCACGGGTTGCGCCCGGGCGAGTTCGCGCGTGCGGCGCACGAGTTCCACGTCGCTCGCCGCCCAGTCGAAGACGCGGCAGGTCAACGATTCGAGATGCGCGCGGGGATCGAAGCCGTTAACGTAGCCGACGGCCTGTTGCCATTGCCCCATCGTCAAATGATGCCCCTCGCGCTCGTAAAACTCGTTCCACGCCTGGTACACCGCGATCTCCGTGTCCACGACCAGCCCGTCAAAATCCAGGATCAGCGCGCGGGGTGGGGCGGGGTCGGTCGGCATGGGTCCGCAATGTCGCCGGGCCGGGAGTCAGCGGCAAGGGCTGGGCGCGCTTTGCTCGTTGGCGCTGTTGCCGGGTGCGTGCTGTCGTGCGCCGCACGGGGGGCCGGGCCGGCAAACAACGGTGGCCCGGTGCCTGCACCCGCGCAGGGTGCCTACACCGGCGCTTACATGGATTTCGGCGACACGGAGGACACCGTCACCGCCGAGGCCGTCCGCGGGTTTGAAAACCTCGTGGGCAAGCACCAGGCTATCGTGGCGAGTTCGAGCTATTGGGGCCGCGAAACCTTCCCCACGGAGAACGTCCGCCTGATCAGTGACTACGGTGCGATCCCACTGGTTTACTGGTCCCCTTGGGGGCCGCCCTACGAGCAGGGCAAGCACGTCAACGCCGGACGCTGGAGCCTCCAGCACATCGTCGCCGGGGACTGCGACGGCTACATCGACAAATGGGCCGCCGCCGCCCGTGCGTTTGGCCATCCGCTGCTGGTTTCCTTCGGCAATGAGCCCAATTCCAACTGGTTCCCCTGGAGCGGCCAGAGCAACGGCGCGGACAAGCCCGCCGACGGCGGCAGCGGCTTTGCCGGCCCGGAGATGTACAAGCGCGCCTACCGCCATGCCGTGGACCGGGTGCGCGCCGCCGGAGCGAGCAACATCGCGTGGGTTTTCCACGCGAACAACGACTGCCACCCCGATAAAACGTGGAATGCCATGCGTGAGTATTATCCCGGGCCCGACTACGTCGATTGGCTGGGCATGAGCGTTTACGGCGAACTGACCCCGGGCAAGGACGAGTGGGAGGAATGGCCGGACGTGATGGACGACGCGTATACGCGCCTCTGCGAAATCGACCCGCAGAAGCCCGTCATGCTGGCGGAATGGGGCGTGGGCGAGTTCCCCGAAAACGGCAACAAGGGAGAGTTCATCCGTCAGGCTTTTCAGGGGCTGAACGGCGGCAAGTATCCGCGCCTCAAGGCGGCGGTGTTCTGGCACGAACGCTGGCAGAACAAGGACGAAACCTGGAGCAACCTGCGCGTGCAATCCTCGCCCGGGTCGTTGAAAGCCTATCGGGAAGGCGTGGCGAATCCGTTCTGGTTGGACAAGGTGCAGGAAAAGTAGGCGGCAAGCCAGCATCTCCCTTCCGCCTTCTGCCTCCCGCCTTCTCCTTGAAACCCTCCCGGACCCCGGTTACCTTGCCCGATGCCGACCGCCCCCACCACCGCAGATTTTGACTACAAGCTCCAGATGCTAGCCGGTCTGGGGCGCGGCTGCGGCGGCTGACGATCCCGCGCCGGGGCCGTGCCAACCCGGTGGA
>CAXTVY010000240.1:0-6900 GCA_964247665.1 uncultured Chthoniobacterales bacterium | reverse complement strand
CGACCACGTCGGCGACCTGGTCGATCCAATCCCGGCGCAGGATGGGCTGGCCCTCCGCGTCGTAGAAGGCGGGCAGCGGCACGCCCCAGGTGCGCTGGCGCGAGATGCACCAGTCGGGCCGGTTTTCCACGGTGCCGTAGATGCGGTTGCGGCCCCAGGGCGGCAGCCACTTTACCTCGTCGATGGCGCGCAGGGCCTCGGGCCGCAGGTCGTCCATGCGGATGAAGAATTGTTCCACGGCGCGGAAGATGATCGGCACCTTGGAACGCCAGCAGTGCGGGTAGGTGTGGTGGATCTTGCCCGCGAACGCCAGCGCGCCCGTGGTCCGCAGCAGCTCGATGATGCGTCCGTTCGCGTCGAACACGTACTGGCCGACCAGCTCGGGCAGGCCGCATTCCTCCGTGTAGCGGCCGTCGTCGTCCACGGGCGAGAGCACGGGCAGGCCGTACTTGCGGCCGACCACGTAATCCTCGTTGCCGTGGCCGGGGGCGATGTGCACGCAGCCCGTGCCCGCGTCCATCGTCACGAACTCGCCCAGGATCACCTCGCCCTCGCGCGCCAGGAACGGGTGCTGGTACGTCCAGCCTTCCAGCTCCGTGCCCAGGAACGAGCCCGAGCGGTCGTCGTCGGCCTCGGTGGGCGCTTCGAGCGTGTAGCCCGTGGCGCGGCAGAAATCCTCCGCGAGCGCGTTGGCGAACACGAGCGTCTCGCGCGCGCCGGTTTGTGGATGGCTGAACGCCTGCGCGCGGTAGCCGAAGCCGGGGTTGACGGCGACGGCGAGGTTCGCGGGCAGCGTCCAGGGCGTCGTCGTCCAGATGACGATGCTGGCCTTGTCCGCCAGCGGGCCGCCCGTCAGCGCGAACTTGACGTAGATCGCGGGCGAATCTTCCTCGTGGTACTCGACCTCCGCCTCGGCCAGGGCCGTGCGCGCGCCGGTGCTCCAGTAAACCGGCTTCTTGCTCTGGTAGACCAGCCCCTTGTCCACCAGCCGGCCGAAGGCGCGCAGGACCTCCGCCTCGTAGGCGGGGGCCAGCGTCAGGTAGGGGTGCTGCCAGTCGCCGAACACGCCCAGGCGCTTGAACTGCCTCTTTTGCACGTCGATGAACCGGCGCGCCAGATCCTCCGAGCGGCGGCGGACCTCCACGGGGCTCAGGCCGCGGTCCTGCTTGACGACCTTGAACTCGATGGGCAGCCCGTGGCAGTCCCAGCCGGGCAGGTACGGGGCCCGGAACCCGGCCATGGTCTTGGATTTGACGACCGTGTCCTTGAGGATTTTGTTGAGCGCGGTGCCCATGTGTACGTCGCCGTTGGCGAAGGGCGGACCGTCGTGCAGCACGAAAAGCGGGCCGTCCTGGCGGGCCGCCTGAATCTGTCCGTAGATGTCGGTTTCCTCCCAGTAAGTGAGGAGTTCCGGTTCGCGGGTGACCAGATTCGCCTTCATGGGAAAATCGGTCTTGGGCAGGTTGAGCGTATCCTTGTAACTCGTGCTCATTCGTATCGGGGCGTTCAGAGACAAAAAGAACCGCAAGGCTAACATCCGGGGTGGGGTGGGTCAAACCGGCACGGGAGACGGCTGGACCCAGGGGAAACCAATCCCGGCCGCCAGAGCCGACGAGTCTGACCGGGCACGAATTTCTTCCATCGCGCGGGCCCGGACGACACGGAGACGACCCGGACCGCCGACCATCACCGGCCCGGAGAGTCCGGGCCCGGTGCGGCGAAGGAGCAAGGTGCTTCGCCTGCCATCCGCCGCCCGGGTTTACCGCCGGCCAGAGGAACCGCCGCCGCGACCGCTCCGATCTCCAACGGGAGCGGTCGTGTCATCGGTGTAGTCGTTCTCGAAGATAGGATCGCCCTGGCCGTACCTTCCGGCGTACTCGTGGTCAAAGTCGTGGAAGAATCGGTCGGCAAATCCGTGGCCGAGCTTGAAGCTAAAGCTGTGCAAGTCGGCGACGACCCGGAGATCGCTGGGCTGGTAGATCACATCCAGCACGATGCTCCCGAAGCTGTACCGCTGCGGTGCGGGTGCCAAGGCCTGGCCGGTCGCCGGGTCGAGTTGGGGCGCGGATGTGGCTGCCTGGAGAACGAACCCGCGCCGTTGGGCGTAGGCTCCGATATCCGTGACCACCCGCGCGGCGGGCGGGCGGTCCGGATCGTCGAGCTGCACGGTAAATCCGCCCTGGAATTCGCGCTTTCCCTGCTTCTCCGGCGGTAGAGGTCTGCCGGAAAGGGGGGAGGGACGTTGCCAGGCGTCGGCGGAGAACATGGAGCAGCCAGCGAGCGCGGCGAGCGCGAGCAGCAACGTACCGGAGAGGAAACAGCGAAAGTTAAGCATGGCAAGAGGGGGGAGGGAAGGCGCGATTACCCAGCGAAGCGAGACCCTATCTTGTCCTGATGGGCACCGGCTCGCTTCAGGCGTAGACCAGCAGGTGGATGCTGTCCGGCAGCAGGTCGGACACCTGCCGGATGATGTTGCCGCGCAACAGGGTCACCAGACCGCTGCGGCTCGGGGCTCCGAGCACCAGCCGCGACGCCCCGATGGTCGCCGCGAAATCCACGATGGTGTCCGCGGGCGAATCGCTCACGGCGTAGCCGGGCAGCACCACGGCCCCGTCCGCCTTGGCGTTGGCGTAGGAGAAAATTTGCCGGGCCTCGGCGTCTTCGCGCCAGCGGCGTTTGCGGTCCTCGCTGGTGATGATGGGCTGCTCGCGCACGAACAACAGATACAGCGGCCGGTTACTCTCACGCGCTTCCTCCAACGCGAAATCGAGCGTCTTGCCGATGCCGCGCACCGCGCACAGCAGGGGCGACCCGGTGGCATGTTCGCTGGCGGCCCGCGCCGCTTCCGTGCCGGGTGGACGCAGGGACAGGCCGAACTCCGTCGCGCTGCCCGCGCTTGCCAGCCCTCCGGGCACGCTCGTCTCGCCCGTCGCCGCGGCGGCCCGGGCCTGTTTCTTGAGCTGGCGTTCGCCCAGCAGGCCGCGCAGGATCAACCCGGCCGCCAGCACCGTCACGGCCAGCACGGCGGCGGCGGTGTCGTGGAAGGCAAAGAGCGCCACCACCATCGCCAGCACCACCAGGAACGCCCCGCGTTGCGCCTGCTCGCGGCCCAGGGCACGCAGCACGAGGCCGATGGCGAGGACGATCACCGCGAACGTGCGCGCAGCGGGCTTGTCCACGAAGAGCGACCCCTCGATGACCACCATAACCAGGAAGGTCAGGAACATCAGGATGCGCTCGCCCCACTTCAGGCCGAGCTTGCGGTCCGTCGAGCACGCGCCCAGGTTCGTGGCGATGGCACCGACGACGCCCACGGCGTACAGCTCCGCCAACCCCGAAAGGTCGCTGACGACGAGCACCAGCAGCAGGGGAATCGCCGTCGAAATGGCCAGCCCCCAGGTGGGCACACCAAAATTATTGAGCCGCCGGAAAATCGTCGGCAGCTCGCGGTCGCGCGCCATGAGGAACTGCGTGCTGATCAACGCGCCGATGGCCGTGTTGACCGCCGACAGCAGCAGCACGCCGAAGACGACCGACACCGCCAGGCCCACGTAGTACCCCGCCGCCGGCCCGAAGATCTGGCCCGCGAAGACCGTGCCCATGTACTTGAGCATGAAGTCGCGCACACCCGTCACGCCCGCCGCGCCGTCCACCCCGGGGTGCCTGGCGTCGATGGTGGGGTCGCCCGCGTCGAGGGAAACCGGGTGCAGCCCCGGCAGGGCGTGCATGAGCAGGCCCAGAAACCCCGTGAAGAACACGACCTCCGCCATCACCCACAACAGCGCGGGCGTGCTGGTCTTGACCACGCTCGGCTTGCTGTCGGACGAGCCGGGGTCGAGCTTCATCACGCCCGTGGAATTGGCCACGGCCTCCACACCCGAGAGCGCCAGGACGATGCTGACGAAATTCGTCCAGTTGAACGCCCAGCCGCCGTGCAGGGGCTGGACATGGTGCCACGCCTGGGCCACGTGCGGCAAGCCCAGCAAGCCCAGCAGGACCACCACGACGAACGTCGGGATGGACACCAGGAACGCCAGCCCGCCGGTGTGCTTGGGCCCGAACCAGTTCAGCGCACCGATGCCCGCGATGGCCGCCGCCGCGAACTTCTCGGGGTGCGGCACGCCGAGGTACTGGAAAGCCGACAGCGCGCTCAGGGCGGCCGTGACGATGTAGTCGGCGATGAGCAGGAACGCGCCGACGATGGAGATGATCTCCGAGCGGTGGCGCACGCTGGCGTACACGCCGCCGCCGTCGGGGTAATGCTTGCAGATCACCATGTAGTTGACGGCGACGACGGCCGTCAGCAGGCACATGGCCGCGATGATCCAGAACGAGCTGTAACCAGAAAAGGCAAAAGCCAGGCCGATGACGTAGGCTTTGCTCGTGCCCCAGTCGCCGTAGAGGATGGCGGCGGCGCGCTTGGTATCGACGTTGCGCGGCCGGTTGGATTCGATCCCGGCTAACATGAGAACGCCGGACGGCGGGACAGGGCGACGCCGGAACGGCTGCGGATATGCATTCGGTTGGCATCATGCGCCAGCCGCGGGCAATTGTCCAGTGCCCGGCTGTTTTGCCGGCGCTTCGAGCGGCAGCCCGGCAGGCGGCAGCGGCGGGGTTGGCACCCGAAAAAATTTATAGTGCAGGCGGCGCTGGAACACGCCGGACAAGGCCGGAAGGCTCCAGGATGCGCACCGCCAGCGCACGGGGCACGGGTTGGCCTGCCATCCAGCGCACGAGATCCTCGCTGGAATTCAGGGACGGACTGAGCAGGAAACCGGTGGCACCCATCGCGGGCACATAGCGGGTCCGGGGGGTTTGGTCCGCGAACAGTGATCATTCACGTCCAGGTTGATCAGCCGCAGCCAGGCTCGAAGGGCGATGCGCCGCGCGAGCCAGGTGGACAACCGGCGGAACGCCTAACCGGAGACAGAATCGGCCGCTTCCATCCGGGCCGGTGCGTCAAGGCGGCGTCGCACCGCCAGCCTTCGCGGCGGAATTGTTCTTCTCCTGTTCCTTCGTGGCGGCGGGCGTGGCCGTGATCTTCGCCGCCGTCGGGGCGGCATTTTTCTTGTCCACGGGCTTGTCGGTGTCGGCGTGCTTGAGCGCGAGCGTCTCCACCCGCACGCGCACCACCCCTTTTTCCACCATGCCCAACGTCTCGGCGGCGTCCCGGTTCAGGTCGATCAGCGTGCCTTTGCGGTGGACCCCGCTGTCCGTGATCCGTACCACGATGCTCTTGCCATTGTCGCCCGCGTCAACCCGCCGCACGCGCACATACGTGTTGAGATCCAGCTTGTCGCTCGCGGCCGTCAACTCGCCCGACCACGCCCGGCGCTCGGGCAGCGACTGCGCGGGCACGTCGTACCACGACGCCTCGCCCTCCCGCGTGGACACGGCGTCCACCGCGAACTCCGGCACGGTCGGCGGCGACACGATGGCGGATGGGGCGGGAGTAGGCGTAAACCATTTGGCGGAGAGGTCGACGGGCCGCCGGTGGCAGGCCACGGCGAACAACGGCAGCGCGGCCAGCAGCGCGGCGAGAGGAACGGATCGCTTCATGGACAAGGACGGCGCGCCCGGCAGCAGGCGCTCCCCACCCAATCGGTTCACACCGTCGGAACGGTTCCATCCACCGGCTGCCGCGCGTGGCCGTCGGCCCGGACCGCGTCGCGCGCCGCCTGCGATGGGTTGAGCAGTTCCTTGACCTTGCGGATCAACGCCTGCGGGGTGAACGGCTTTTCCAGGAACTCCAGGTCCGCCGACAGGATGCCCTGCTCGCTCATGTCGTCCTCCGAGTAGCCCGACACGAAGAGCACTTTCAGCTCGGGGCGCGCCGTGACCAGCAGGCGCGAGAGTTCCAGCCCGCCCATCTGCGGCATGACCACATCCGTCACCAGCAGCGCGATGCGGCCCGGGTGCTCCCCGTTCATGCGCAGCGCCTCGGTGCCGTTGGCCGCGCACAACACGTCGTAACCCTGTTCGGAGAGCACCTGGCAGACCAGTTCGCGCACGATCTCCTCGTCCTCGACGATGAGCAGGGTTTCCGCCTTGCGCGCGGCCTTCGACAGCGGCACGACCGTCTTGGGCCGCGACATCTCCACCTCGCCGTCTTCCTGCGGCAGGTAGATGCGGAACGCGCTGCCCGCCCCGGGCGTGGAGTCCACCCCGATGAAGCCGCCGCTCTGCTTGACGATGCCGTACACCGTCGCCAGCCCGAGGCCCGTGCCCTTGCCCGGGCCTTTCGTGGTGAAGAACGGCTCGAAGATCTTCGACTTGACCTCCTCGTCCATGCCCGTGCCCGTGTCACTGACATCCATCAGCACGTATGGCCCGGCGGGCATCTCGGGCGAGAGACGGTGCGCCGCCACGGTGTCGAGCAGCAGGTTGGCGGTGCGGATCGTCAGCCGGCCGCCCCGGGGCATCATGGCGTCCCGGGCGTTGACGCCCAGGTTGAGGATCACCTGCTCGACCTGGTTGGGGTCGGCCCGGACGCGTCCGCACTCCGCCCGGGTCTGCACGTCCAGCTCGATGTGCTCGCCGATCACGCGGTGGAGGATTTTCTCGAAGTCGGCCACGAGGTCGTTGAGGTCGATCACGCGCGGCTGGAGCACCTGCTTGCGGCTGAAGGCCAGGAGCTGGTGCGTGACGGCCGCCGCCTGCCGGCCCGCCTTCTGGATCATCTCGACGCTCTGGCGGCTGGTGGCGTCCAGGTCGAGCCGGTGCGCGAGCAGTTCGGCGTAGCCGAGGATAGCGGTGAGCAGGTTGTTGAAGTCGTGCGCCACGCCGCCGGCCAACCGGCCCACGGCCTCCATCTTCTGCGCCTGGCGGAGCTGCTCGGCGCTGACGCGCAGCGCTTCCCGGGCGCCTTTCCGCTCCGTGATCTCGGCCAGCAGGATCTCC
>CAXTVY010000239.1:5335-6902 GCA_964247665.1 uncultured Chthoniobacterales bacterium | reverse complement strand
GCCGTTCAGGCCCTTGAGGGCCGAACCCTTGACGATGGGGATGGTGTCGCCCGGGAATTCGTACTGGGTGAGCAGGTCGCGCACTTCCATCTCGACGAGGTCGAGCAGCTCGGGATCATCGACCATGTCCACCTTGTTCATGAACACGACGAGCGCGGGCACGCCGACCTGACGGGCGAGCAGGATGTGTTCGCGGGTCTGGGGCATGGGGCCGTCGGCGGCGGAAACCACGAGGATCGCCCCGTCCATCTGGGCGGCACCGGTGATCATGTTCTTGACGTAATCGGCGTGGCCGGGGCAATCGACGTGCGCGTAGTGGCGCTTCTCGCTCTCGTACTCGACGTGAGCGGTATTGATCGTGATGCCGCGCTCTTTTTCTTCCGGGGCCGCGTCGATCTGATCGTAGGCGCGGGCCTGGGCTTTACCGGTCTTGGCCAGCACGGTGGTGATGGCGGCAGTCAGCGTCGTCTTGCCGTGATCGACGTGGCCAATCGTGCCCACGTTGACGTGCGGTTTGTTTCTCTCAAATTTATCCTTGGCCATGGCGGTTGGGTTCTACTCCGATGATAAGACAACAGCGGCACCCGTCGGGGTGCCTTGGGGACTGCTGCGGTCGTTGTGTTTCTTTGCTCTTGTCGTTTCTGCGTAAAATCTGGGCAGTCAGCGCCTTCCCAGCATTCTGGCCGGGAGAACCGGAGAGCCCACAACCGGGATCGAACCGGTGACCTCGTCCTTACCAAGGACGTGCTCTGCCAACTGAGCTATGTGGGCGTTCTCTGACGGTCTCACCCGGCCAAAAAAGGGAAAAGAGCCCCAAACCAACCGGATTTTGCATCATCCAAATTGATCAGGATTCTTTCCCCGTTTAGTCCGAAAAAGCGGAGCCAAGCTACCCGATGGTCCGCCAGTGTCAAAAGAAAATTGCGTCCTTTCACGACCCCTTTGGAACTATCAGAAGGAATGACCAAGGCCCGATGCCCAAGGCCCAAACCACCGGGTGCGAGCATCGCCACCCGAGCGTTCGGGTGCGCCAGGGCAATTCGGCTCAATTCCCACTTCGCTCGCCTTGGACCTGGGTCCTCGCAGCACCTACCCAGCGCTTACCCAGCGCTTACCCAATGCGATGGCGGGTTGCTCCACCCAGCGGTACGTCGCGGTGGACAGCACGACGGTCAGCGCCGTGCACACGGCCATCGCGGCCCACAAGGGCGGCGGCGGCATCCCCCGACCTTCCGCGTGAGCGATGACCGGCAGAACGAGGTAGAGCACGACCGGGTGAAAGAGGTACAGCGAGTAGCTGATAACCCCCAGGAAGGACAGCGGGCGATTGTCCACCCGCAGGCAAGCCACCCAAACTGTGAACGTCACGATGCCCACGACCGAGCCCATCTCGACCAGCCAGGGGGCCAATGGCCCCTCCCAAAGCACGCGCTTGAGGTGCGGGTCGTGCAGGTCGATGAGCGCCAGCGTCAGCAGGGCGAGCAGCCACGGGCCGCGCCGCGTGAACACCCCGCGCCGGAACCCGCCCGTCGCGTCGTAAACCAGCCGGAAGGCCGCGCCCCAGAAC
>CAXTVY010000239.1:3914-5325 GCA_964247665.1 uncultured Chthoniobacterales bacterium | reverse complement strand
GAACATCACCGCCAGACTGATCATCCAGGTGTCGCCCTCGCCGGGCAGGGTCAGGTGCAGGATGCCCATCCATTTACCCACCCGATGCATGGCCCGGGGCACGGTCGCGAACCCCAGGGCGAACGCGCCGAGGGCACCCCCGCGGCCCAGCCAGCCAGCGCGGTACAGGCCCAGGCACAAGGCGTAGAAAAGCAGCTCGATCTCCAGCGTCCAATAAACCCCGATCAGGAACGGCTGGCCGAACCGGCCCGGGAGCATCGTCGCGGTCGCCGTGACCAGTGGCCACGTCAGCGCCTTGCCATCCAGGCGCCAGAGCAGCATCCCGGCGAGCATCGACACCCAGAACGCCGGGTAGAGGCGGCAGACCCGCCGGATGAGAAAGCGCCGCGTGCCGCCCTCGCGCGGGCCGCCGAAGCTGCGGCAAATGACAAAGCCGCTGACCGCGAAGAAGATCATGACGCCGATCCGCCCCAGATTGACGTAGGGCGGCAGCGTGAACAGGAAGCCGAGGAACGCCGGACCGGTCGCCGAGAAGGGCCGGAGCGACTCCGCGAAATGCGTCCACATCACCGAGCCGGCCGCCACGGCGCGCAAGCTGTCGATGTGCCGCAGGCGCAGCGGAGCGGCGGGCGGCAGCGCGGGGGTGGGCGGCACGGCACGGAGAGCGTTTCAGATCGTCGCGGCCGGGGCGGCGGCGGCAGCGTCCGGCGCGGCCGGGGCGGGCGGATACCCCTCGGCCAGCCGCCGGATGGATCGCGCACGGCCCGTGGCGGGGTCCACCTCCACGATGGCCCCGTGCAAGCGCACCGGCCCCTTGGCGATGGGGAACGACACGGGCAGGCTCGTCAGGAAGCGGCCGATGATGGCGTCGAAATCGCGTCCCAGGCTGGACTCGTAGGGGCCGCAGAACCCGGCGTCGCACAGGAACGCCGTGCCGCCGGGGAACACCTGTTCGTCGGCGGTCTGGACATGCGTGTGCGTGCCCACGACGGCGCTGACCCGGCCGTCCAGGAAGCGGCCCATGGCGATCTTCTCGCTGGTCGTCTCGGCGTGGATGTCCACGAAGATGACCGGGGTTTCCTCGCGCATCCGGGCGACCTCCTCGTCCATGGCGCGGAACGGATTTTCCAGCGGGGGCGACATGAACGTGCGGCCCTGCACGTTGATGACGCCGACCTTGCCCTTGGCGGTGTCGAGCACGACCGAGCCCTGGCCCGGCGTGCCCGGGGGATAGTTGAGCGGTCGCAGCAGGCGGGGCTCGGTGTCGATGTAGGAAACGACCTCCTTCTGGTCCCAGATGTGATCGCCCGTGGTGATGACCGCGGCTCCGGCGCGCAGCAAGTCGATGGAGATCTTCGGGGTGATGCCCCGGCCGTTGGCACTGTTCTCACCGTTGACGACGACGAAGTCG
>CAXTVY010000239.1:0-3904 GCA_964247665.1 uncultured Chthoniobacterales bacterium | reverse complement strand
CGCGGCAGCATTTCGATGACGGCGCGGCGGCCCGGCTCGCCGACGATGTCGCCCAGGAACAGGATGGTGAGCGTGGAGTCCATGGAGGGAAAGCGGAGAACTTAGCCACAAAAGCCACAAAAGGCACAAAAAAGGGAGTGGAGAAAGGATGTTGTTTTGAGCAGGCCGGGGATAGGCTCCCGGTGGCAGGTTCGTTCTCTACCCTTCTGTTTTGTGTCTTTTGTGCTTTTTGTGGCTACAATCTCTGGCATCGCATGGGAACCCGGCTCTCCATCGCCCTGCTGATTCTCCTGCTGCCAACTCTGTCCGCCCGGGCGCAGGACCTGTCCGCGCTGGCCGATCCGCCCGACTGGCGGCGGCTCGATCCGTACCAGGAAACGATCACGCACGACGAATTTGCCGCGCTGCTCGAAAAACTCTACGCCCCGCGCGGCGGCTGGCAGACCTGGCTTCGCCTGGACCCGGACGCCGTGGTGATCCGCAAATCCAACGTCCCCCTGGACGACCTCTACACCCTGCGCTTCGCCGCCGACGCCGCCGCGGCCAAGCCCCTGCCGCCCGCTTACTGGAGGCCCCGTGCGGACCTGCCGCCCCCTATCCCGTCCCCCGCCTCGCCTTCGGACCAACCGCTGGCGGGCGTGCGCGTGGCCCTCGACCCCGGCCACCTCGGCGGACGCTGGGCCAAGCGGGAGGAACGCTGGTTCCAGATCGGAGATTCCCCGCCCGTGACCGAGGGCGACATGACCCTGCGCGTGGCGGGCCTCGTGGCCGAGCGCCTGCTCGCCCTGGGGGCGGCCCGGGTGGACCTCGTGCGCCACGGCGACGAGCCTTCCACCAACCGCCGTCCGGCGGACCTCGCGGATGCTGCGCGCCGGATGCTCGTGGAAGGCGGCGTCACGGAACCGCGCCCGACCTTCGACGGTCCCGCCGACCCGTTGCGCCAGCTCTCGATCCCCTGGATGAGCGACGTGCTCTTTACCCGCGCCGACATCCGCGCGCGGGCCGTGAAGGTCAACCGCGTGTTGCGGCCCGACCTCGTGGTGTGCCTGCACTTCAACGCCGAGGGCTGGGGCGACCCGGCGAAGCCCGCGCTCGTCCCCAAGAACCATTTGCACCTCATCGTCAACGGCTGCTACAGCGCGGAGGAAATCGCCAAGGCCGACGTGCGTTTCGAGATGCTGCTCAAGCTGCTCAATGGTTCCTCGAAGGAGGAGATTCCGCTCGCCGGGTGCGTCGCCGCGTCCCTGGCCGCCGCGACGGGACTGCCACCGTATGAGTACACCGGCCCGAACGCGATCCGGGTCAGCGATAACCCGTATGTTTGGGGGCGTAACCTGCTGGCGAACCGCCTCTACGAGTGCCCCGTCGTGTACGCCGAGCCCTACGTGATGAACAGCCAGGCGGTCTTCGACCGCGTGGAGGCCGGGGACTACGAGGGCACGCGCGAATTTGCGGGTGGGCCGCGCCGGAGCATCTTCCGCGAATACGCCGACGCCGTGGCCGAGGGTCTGGCGGCCTATTACCGCACCCGGCCGCAGCCCTGATCTTTATGCCGCATGTGCTCATCGTGGGTTGTGGTTTCGTGGGCGAGGCGGCGGCGGACCGTTTCCACGCCGCCGGCTGGCAGGTGGAGGGCTGGACCCACTCGGCGGAATCCGCCGCGCGGCTGGCGGCGGAGAAGCCGTATCCCGTCGCCGCGCACGACATCACCGGTCCAGCGGGCGCGCTGCCCACGGACGGCGCGCCCGACGTGCTCGTGGACTGCGTGTCCTCGGGCCGGGGCGGACCGGAGCAATACCGGCGCGTGTACCTCGACGGCGCACGCAGCCTGCGTGCGGCGTTTCCGGCGGCGCGGTTCCTGTTCACGAGCAGCACGAGCGTTTACGCGCAGGTGGACGGCGCGTGGGTGGACGAGGCCAGCCCGGCCGAGCCGGACCGCGAGACGGGCCGCGTCCTGCGCGAAACGGAAACCCTCGTGCTCGCCGCGCCGGGCGGCACGGTCGCGCGGTTGGCGGGCATCTACGGGCCGGGCCGCTCGGCCTTGCGGCGGAAGTTCCTGGCCGGGGAAAGCGTGATCGAGGGCGACGGCGGACGCTGGCTCAACCAGATCCACCGCGACGACGCGGCGGGCGCACTGTTCCGCCTCGCGTAGCCGGACGCGCCGCCAGGGGTGTACAACGTGGCCGACGACACGCCGCTGACCCAGCTCGGACTCCATACGGCGCTGGCGGAGCGGTTCGCGCGTCCGCTGCCGCCCTCCGGGCCGGTGGACGTGAACCGCAAGCGCGGCTGGACGAGCAAGCGGGTCAGCAACGAACGGCTGCGCGCGCTGGGCTGGCGGCCCGCGTTCGCTTCGTTCCTCGATTGGGCGGGTGAAGGTTTGTAGGGTCGCTGCCCCCGGCGTGCCCGGACGCTTGCGTTTGACGGCGAGGTTTGGCATTTGCCCGCATCGCCGGTAGGTTCCGCCACCGCATGAGCACGAACGCCCCCTTCGACGGCCGCGAGTTCCACAACCTCGACGGTGTGCCCGCCGGGGGCAGCCTGTGGGGCGTACTGCGCTGGAAACTCTTCGGCGGGGGAGTCGTCGCGTGGCCGGAACACCCGGCTCCTGATGCCGTCGCGCCCAACCTGCCGCCCAGCCTGTTACCCGGCGAAATAGCGGCGACATTCGTGGGTCACAGCACGTTTTTGCTCCAGTTTGCGGGCGGGCTCAACGTGCTCACCGATCCTATCTGGAGCGAGCGCGCCAGCCCGGTCGGCTTTGCCGGGCCCAGGCGCGTCCGCCCGCCCGCGCTCGCGTTCGACACGCTGCCGCCCGTCAGTGTGGTACTCGTCAGCCACGGCCATTACGATCACCTCGACCTCGCCACGCTGCGCCGGTTGGACGCCCGGTTCTCGCCGGTATTCGTCACGGGGCTGGGCAACCGCGCGTTTCTCCAGAAACGCGGCCTGCGGCGGGTGGAGGAACTCGATTGGTGGCAAGCCTATTCCTTCGCCGGCAGCAGCGGCCTGGAGATCACGTTCACCCCGGCGCAACACTGGACGGCGCGCAGTGCCGGGCGGCGCAACCGCCATCTCTGGGGCGGCTTCTCCCTGCGCCCGGCGGACACCACCCGGACCGTGTTCTTCGCGGCGGATTCCGGTCTGGGCCGACACTTCGAGTTGATCCGCGAGCGCCTCGGCGCGCCGGACGCGGCGTTTCTGCCCATCGGGGCCTACGAGCCGCGCTGGTTCATGCGCGAGCAGCACATGAACCCGGACGACGCGGTGCAGGCGCATCTCACGCTGGGTTCCCGCCGCAGCGTCGCCATGCACTTCGGCACCTTCCGGCTGACCGACGAGGGCGTGGACCAGCCCGCGCACGATCTCGCCACCAGCCTCGCCGCGCGCGGCGTGCCGCCAGAGACGTTCACCGTGCCCCGTTTCGGCGAAACCCTGCGGTTCTAGCCCTCACAACTCGCCAGCGGCCCGCGAGCACCGCATCCCTTGGCAGGCATGTCGGCGCGACGGGAGCCTTGACTTTCCCGGGCCAGCGGCAAGACTCCGGAGAGTGACCACGCCCAACCCTGTCGGGGAGACGTTTTGATGCAGCCGCTGCCACCGGCCATCTTCTGGCGTCGCCGGGCATGGCGGACCGTCCTGCGCTACAACCTCGGCTGCGTGCTCGGTGCATTTCTGCCCGTGTTCCTCGGCTTCAGCGCCCTGTTTGCCTGCGCGCTGCTCGTGGTCCGCGAGCAGGGTGTCGCGGGTCGGGGTTTCTGGGCCGTCTACGCCGCCGGGGCTGGGGCTTGCCTGCTGTTTGCCACCCGGCACGTCCGCGCGCGGTTTTTCACGTTCGAAGATGCGATGGGGCGGCTCGATCTGCACGGGGGGCTGATCAACCACCTGAGCGCCGCCGCCGCCG
>CAXTVY010000238.1:0-7030 GCA_964247665.1 uncultured Chthoniobacterales bacterium | reverse complement strand
GCCCTCCACCGCCCCTGAAGGCGCGCAACCCGAGGTCACCGACGACAAGAAGCCGGATACCACCGCCACCCCGGCTTCCTAACGCCATTTTCCGCCGCCGGAGTGCCTTGCCTCCCTGGTGGCTGCCGTCTCTCGTCCCATGCTGTCCTCCACCTCGTCTGCTGCCGTGCCCATCCGGCTCGTGGCCGGGCTGGGTAACCCGGGACGTGAGTACGAGAACACCCGTCACAACGCAGGCTTTATGGTGATCGACCGGCTGGCCGAACGCCTCGGGCTCAAGCTGGCTTTCTCCAACGGCTGGCAAGCGCTGTGGGCGCGCGGCACGGATGGTTGCACGTATCTCAAGCCCATGACGTACATGAACGCCAGCGGCCGGTCCGTGCGCGCCTGCGGACAGTTCTACAAGGTTCCGGCCGGACAGACGTTGATCGTGTACGACGACCTGGCCCTCCCTCTGGGCCAGCTCCGGCTGCGTAAGGAGGGTTCCTCCGGCGGCCAGAACGGTATGCAGTCGGTCATCGAGCATTTCGGCACTCCCGCCGTGCCCCGTCTACGTGTCGGCATCGGCGGTTCGGGCCGCGAGCGCAGCATGGTTGCCCATGTCCTCGGCCAGTTCTCTCCACGGGAGCGGGACGCGCTCGCCGGGGCCATCGACCGGGCGGCGGACGCCGTCGAACATGCACGCGAGCACGGGGTCGAGGCCGCGATGAACCTTTTCAACCGCGCGGAGGCTTCCGGCGGTCCCAACATCCCGAAGCAAACACCGTAGATTCATCCGTTTAGCAAAATGATTATGAGCAAGAACCGATACGAGGGCCTGCTGGTCCTGGACACCCAGGGCCGCGAAGACACCGTCAAGGACGTGATCGAACGTCTGGAAAAAGATTTCAAGAAAGAAGGGGCCGACATCGAGCAGGTCCAGAAAATGGAACGCCGCGAGTTCACCTATGCCGCCGGGCACCTGAACGGAGGCTACTTCGTGAACTTCGTTTTCCAGGCCGAACCGACCGTGCTTGATAAGCTGCGCGCGAAATTCAAGCTCGACCCGGAAGTGTACCGCCAACATTTCCAGAAATTGCGTCCGAAAAAGGCTGCAAAAGAGGTCTGAAAGTGCTAGATTCCGGGCATGGCAAATCTCAATAAAGTCATGCTGATCGGGAACTTGACCCGGGACCCGGAAATCAAGTACACCCCCAAGGGCCAGGCGATTGCCGAGCTTGGCATGGCCATCAACCGGTACTACACCCTCGACAACGGCGAGAAGAAGGAAGAAGTTACTTTCGTAGATGTAACCCTCTGGGGCCGGCAGGCCGAGATTGCCAAGGAGTACCTCGCCAAAGGGCGGAGCGTTTACATCGAAGGCCGGCTGCAACTTGACTCCTGGGACGATAAGCAGACTGGTCAGAAACGCTCCAAACTCAAGGTAACGGGCGACCAGATGCAGTTGCTCGGTGCCCGGGACGGCGTTGGCGGCGGTTCTGGTGGTGGGAACGGCGGCAGTGGCGGTGGTGGCGGTGGCTATGACCGGGGGTCTTCCTCGTCGTCAGCCGACGAGTACGATCAACGCCCGTCAAAGCCCGCGCAGAAGCCGGGGTTCTCGCAGGGCGGTGGGGGCAAGCCGAAGCCTGCTCCACAGCCGGTGCAGGATGATGACGACGACATTCCGTTCTAGACGGTCGTCCTGCTAAGAGATTTCTATCGCATTTTTCGAAGGGCTGGTCGGCGAGTCGCTGGCCAGCCCTTCTTGTAATCGTGTTCCGACCACCTATCGCCGGTCGAAAGGATTGGCGACGTTGTCGGACACCTGGACGTTAAAGGACGGCACTTCGCCGTCGGGCCGCCGCACCGTGCCGGTGTATTCCAGGCCGAGTTCCCGGTAGGCAACCTCCAATTTTTCCGGCTCGCCACGGAGTTCCGGGTAGAGCGCCACGAGCCGCTTCTTGATCCATTCCTTGGCCAATCGCCGGTCAAGCTCGTGGAGCGGACGTTCGGGGCTTTCTTGCAACAGCACGCGCTTGAAGAACTGGCGGATCGAACTCATGTCGGGGAGAGAACTCAGCGCCGGTCATCACTTGGCGCGGCTTGGTTGGTGTGGACGGCTATCACTTCTTTCGTCGGGCGGGCGGCAGACGGCGGTGTCGGCGAGACCGTGGCGTTGGCTTGCTCCAACAGTACCAGGCGAATTTTGGCGACAAGTTCCGAGGGCGGGAACGGTTTTTCGAGGTAACCCATTACCCGGTGTCCGGTGAAATGCCGCGCCACGTCCTCCTGCGTGTAGCCGGAGATGAGGATCACCTTGGTGGCAGGCTCGCTGTCCACGATTTGCCGGAACACCTCGTCCCCGTTCATACGCGGCATCGTCAGGTCCAGCACCACGAGATCGATTTCTGCCTGGTGACAGCGGAATTGTTCGACGCCGTCCTCGCCGTCCACCGCCTGGATCACCGTGCAACCTGCCTCCTCCAGTGATAACGCCATCAGGCTTCGCAGGCTTTCCTCGTCGTCCACCAGCAAAATCGTCGCGCCCGCGATCCCTCCCACGTCCACGAGCCGCTTCTTGTCGGGTGGGGATTGCGCCGGGTGGTTCCCGATGGCCGGAAACAACAGCGTGAATACCGTGCCCTCGCCGAGCCGGCTGAAGATCCGGATGCCGCCCCGGTGGCTGCGGATGATGCCGCGCAGGGCTGCCAGTCCCAGGCCGCGTCCGGTGAACTTGGTCGTGAAGAAGGGGTCGAAAATCTTTGAAACCGTTTCGGTGCTCATGCCGCTGCCGGAGTCGCTGACTTCCAGGACTACGAAATGCCCCGGTTCGATGTCCTGGCCCCCGAATGTCTCGTGGAGTTGCTCGGCATCCATCGTGGCAACATCCGTGCGGATGATAACTTCTCCGCGCTGGTGCTCTCCGATGGCCTCGGTGGCATTGGTCAGCAGGTTGAGGATCACCTGCCGCATCTGCGCCGCGTCCGCCTGAATCGTCGGCAGTTCCGGGTCGAGGTGGTAGATCACCTGCACGTTCTTCGGGGTGGAGACTGCCAGGAGGTCGGTCATCTCGCTGACGATGGCGTTGAGATCCACTGCGGCGACCGTGAATTCTCCCCGGCCGGAGTAAGCGAGCATCTGGCGGGTCAGCTCCGCCAGCCGCCGCGTGGTGCGTTCGATCCGGTCGAGATGCGAGCGGCCTTTCACATCGCCGTTAGCCAGCCAGGGACGCAGCATTTCGGCGTTGCCCATGATCGTCGTGAGCAGGTTGTTGAAATCGTGCGCGATGCCTCCGGCCAGCACGCCCAGGCTCTCAAGCTTCTGACTTTGCCGCAGCGCTTCTTCCGCTTGGACACGTGCACTGATGTCAACGACGACGCCGCGGCGGCCGATCATCTGGCCCGTTTCGCCGCCGATGACCGTCACAATTTCACGCACCCAGATGACCCGGCGCTCGGCGTCGAGCATCCGGTATTCCGCCGGGTAGGTCTGGCCAGGACGCTGGGCCGCGCGCAGGTTCTCGCGGACGCGGACGCGGTCGTCGGGATGCACGTGCTCCGACCAGAACTCTGGGTCGGCCGCCCAGCGCAGGGTGTCGAGTCCGAGCAGCTTGCGGGCGTATGCGTTGACGAAGGTGACGCGCTGGCGTTCCGCGTCGCTCTCCCAGATGACCGCCTCAATGCCGTTGAGCAGTTCCGAAAGCTGCCGGCGCGCCGCGTCGCGGTCGGACGCCAACCGGACACTCTCGCGCAAGGATTCGCCCAGGCGTTCGCCATGCTGCACGAGCAGAAAATTCGCCGCCGCGATCACCAGCGAGGCCAACAGGCCGATGATGAGGATGCGTTGCGGAGTCGCCGTGTGCAGGGTGGCCACGAGCGCCGGAGTGGGCCACAGACGGAGCTTCCAGGCGCGGTCCGCCACAGGGATGTGCCGGGTGGCCACGAGACCGGCCAAAGAGGGCTCCATGCCGACCGCCTTGTACACCACGCGCCCGGCGCGATCCGCTAATTCCAGGTTCCACAGATTAGGCACCTCCGCGCCGTACATGACCCGGATGGCCGCGTTCAGGCGGATCGTTCCCGCCAGCGCCCCTTCGGTCCGTTCCTCGCGGAGGATCGGCACGATGATGGTGACGGCTTCTTCCCCGTTGGGCAGATCGAAGCTGCCGGTCGCGGCGGGTTGGTGCGAGCCCAGCGCCTTGGTCATCGTGGGCAAAAGTACCCCGGTTGGCGGAAGGGAGATAGGTTGCTTGGTTGCCTCCGGCTTGGTGATCGAAATTTCGCGGACCAGAGTGCCGTGCGCGTCCAATTGCCACAGGGAATCGAAGAACGGCACCTCGGCCAGGAGGCGGCGGGTATAACGGTCGAAGTCGTCCTGCGATCCGCCCGTGGCGGTAGCCAGAAAGTTGCTGGCGTCATTCAAGACATCGATGCGTGCCGAGACGAATGCCTGAAATTGCAACAGCTCCGAGTCCGCCTGCCGGGCGGTTTCCGCTTCAAGCAGCAGCCGCTCGGAATTGCGGCTTTCGAGATATAGATAAGCTGTGACCGCCAGAACTGGAGCGGTCGCCAGCGCCGTGCGCAAGAAGAGTGGAAATCTTTTCCAGAAGGTCCGGATTGGTGTCCAAGCAACCATGTCCAGGACACACTAAGCATGGAAGGACGAGAAAGCGACCGCCGCCTGCCGACCCCGGGGTGGCAGGCAAGCGAAAACTCCCGAACTCCGGAGAATGCGAACAGGCTTGTCATCCAGATGCTTTCACGTTAAAAAGAGACGAGATTCCCACGCCTTGAAAGCTGCCTTCACGATGGTTGAGTTGCTGGTTACCCTGGCAATCGTGGCTGTTCTAGCGGCCGTGGCGATTCCGGCTACGTCCCGCATGAGCCAGTACGCGGCACGGACGAAAGTCATCTCCAACCTGCGCCAGATCGGCGTGGCGGCGCATCTTTACGCCAGCGACCACAACCAGCAACTGCCCGGCCAGCCTGAGAACAACAGCGGGTCGGATCGTTGGCCCAAGCTCTTTTGCGATTACCTTTCCCCGACCGACCCCCGGGTTTTTCTGGACGCCACTGACCCTACCACCGCGAAGTTGCCGCTGACGGATGTGGTCTCCAACTCCGTCAACAATACCGGCTACGTCTACAACGGCTTCGATGAGTTTGGAGTTGACCAAACGCCGCCGGCGGTAATTCTGCTCAACCGGTTGGAATCCCCTTCGCAGGTGGTCTTGCTCGGTCAAAAAGCCCAGCACGTCACGGCGTTCTACGTGGACCCGCTCCTGCAATCGGTGGCAGAGCTGCTTGGACTGATCAACACGCGAGCGTATGATGGGGGTGCCTATTATTTGTATGTGGACGGCAGCGTGCGTTTCTCCAAGCAGGACGATTCCTCCACCCGGCTCTGGCTGGTGGACAAGACAATCGTGCTGCCAAATCTGCCGCTGCCTTTGCCGTTGATGCAGCAGCAGTTCCTCGTGTTCCGGTAGGCCGGATGGCGCAGGGCGCTCAGCGCACCAGATGCACAAACGCCAGCAGCGCGTTCATCAGCCCGAGGACCAGAATGGGCCGCCGGGGCGAGGGGCGTTGCGGGCGGAGTTCGTGGCTCGCCGGCAGCACGAAGCCCAGCGCGAAGCTCAGCATGAACCAGGCAACGTAGTTTTGCAGCGGGGGCCAGGCGGGCGGCGCGGTGTGCGACTGCGGATACCACACCCAGTAGGCGCGGACTTTCCAGGCGACGTATTCGAGGTTGAGGTCGGTCAGCACGGCGATCAACGCCATGCCCAGGGCGAGTTCCAGCCGCGTGGCGGCAGCGTACAGCCGTAAAACCACGGACCGCCCGCAGAGCAGCACGACGAACCAGGCGAGCGGGATGGCGAGTGGAACGACCCCAGCGATCCGCCAGCCGAAATGATCCGTGTAGCGGTATGGGCCAAACGGGAAGCCGGTGGCAGTGCCCACCCACTCGAAGATCGTGGAGGAGACCAGGATGATGAGCGCCCAGCGCCGCGCCGTGGACAAGCCTTCGGCGGCAGCCGCATGGAGATAGACGACCACCGCCGCGAGCACGATCCAGACGGCGTCGGCCGTGTGCAGCAACGCCACGGCGGCGTCCTGCAAGCTGCGGTTGCCCAGCCAGCCGCGCACGTCCGCCTCTCCGACGCCGAGCGGCATGACGATGAAACCGACGCCGGTCCACACGAGAAACGCCGCCCACGCCAAGTCAGGGATGAAATGGAGCCAGACCGGAGACGGAGGCGGAGTGGGAGCGGTGGAGTTCAAGCTGCCCGTTTGTAGTCGCAGGCGGCGCGGGCCGCAATCCCGGGGTTGCAAGGCCACGGAAAGTGTCCGATAGGGTTTTCGAGCCCGCGATGGGTCCGGCTTCTCGAAAGGTGGCTGTGAGAACGAGACGTTCCATTTACATATCGCTGCTGGCCGCTTCGCTGACACTGGGAATGCTCGTCCCCCGGACTGCGGCCGGCTGGACGCCTGATGCCGCCCCGTTCAAGCCGAGCCGCGCTTCCACCCACGCGGAGGACGATGCACCGAAAGTCAGAGCGCCAGCCGTGGCCGCTGAAGAGCCCGCGCCCAAACCCGGCGACTGGGAAGCGTTTGTCGATCCGGAGAGACAGATTTTTCCCTCGTTGCTGCTGGCCAGCGCCACCGTGCAGGCACCCATCAGGGACAACGATCCGAAAACCTCGGCGGAGATAAGCGAGGCCAAGAGCAAGAAGCGGAGTCCGGCCTCCAAAGCGCCGCCGTCGCCGCCGTCGCCGCCGTTGCCGCCGCCCGAGGTCTTGGGGGATGACAACGGCCTCATCGGCCTGACGATTGTGAACCCGGAGGATGGCGCACATGCGCGGGTGGAAGTCCACGAAAACGCGCTGATGGCCACCAGCGTCCTAGAGGTCGATCTGCCGGTGAAAGGCAAGACCTACCACCTGATGCCACGGATCGACTACAAGTACGACGCGCTCAACCGTGTCCGGCAGAGCTACCCGATCAACGTGTCGGTGGCGTTGCAGATCGACGGCAAGAGCGCGGGGCAGCAG
>CAXTVY010000237.1:4105-7092 GCA_964247665.1 uncultured Chthoniobacterales bacterium | reverse complement strand
GATGCAGGATGCAGGATGCAGGATGCAGGATGCAGGATGCAGGATGCAGGATGGCAGAGAAGTGACGCAAGTTTCCTCGACAGCGGATGCAGCAAAGCGGTTATCTCCGGTGCATACGATACTCCACCTGCCGTTTTCATCCTGCATCTTGTATCCTGTATCCTGCATCTCCTAGCCTATGTCCCACCCCGCCGTGCCCATCGTCCATTCTTCCCGCGTGCATCATTATTCAGCTCGCTGTGAATGGGATGGCTCGACCGGCGTGGGCTACGAGCATTACGGGCGCGGACATCGTATCAGCGCGCCACCCGCCGGGCCGGTCCTCGACCTTTCCTCTGATCCGGCGTTCCGGGGCGACCCCGCGAAGCTCAATCCCGAGCAACTTCTGGTTATGGCGGCTTCCTCCTGCCAGCTTTTGTCGTTCCTGGCCGTAGCGGCCCGCGCGCGGCTGGACGTGGTCGCCTACGCCGACCGGGCCGAGGCCGAGATGCCCGAGGACGACCTGCCCATGCGCCTCACGACGATCCGGCTGCGTCCGCACATCACTCTGACCGCGGGAGCGGGCGGTGCGCAGGCCACCGACGAACGGGTGCGGCAGTTGGTGGAACTCGCGCACAAGGAATGCTTCATCGCCAATAGTCTGAGGACAGAGATCACCGTGGACCCGGTGATCGAGTGGCGTTCCACGCTCTGATCCTACCAGCCGCAGGCGCGCTCCTCCGCCTGCCCTACTTCGACGGCTTCGGTGTGGGCGTGCTGTCCTCGTCGTTCTGGTTGGCCGGCGTGGAGGCACCAGCCTTCGCTTCCTCTTCCTTGAGCCGAGTCTTGAATGATTTCCAGGTGTCTTTGCCCGCTGCTTCGAGTTCAGCCAGCTTCTGGCCGGTGTCCTTGCTCTGATCCTGGAGCCGCGCCAGTTCCTGCACGATTTGGTCGCGGGTCTTGCTGTCCACCTTGCCGACCCGTTCCTTGAGCCGGTCGATCTGGGGCTGCAAGTCCTTCTGCTTGGCTTGCAGCTTTTCCCGCCACTTGGATTTGTCGCGGGTAAACTTCTCCATCGCCTTCTGGAACTTCGCCTGCAACTGCGGGCTCTGTTCCTGGAGGTAGTTATCCACCGCCGCGATGGCCCCATCGGCTCGCTTTTTCAATGGCTCCATGTCCGCCGCGAGTTCGCCCCGTGGCGTGGGCGTGGGCGTCGCCCGCACCTGCGGCGACGGAGCCGTGGCCTGCTTCTCGCACGCGCAGAGGCAGATAACAGTGACAAACAGGGCGGTGATGATGAGGGGGCGCATCATGAACGCCGCGATTGTATCGCTACGCCACGATGTTGACCAGTTTTCCCGGTACGACGATCACTTTGCGCGGGGCTTTCCCGCCGAGGTGCTCCTGCACCTTCGCGCTCGCCAGCGCCAGCGCTTCGATCTCGGCGCTCGCGGCGTCCTTCTTTACCAGGAGCCGGTCACGCAGCTTGCCGTTGATCTGCACGGGCATCTCGACCTCGTCTTCAATCAGGAACGCCGGGTCGAACTCCGGCCACGTTTGCACCGCCAGCCGTCCGGGCGAACAGGGGAACCGTTCCGCCAGCACGGCCCAGAGTTCTTCGGTCAGATGCGGCGCGAAGGGGTTGAGCAGTTGCAGCAGCGTCCTGATGCCTGAGACGGGTCGTTCCGTGGCACCGGTGAATTCGTTCGTGCACACCATCATCTGCGCGATGGCCGTGTTGAAGCTCAGCGCGTCGATGTCGGCGCTGACCTTCTTGATCGTCGCGTGAACGACCTTGTTCTGCGTGGACGTTGGCCCGATGTCCTGCACCGTCTCGCTCAGATGCCACTGGCCTTCCTGGTCCTCTTCCATGACCAGCCGCCACACGCGCGCCAGGAAGCGCGCCACGCCCTGCACGCCCGCCATGCTCCAGGGCTTCGTCTGCTCCAGCGGTCCCATGAACATCTCGTACAGCCGCAGGGCGTCCGCGCCGTAGGCCGTCACCACCTCGTCCGGATTAACGACGTTGCCCCGGCTCTTGGACATCTTCTGGCCGTCCTCACCCAGGATGAGCCCCTGGTTGACCAGCCGCTGGAACGGCTCGGGCGTGGACACATAGCCGTGATCGAAGAGCACCTTGTGCCAGAAGCGCGCGTAGAGCAGGTGCAGCACGGCGTGTTCGGTCCCACCGACGTACAGGTCCACGCCACCCGGCTTGCCGCTGTCCATCCAATATTTCTCGGGTTCGGTGCCGACGAACCGCTCCGTGTTGCGCGGGTCGCAGAAGCGCAGGTAGTACCAGCACGAGCCCGCCCATTGCGGCATCGTGTTCGTTTCGCGCGTGGCCGCGTCGGAGTAGCGCACCCAGCCGGTGGCCTTGGCCAGCGGCGGCTCGCCGGTGCCCGTGGGCTTGAAGTCGTCTAGGTCGGGCGGGAGGAGGGGCAGTTCGCTCTCGGGCAGGCTGGAGTGCTTGCCGTCGGTCCAGATGATCGGGAACGGCTCGCCCCAGTAACGCTGGCGGGCGAACAGCCAGTCGCGCAGCTTGTAGTTGATCGTGCGCTGGCCGCTGCCGTTGGCCTCCAGCCAATCGATGATCTTTGCTTTCGCTTCGCTCGTCGCTAATAAGTTGAGGTCCAGCGCCCGGTTGGAGGAACCGACGACGATGCCATCACCGCCGAAGCATTTGTTCCGCAGCTCATAACCAATGTAGTGATCGCCACCGTATCCTTTGATTCCAACCAGATCAGCCACTTCTTCGTCGGACACACTTGCAGCTTGAATAACTCGCTCACGGTTTGCTGCTTGCATCTCCGCATCCCGGGCTTCGTAGCCCCATCCAGCCATTAAATCTCTTTCGATGGGTGGCTTGAATGGTCGGACGACGACTGTCTTGATCGGCAGGTCGTACTTCTTCGCAAACTCCCAGTCGCGCTCGTCGTGCGCGGGCACGGCCATGATCGCCCCGGTGCCGTAGCACATTAAAGCGTAGTCCGCGATCCACACCGGGA
>CAXTVY010000237.1:0-4095 GCA_964247665.1 uncultured Chthoniobacterales bacterium | reverse complement strand
GGCGTCCGTCTTGCCTTCGAAGCCCGGCACCTCCACGACCTGCCGAATGGGCAGATCGAACTTCTTGGCGAACTCAAAATCCCGTTCGTCGTGCGCGGGCACGGCCATGATGGCACCCGTGCCGTAGCCCATCAGCACGTAGTCCGCGATCCACACCGGGATGCGCTCGCCGTTGACCGGGTTCACCGCGTACGCGCCGATGAACACGCCCGTTTTGTCCTTGGCCAGTTCGGTGCGCTCCAGGTCCGACTTCCCGCCGATTTCCGCGCGGTAAGCCGCCACCGCGGCGGCGTGCTCGGGGGCGGTGAACAGATCGACCAGCGGATGCTCGGGGGACAGCACCATGTACGTCGCGCCAAAGAGCGTATCGGGCCGGGTTGTGAACACGGTCAAGTCGGCCGTGCGGTGGACACGGTGGCCTTCGGGCACGGCGTCGTCGGCGGGGTGGTCGGCTTTGTCCGTATCGAGGGCCAACGCGACGAGGCTCGTCGGCCGGTTCTCGAAGTTCTCCAGCACGAAATGGACGTGTGCCCCCTCGCTGCGGCCGATCCAGTTGCGTTGCAGGAGTTTGATGGACTCCGGCCAATCCAGACCGTCCAGTTCCTTGATGAGCCGTTCCGCGTATGCCGTGATCCGCAGCTTCCACTGGCGCATGGGCCGCCGCTCGACGGGGAAGCCGCCGATGTCGCTTTTGCCGTCCACGACTTCCTCGTTCGCCAGCACGGTGCCCAGCGCCTGACACCAGTTCACGGACGCCTCGGAGACGAACGCCAGCCGCACGCCGTCCGGGTCGCTGCCGGTGTAGGTGGCGATGGGCTCGGCCTTGTGCGTGGCCGGGTTGAACCAGGATTCGTAGAGCAGCCGGAAGATCCACTGGGTCCAGCGGAAGTAGCCCGGGTCGGTCGTGTTGACCTCGCGGTTCCAGTCGTAGTTGAATCCGATGTGGATGAGCTGCTGCTTGAAGTTGGCGACGTTGCGGGCGGTGTTCTCGCGCGGGTGTTCGCCGGTCTTGATGGCGTGTTGTTCGGCGGGCAGGCCGAAGGCGTCCCAACCCATCGGGTGCAGGACATTGAAGCCCTTCATGCGGCGGTAGCGCGCGATGATGTCCGTGGCAGTGTAGCCTTCCGGGTGGCCGACGTGCAGGCCCGTGCCGCTGGGGTAGGGGAACATGTCGAGCACGTAGAACTTCGGCTTGGAGGCATCGAAGTCCGCGTCGCCCGGGTTGGGCGTGCGGAACGTCTGTTCCTCCTGCCAGATGCCCTGCCATTTGGGCTCGATCTGGTCGAAGGGGTAGGGCTTGCGCTTCTCGTTCATATCGGAAAAATAGTAAAACGCGGCTGACACGGTGGGAGGAACAGGCTAGCACAAAAAATCTTACTTTATCTCACCCAGTCATACTTTGTAACACTCGGTCACACTTTGTCTCCATGACTCAGCCTCTCCTCCTCGCCACTCGCAACGTCCACAAGACCCTCGAAATCCGCGCGATCCTCGGGCCGGGCTGGAGCGTCACGGACCTGCTCGGCAAACCCGAACTGCCCGAGGTCGAAGAAACCGGCCTGACTTTCGCCGCCAACGCCGAACTCAAGGCGCTCTCCGCGTCCCGGCATTCCCCCAAGGGCTGGGTGTTGGCGGACGATTCGGGCCTGGAAGTGGACGTGCTCGGCGGCGCGCCGGGCATCTATTCCGCGCGCTACGCCGGGCCGGGTGCCACCGACGAGGACAACCGCCGGCATCTCGCCGCCGCGTTGCGCGCGAAGCTCGGTCCCGGCTGGGACGGGCCGCAGGCCGCGCGCTTCCGCTGCTGCATCGCCATCGCCTGGGGTGGCGAACTGGCCAAGAAGTTCGACGGTGTCGTGGAAGGCGCGGTGGTCCACCCGGCGCGGGGCGAGGGCGGCTTCGGCTACGATCCGCTGTTCGTTCCGGCGGGCTACCAGCAAACGTTTGCCGAACTGCCCGCCGAAACCAAGCACGCGCTCAGCCACCGCGGCAAGGCGATGGCGAAAGCGACGGAGTTTCTCCGCGCCATCGTGGGGTAAATCGACCCGGTCAGCGCGGCCCAGACACGCGCACCAGCGGTCCTCGTGCGATGAAAGAGCATGACCCGTTACCTCATCACCGGAGCCAACCGCGGCCTCGGGCTCGAATTTGTCCGCCAACTGCTCGCCCGTGGCGACTCCGTCGTCGCCTGCTGCCGCGAACCGGCCGCCGCGCCGGAACTTCAGGCACTCACCGCCTCCACTGATAACCGGCTCACCCTCCAGGCGCTCGACGTGACCGACGCACAGGCCATCGCTACCCTGCCAGCGCGGCTTGCCGGAGTGGGTGTCACGGCGCTGGACGTGCTCATCAACAACGCCGGGGTCGCTGCCGGGGAAGAGGAGTTCGGCGCGTTCGATGCGGCGACGATGACGCGCGTGCTCCAGATCAATGCCGTTGCGCCGATGCTCGTCACGCAGGCGTTGACACCGCTGCTCGAAAAACAGGGCACCCAGCCGAAGATCGTCTGCATCACGTCGGTTCTCGGCTCCATTTCCCAGGCCGAGGGCTTGAGCTTTGGGCTCAGTTACGGCATGAGCAAGGCGGCTTTGAACATGGGCGTCAAGAAGTTGGCTTCCGAGTTGAAGCGGCGCGGGGTCGCGTTGGTCGCGCTGCATCCCGGCTGGGTGCAGACGGATATGGGCGGCGCGGGTGCGACCTTGCGCCCGGCGGAATCGATCCGTGGGATGCTGACCGTCATCGACGGGCTGACGGTCGCCGACAACGGCCGCTATCTCACCTACGAGGGCAAGACGCTGCCCTGGTAGTTACGGCCACCCGTCCGGCGGCTAGCTGCCCCGCGCCATGTCGTAGGCCAGCTTGCAGATGATTGCCGCCACGACCACCAGGAAGAACAGCCGCACGAAACGGCTTCCGCGCAGGATGGCCAGCCGCGTGCCCGCCAGCGAGCCGAGCATGTTGCAGACCGCCATCGGCACCGCCAGCCGGTAGATGACGTGGTTCGTGAGGATGAAGTACACCACCGTCGAGAGGTTTGTGGCGGTGTTGACGACCTTCGCCGAAGCCGAGGCCGACAGGAAATTAAACCCGAACACGCCGATGAAGATGAAGATCAGGAAGCTGCCTGTGCCCGGCCCGAAGAACCCGTCATAGAACCCGATGACCGCGCCGACGCCCAGACCGATCCACCGCTGGCTCGACAACGAGAGCCGCGGCGCGTGCAGCGAGCCAAAATCCTTGCGCGCGAACGTGTAGATGGCCACTGCGATGAGCAAAACGAGCACCATCGGGCGCAAGACTGCCGGGTCAAGGTGGCTGACCGTGTGCGCGCCGAGCACGGAGAAAGCGAACCCCGCAGCGGTGGCGGGCAACACCGCGCGCCAGTCGATCTCGACACGCCGCGCGAAATTCCACGCCGCCGTGGCCGTGCCCGAGATGCCGACGAGCTTGTTCGTGCCGAACACGTCCGCCGTGGGCGTGCCGTGCGGCAGCAGGATAAGCAGGGCGGGAATCTGCACCAGTCCCCCGCCGCCCACGACCGAGTCGATGAACCCGGCCAGGAAGGCGAACGCGCAAAGGGCGAGGGTTTGCGTGAGCATCGGGAGGCGAAAGCCAGCTTCCGGCGCACCCTAGCATGGTCCAGGGCTCCTGCCAGCGACGTGTCAGCCTTACATGACCCGGATAAGGATTGAACAGACCGGGATGGGGTGCTCTAATGCCGGCATGAAAATGATTGCCATGCTGTTGCTCATGCTCACCGTCAGCCCGGTGTGGGCACGGGAGCCGTTGAACCACGAGACGGGTCCAATGGAAATGTCTGTGCGTGGCGCGGACATCAAGCAGGTCGAGCTTGATACGCAAACGGGCAAATTGAGCTTCTCGGTTGCCGGGCGGCGTTATTTCCTCCCGGGAAACGAGAATGGATTCGAGGGCGTGGCGGTGGCCAAGCTGGGAATCCTGGGCGAAATGCGGCGGTGTGACCAGTTGACGATGTCGGTCATACCTTCCGAAGATCAATCGCAACCGTGGCTCATCAGAACGCTGGTGCTGAAGTACGATTCGCTCCGGCCCTGAGCCCCGCAGGCCGCCTCATTC
>CAXTVY010000236.1:0-7096 GCA_964247665.1 uncultured Chthoniobacterales bacterium | reverse complement strand
CTGCGTTACCGCGAGGGCGGTGTCCTGCGCCGCGCGGGCCACACTGAAGCGACGGTGGACCTCGCACGGCTGGCGGGGTTGCGTCCCGCCGGGGTGCTGGCGGAGATCGTCAACGACGATGGCACCATGGCCCGACTGCCTGACCTCACCCGTTTCAAGGCGGCGCACGGCCTGAAGTTTTGCACGACGGAGGCGTTGATTGCTTACCGGCGGCAACGCGAGAAACTCGTCGAGCGAACCGAGGTCATCCACATGCCGACGGATTACGGGGATTTTCAACTCTATCTCTACAAGAACAAGCTCGACGAGAAGCACCACCTCGCCATGGTCAAGGGACGCATCGACCGCGATGCGCCGGCCCTCGTACGCGTCCACAGCGAATGCCTGACGGGCGACGTTTTCGGCTCGCGCCGGTGCGACTGCGGCAGCCAACTCCACGCCGCCATGCAGCAAATCGAAAACGCCGGGGCGGGCGTGCTGGTGTACCTACGCCAGGAGGGACGGGGGATCGGGCTCGCGGCCAAGATTCATGCGTACAAGTTGCAAGAGGAGGGGTTGGACACCGTGGAGGCTAACGCCCGGCTGGGCTTCGCGCCCGACCTGCGGGACTACGGCCTCGGCGCGCAAATCCTGCTGGACGTGGGGGTAGGTAAATTTCGTTTCATGACCAACAACCCGCGCAAAGTCATCGGCCTGGAGGGTTACGGGCTTGAAATGGTCGAGCAGGTGCCGATCCGCACGGCCTCCAACCCGCACAACGAAAAATACCTCAGCACCAAAAAACTCAAGCTCGGTCACTTGCTTTAGGGACGCGGTGCGTTCATCTTCCTAACCCTGCTGTTTCGGGAACCCTGGGGCAATTACCTCCCGTCTTGCCTCTTGCCGTGTTCGCGCCAGCAGTTCACAATTCGTGCCATGCTTAAGCTCAGAGTAGGCGGTCCCCGGGTGCTCGGTGGAGCCCGGCGCACCTTTGCCCTGGTTGCCAGCCAATATAACCCCGACTTTGTGCAGGGGCTGGTGGACCACGCCGCCACCGAGCTGATGACCGCAATCCCCAATTCCCGGCTCATCTTGCATCAAGTGCCGGGGGCATTCGAGATTCCGCTGATCGTGCAGGAACTGGCCGCCCGCGCCGAGCATGAAATCAATGTGGTCATTGCACTGGGTGTCATCATCCATGGCGATACCAATCATGGCGAGCTGCTGGGCCGCACCGTGACCGATGCCCTCCAGCAGATCGCGCTGACAAACCGGATTCCAATCATCCATCAGGTGCTCACCTGTAAGGACGAGGAGCAGGCGAAAGTCCGGTGCTTGGAGGCCAAATACAACCGCGGCACCGAGGCAGCTCGCGCTGCCATCAAGATGGCCGACTTGATCGACCAGCTCCGCGCCTAAACTTCCGTTCCGGTTCGTCCCATGGGTAAACGTCGTGAAGGCCGCGAAGCGGCCGTGCAGTTCCTCGTCTTCTGTGATCTCAACCAGGGCTCCGGCACGGCGGAGGCCAGCGAGTTTTGGGACTTGCGTCCAGCCACCAAGCCGATCCGCGATTTCGCGCTCAACCTCGTCGAAGGCGTCCTGAAAAACCGCGTCGAAACAGATGAGCGTATTTCCCGCTACGCCGAGAACTATGAACTGGGCCGGCTCGCGGTCGTGGACCGCAACATCCTCCGGTTAGCCATTTACGAGATGTTGCACCGCGATGATATCCCGCCCGTCGTCTCCATCAACGAGGCCATCGAGATTGCGAAACGCTTCGGCAGCGAGGAAAGCAGCCGGTTCGTCAACGGCATCCTGGACCGGGTCAAGCTTGACCTGACGCGTCCGCTCCGCACGGCGTCGGAACCCAAGGCGGCCCCGCCCAACACCCGTCTTTTCCCGTCCACCGGCGACGGGGCTCAGCCCGAAGCAGCCTGACTGGCCCGGGCGGCGAGCGTGGCGAAAGTTTTTTCGCCTAGAGCTTGCGGCCTGCTTCTACTTTGGGAACACTCTCCGCGGTGGCTAACGGTTTTTTCAAGTCTCTGCTGCAAAAGTTTGCCGGGCGTCCGGTGGATTGGGACGAACTGGAGGAAACCCTCATCCGCGCGGATCTCGGCGTGCCGCTCGCGCTGCAAATCCTCCAGACGCTCCAGGCGCAGAGCCAGACCCACGCGGTCACCGCCAACGAGGTAGTGGAAGTGACGCGCGCGGCGATTCTGCGCCTGCTGCCTTCGGCGAATCCGCCCATCCGGCCATTCCCAAACAAACCCAAGGCGATCCTGATCGTTGGCGTCAACGGCACGGGCAAGACGACTTCCACCGCCAAGCTAGCGCACTATTTCAAGAGCAATCGCTACGGGGTGTTGCTGGCGGCGGCAGACACGTTCCGGGCAGCAGCCATCGAACAACTCGCCATCTGGAGTGAACGGCTGGGGGTCGAGATGATCCGGGGCCAGTACAACAGCGACCCTGCCGCGCTGTGCTACGATGCCTATGGCGTGGCCGACAAGAAGAACGTCGAGTTCCTGATCTGCGACACCGCCGGCCGCCTCCACAATCGCCAGGGCTTGATGAATGAACTGATCAAGATCAACCGCACGCTGGCCAAGCAGGACCCGGAGGCCCCGCACGAGCGGCTGCTGGTGGTGGACGCCACAACGGGCTCCAACGCGCTGGTGCAGGCCAAGGAATTCCATGCTGCCGTGGGGCTCACGGGTTTGATCGTCACGAAGCTGGACGGCAGCGGCAAAGGCGGTATCCTCGTCGCCATCCAAAACGAACTCGGCATCCCGACGCGGTTCATCGGTACTGGCGAGCAGATCGATGCTTTCGAGCCGTTTGATCCCCAACGTTTCGTCGAAACTGTGCTCTAGCCTCCATGTCGTCTCCGGGCACCCTCGCTACTACCAAGCTCCAGAAGATCGACCGGCTGCTAGGGATTCCCGCCTGCTATCTCTTTACGAAACTGCGGCAGGTTTTCGGCCGCGCGTTCCCTCCGGCCGGAGTCCCCGTTGGCAGACTCCTGTTCATCAAGCTGGCCGAACAGGGTTCGACCGTCCTGGCGCACGGAGCCATCAAACGGGCGGTGGCGCTGGTCGGCCGCGAAAACGTGTATTTCGTGGTGTTCGCGGAGAATCGTTTCATCCTGGACCTGCTTGACCTCATCCCGCGCGAGAACGTGTTTACGATCCAGGCGAATAGCCTGAGCACGCTCGTGCGGAGCACATGGAAAATTCTCGGGCAGATCCGCCGAATGCGGTTTGAAGCCGCCATTGACCTGGAGTTCTTCGCGCGCTCTTCCGCGGCCTTTACCTTCCTGACTGCCGCGCGCCGCCGGGTGGGCTTCCACACTTTTTTCGGTGAGGGTCCCTATCGCGGCGACCTGATGACCCACCGTCTGCTTTACAACCCGTACCTGCACACGAGCCAGATTTTCGCGCAAATGGTCGAGTCTTTGCGGATCGATCCGGCGCAACTTCCCACGTTTGGCTTGCTGCCACCCACCGTGGACGGCGAAGAAGCCATCTTTCGTCCCCTCCCCGCCGAAGTGGACGCCGTGCGTGCCATCGTGCGGCACGAGGCCGGGGACGACGGGAAAACGGCACCGCTGATCCTCCTCAACGCTAACGCCAGCGACCTGCTGCCCCTGCGCCGTTGGGCTCCCGAGCGGTACGTCGAACTGGCACGGCTCCTGTTGGAAGCGATTCCCACCGCGCGCGTCCTGATGACCGGCGCGCCGGGCGAGGCGGCGGCGGCTGATGCGCTGGTTGTGCAAATCGGCTCGGACCGTTGCTTCTCGGTAGCGGGTAAGACGACGTTGCGCCAGTTGCTCGTGCTTTATACGCTGGCAGAGGTCCTGGTGACGAACGACAGCGGGCCCGCGCATTTCGCCTCGTTGACGCCGATCAACGTCGTCACGCTCTTTGGCCCCGAGACACCCCGGCTTTTCGGGGCGCGCACCGACCGCAACGTGGCGATCTGGCGTGGCATCGCGTGCAGCCCATGCGTCAACGCTTACAACAACCGGCAGTCGGCGTGCCGCAATAATCTTTGCATGCAGCAGATCACGGTGGATGAAGTCTTCGCGGCAGCGCGTGCGGCTTTTCTGCGGCGGCAGGCAAGCTGCTCTCCCGCGAACGCCGTCCTGGCGGCGGCCCATTGAACGATGACCAGCCCGGCGGATCCTCCCAGCCGGTCGTCCGTTCGCTCCCCGCTCCTTTCGCGGGTGGAAGCCCTCCTGGATCGTGGGCCGGGAGCGGCGGCGGCAGCAGCCTTCCTGCTCGTGCTGACGGTGGCCGCCCTGGGACCGACACTCTTTAACGGCGCGCGCGTTTTCTCCAACGCCGAGCGGGATCTGGCGCTGCAATTCATCCATTGGCGCAAGTTCGGGTTCGATGAATTACGGGCAGGTCACCTGGCGCTCTGGAACCCTCACATCTACGGCGGCACCCCGTTTTTCGGCGGCTTCCAGTCCGCGCTGCTCTATCCGCCGAACTGGCTCTATCTTTGTCTGCCGCTCGCCGTGGCAGTCAACACCGGGATCGCCCTGCACGTTTTTCTCGCAGGCCTGGGAATGTCCCTGTGGATGCGTGTGCGCGCGCTGCATCCGTTGGCAACGATTTTCGCGGGCGCGGCGTTCATGTTTTCGGGTCCGTTCTTCCCGCACATCTATGCCGGTCACCTGTCGAACCTGTGCACGATGACGTGGGGTCCATTCATCTTCCTGGCCATTGATGGCTGGCTGCAACGCCGCACCGTGGGGTGGCTGTTCGTGGGCGCGGCAGCGGTGGCCATGCAGATCCTCGCGGGGCATCCGCAATATGTCTTCTACACGGGTGTGGCAGCCGGGTTGTACTGTGCCGTACCGTTGGCGGTGGCGAAAGGGCGTTTGCGCGTCGCGGCAGGGTTGGCGGCGCTCGCGCTGGCGGGAGTTGCCCTGAGCGCCGTGCAAGTCTTCGAGGGCATCCACGCGGCGGGTGAGTCGGTGCGCAATCATGGGACACAGCCGGGGTTCGCGGCGATCTTCTCGTTTCCGCCCGAGAATTTTCTCACCCTGCTGATCCCGAACTTCTTCGGCGACTTGACCGCCCATGCTTACTGGGGACGCTGGTTCCTCTGGGAGATGTGTCTCTTTTTCAGCGTGAGTGGACTGTGGATGACCATTTACGGCTTAGCGAAAGGACCTCGGCGACAGGTGTGGAGCTGCGCTGGCGTCGCGGCGATCCTGCTCGTGCTGGCCCTGGGGTCATACACCCCACTGTTCGATGGATTGTACCACCACGCACCGGGCTTCAACCGGTTCCGAGGATGGTCGAAACTCACCTATCCCGCCGTGATGCTACTTGTCGTGGTGGCAGCCCACGGTTGCGATGGCTTGTTGCGCAGGGGGGTGGCCAGCTCGCGCCCGGGCTTTGGTGCGCTTGCGGTGGGCACCCTGCTCTGTGTCGCGGCGGTCTGGGTGCATTCGTCCACCCGCACGGTTTCCACGTCAGCACCCGAGCCTTGGAACACCTGGCTCCATGCTCTTTCCGCGACAAACGAACAATTTTTGGCCGGTGAGCAGGTCGCCAACCCCGATTTCGTCCGAAGAGCGGCTCGCCAGGCTTCCCGCCAGATGCGTTTGGCCGGGGGCACATTGCTCACGCTGGCAGCCATCCTCCTCGCCGCACGCCGACATCCACGGGCGATCACCCTCGTGCCCGCGCTCGCCGTCGCCGAGTTGTTGTGCTTCGCCCACACCACGCTGGATTCCTTTCGCCTGCAAGACGCGTTGAATCCTCCAGAGACGGGATGGCTCACCGCGAGTGCACGAGAGGGCTTCCGCCTCGACAACGCACACAACCACAATCTGGCGATGAGCTTCGGCGCTTATGATCTGTGGGGGTACGATCCCGGCGTGTTGCGCCGCTACGCCGAGTGGATGGCCGAATCGCAGGACCGCGACCCAGACGAAGCCAGCGAGACGATGAAGCTCGTGAACTTTCCGCCAGTGATGGCGACGTTGCTACGCTGCCGTTACCGCATCCCGGCATCAGGCGGTGAGACCCAGGCTGCCGAGGAATCCGCGAACGCGGCTGCTCCCCGGCTTTTCCTCGTCGCGCAGGCGCGGGTCGTCCCGGACAGAAACGAAGAACTCGACGACGTGTTTGCTCCTGGCTTCGACCCCGTGCGAGAGGTGGTGTTGGAAACGGTGCCAGCACCCGCACCAATGGGGGACACGCCGGCCGGACAGATCAAACTGGTCGGCGAAACGACCGATACATTGACCATCGAAGCCGACCTGACGGCGTCGGCAATTCTGTTGATCACCGATACTTATTCCGACGGCTGGCAGGCACGCTCTCTCTTGCCAACCGGTTCAAACCATACCTCTGCCCAATCCCGCTACCAGGTGATGCCAGCAGACTACTGCCTGCGCGCGGTTCCGCTTGCCTCCGGCCACCACAAAATCCTGCTCGAATACCGCCCCGCAGCCTTCGTGACCGGAAAGTGGATGTCGATCATTTCTATCGGCCTATACCTCGTGGCAATTGCTACGTGGGCCATCGTCCGACGCCGGCGGCGTGCCGCCTTGGGGGTTCAACTCTAATAAAAGGTCGTCTATTTCTCTGGCTTGGTGCTTCGTCTGATTCCGCTGCGACGGATGAGATGAGCGACCGAACGCTGTTGGTTCACTGCGGCGGCCCCTGCCTGCGATTGATTGGGCCGCCAATGGGGGGATGTCTTGTCCGCTGACTGCGTTCCGTCGGTGCCGTGGCCATCGCCACTGAGCCGGAGCGGCGTGCTTTTCGTTTCCAACACGGCGTCCAGCTGCGCCCAGAGATCGTCGCGCCGGGCAGGAGCCACCAAACCGAGAATGCTGAGCTTGTAAAAATAAAGCTGCACCTGCTCGGTGCTGATGCGTTCGATGCTGGCAAGTTTTTCCGCGCTGATGCCGCATTTGAGCAGGTTGACCGAGTTCTGGAAGAACTCCGCGAGTCCGGCTTCCTCGAACTCGACCTGTGCATCGAACTGCTGCAACCGGAAGATACGGTGTGGCGGCGAAAGCTGCTGCTTGTTGACGCTAATCTCATCGACCTGACTGACGATGATCAACGCCAGTCGATCTACCTGGATG
>CAXTVY010000235.1:0-7199 GCA_964247665.1 uncultured Chthoniobacterales bacterium | reverse complement strand
GAACTCCTTGGCTGGGTACTCGAAGCGGTGCAGGGAAATCGTGCCGGTGGATATTCTGACGGCTTGCAACTGCCGGGTGATGTCCGAAAGCGTTCCCCGGATGCGTTTGACCTCGTCAATAGCTTCAGGGTCGGTAGAAATCTCGCCCAGGAATGTTAATTGGAGTTCCAGCGCGTTGAGCCCGTTGCGAACGTCGTGGGTCAATTGTCCGACGAAACGCTCGATCCTGTCCCATGGCACTTTCGTTTCGCTGCCATTGTCGCTGACCGGGGAAAAATGGGCAGGGGTCGTCATCAGGCACAGGCGGCAGGGTGCGCGCCAGAGCAATACAGACACAGCCGCCCGCGAAACGTTTTAAAAAATTCGCCCTGGACTGTAAAGAATTTTTACAGTGCTCGCCTGGCTGATCGGCATCTGCGGTTGAGAGAACACGCGGTCAGCCGCCGATCGACTTTTGCCGTTTCGCTCCCAACGTGGTGCTTGTTACCGCTTCAGTACTGCTTGCGCATGTTGCTGGGCAGAATGTTCAGCTCGTTGCGGTACTTTGCCACGGTGCGTCGCGCGATGGGGATGCCGCGTTCGCTGAGGATCGAAACGATGTCCTTGTCGCTGAGAGGATTGATCGCACTTTCGGATTTGATGAGGTCCAGAATGGCTTCCTTCACGCTGGTGTTGCTCATCGACTCGCCCGTGGCGGTCTGATACCCCGGGGTGAAGAAATACCGCATCTCGAAGACACCTTGCGGCGTGGAGATGTACTTGCCGGAAATTGCGCGGCTGACCGTCGTTTCGTGCACCCCCACGGCTTCAGCAATCTGCACCATCGTCATCGGGCGGAGGAACGCAGTCCCGTTTTCCAAAAATTCCTCCTGTCGGCTGACGATCTGGTTGGCGATGTTCGAAATCGTTTGTTGGCGTTGGTGGATGCTCTTGATGAGGAACTTGCCGCTGCGAATTTTGTCGCGGATGTAATCCTTCACTTCTCCACCGCTGTCGTTTTGGGACATGAGGTCTTTGTAGGCGTTGGAGATACGCAGATGCGGGATCTGCTCGCCGTTCAGCATCACCGTGTAGGTGTCGCCAATTTTCTCAACGTTGACATCGGGCAGCACGTAGTTGTTCGGGTCCGGCGCAAAGATCGCGCCCGGCTTCGGGTCCAACGTGGCGATGGAATACGCCGCCTGCTGGATCTGGTCGACGGTCACCCCAAGACGGCGGGCAATCTCCGGGAAGCGGCGCTTGCCGAGTTCATCCAAATGCTTGCTGATGATCTGGTATTCGAGCGAGTTCTCCTTGCCCAAGCGCCGGAGTTGGATCAGGAGGCACTCCCGCAAATCGACGGCACCAACTCCGACCGGGTGAAACGCTTGGATCACCTCTAGCAGCCGCCGCAGGTCCGCCACCGCCACACCGGTGTTGGCACTCATTTCATCCGGGCTCGTCTGCAAAAAACCATTGTCATCGATGTTGCCGATGATGAGTTCCGCGAGGCGTTGATCGTTTTTCCCGAGTTCTGCCCCGTTGAGCTGGCCGATGAGGTGCTGTTGGAGCGTTTCCTGGTTTGCGATGGAGTCGAAGAAGAACTGCCGCCTCTCCTCGTCCTCGTCGCTGCGGCCGTTGTAGCTGCTGTTTTGCGACATGTACTCGCGCCACTCCTCGTCCAGCTTGGCCAACTGGTTGAATTCTTCCTGGAAATCGTCGGTCTGCTGGTTGGGCTCTTCCTGTGGTGTTTCGGGGACTTCCTCCTCGAGCACCGGGTTCGTTTGAAGTTCCTGCTGGACGATGTTTCGCAGTTCCAGCATGGGAGCCTGGAGAATCACCAGGCTTTGCTGCAACTGCGGGGCCAGGACCTGTTGCATCGACAGGTTCTGCGTCTGCTGCATTCCGGGGCTTGCCATACGTCAGCAAGAATGAGCAAGGTTCACAGATGGGGCAAGCGAAAAACGAATTATTTTCTGTTTTGGAACGTTTTCTGCTGCTAGGAGATCCGTCTCTGATTTCCGCGATGAAAAAAATGCCCTCCGTTCTCGTTCCTGGCCGTCACGCTGTGCTCACCGCTACTTTTTGCGTGGTGGTATTTGGCGCGTGGTTGACTACTCCCTCGGTCCATTCGCAAGCCCCCGCCGCCACGACGCCTAACACTGCGCTGACGCCCCTGCTGACTAAACTCAAGACGCAGCAGGACCAGTTAGCCGCCAATCAAACCAAAATTGAAGCGCAAACAGCGCTCCTGAAAGAAGAAATTCGCCAGACGAAGATTTTTGCTGGTCGCGCCGGTAGCCGCCGCTGATTCGCCAGTCCGGCCCCACGATTTCCCATGAAAACCACTTCCTATTTTCTGCTGCTCTTGGTCGCGCTGCTGGTTTGCGCGCTACCTTCCAACCGCTTGCAATCGCAGGCACTGCCTCCGCCCGCCGACCCTTTGACTGCGATCCAGGCGTTGCAGACTGCGAACGATGACCTGATCAAGCGCCAGGAAGCGACGCTCAAAGATCTGTCCGACATGACCGACGCGGCGCGCGAGGCAAAAATCTTCGCCCGGCGCGGTTAGGCCGGACTCTCCGGTCACGCCGACCTTCGCCGACGAAGATCGGTCACGCACCAATGCTTGCCGTGAGACTTTCGGCGATCCGATCCGCTTGTCTCTCGATCATCACTTGGTCCCGGCCCTCCACGAGCAACCTGACCTTGGGTTCCGTCCCGGAGTAGCGTAGCAGGACGCGCCCTTTTCCTGCCAGGGCTTGCTCGGTCTCCATCATGAGTCGCGTCACCCCGGCCAGTCCATCCAGCGGGGGCTTACGCAAGACCTTCAGACTGCGTTGCGCCTGCGGATATTTGACGAGGCAGCGTTTGAGTTCGCTGAGCGGCTTGCCCGTGTCCAGCATGATCTGGAGGATTTGAAGAGCGGTGATGATGCCGTCACCCGTGGTGGTAAAATCGCGGAAGATCATGTGGCCGCTCTGCTCGCCGCCCAGGTTCAACCCGGATTTGACCATCTCTTCCAGCACGTAGCGGTCGCCAACCTGCGTGCGAACCACCCGCCCGCCGCGTTCCGCGAGCGATTCCTCCAGGCCATAGTTGCTCATCACGGTCGCCGCCAGCGTGTCCTTGGCCAGCCGTCCCTGGCGCAGGAATTCGCGCGCGGCAATGGCCATCACTTCGTCGCCGTCCACGAGTTCACCGTTCTCATCGCAGAGCAGCACGCGGTCGGCGTCGCCGTCGTGAGTGATGCCGACCTGCGCGCCCGTCTGGCGCACGAGCAACTGGATTTCCTCCGGGTACGTGCTGCCGCAATCGCGGTTGATGTTCGTGCCATCCGGATTGTTGTGGAAGGTGTACACGTCGGCCCCGAGTTCCCGCAGAATGCAGGGCGTGGATTTGTAGCCGGCTCCATTGGCCACATCCACGGCGATGCGCAGTTTTTCCAGGGTGAGTTTGCGCGGCAAGCTCGCCTTGGCAAACTCCACGTAACGTCCCAAGGCATCGTCAATCCGCTTTGCGCGACCGATGTTGCCGGCAGTCGGACGAATGTTTTCAATCTCGCCGCTGAACACCAAATCCTCGATCTGCCGCTCGACTTCATCCTCCAGCTTGTACCCGTCATGACGGAAAAATTTGATGCCGTTGTCCTCGTAAGAGTTGTGGGATGCCGTCAGCACGATCCCCGCGTCGCAGCGCAGCGAACGCGTGATGTACGCGACCCCGGGCGTCGGCAAAGGCCCGAGCTGCAAAACATCGACGCCCAGCGACATGAGACCCGCCGCCAGCGCGTCCTCCAGCATGTAGCCGCTCTGCCGCGTGTCCTTGCCCAAGGCGATGGTCGGACGCACGTTGGCCCGGCCGTGGCCCCGGCCGAGTTGGGTGATGACGTGGGCGGCGGCGCGGCCCAGCTTGAGCGCGGTCTCCGCGGTTACCGGCTCGACGTTCGCCATGCCGCGCACACCATCGGTTCCAAAAATTCGTCGCTTTTTGGGACCGGTGTCAGGAGAGGAAGGAGAAGGCACGTCGGAAACGTTCATGGGCATCTTGTGGGGCTGGAATGTGGTGGTCGGTTGTCTACCCGGACACTGGAAAAAGCAAGCCTTGGCGGGACGGCGGGGCGGATCATTCCCTCGGAAGCGCTTCGGGCGTGGCGGGCACAGGAGGCGTCGGCTGGCTGGGCCCGTAGTTGACGCTGTGACGGATCACGAGCCACAAAACGGTGGCAAGGGCCAGCGAGCCGAGCTTGGCTTTCCAGTTGTGAAAAAAGAGGGAGGCACGCAACAGCATAGATCTTCAAGGCACGCGTCGGCCGGTTCAAACCACGTTCCGGGCATCTGGACGTCCGCTCTCAACGTGCTCGGCCACGGGGACGTTTGGACGCGTTTCCTTCTCGAATAGAACGATCTGGCCGAGCTGGCGGCGCAATTCTCCAAGAGATAATCCACGTTGTATTTTCTGGCCGAAGCACAAGGAAACGCTACCGGTTTCCTCGCTGACGACGACCGCGACGGCATCCGTTTCCTCGGTTAACCCCAGACCCGCGCGATGCCGCAAGCCGTAGGAGCGATCCAGGCTTTCGCGCTGGCTGACGGGAAAGATGCACGCTGCCGCGACGATCTGGTTGTCGCGCAGGATCACCCCACCGTCGTGCAGGGCCGTCTTGGGGTGAAAAATCGTTTGCAGCAGCTCGTTGGAAAACACCGCGTTCACATCCACCCCGGTTTCCGCGTAGGAGCGCAGGCCGATGTCGCGCTCGATGGCGATCAGCGCGCCGAAGTGCTTGTGGGCGAGTTCGAAGACGCATTCACAGACCAGATCGAGCGTCTGCTTGTCCTGCTTGCTGGTGGAGAAAAACGACTGGCTGCCCAGTTCCGCAAAGGCACGGCGCAACTCGGGCTGGAAAATCACCACCAGCGCTACGACCAGGAAAACCGAGTAACGTCCGATCAGGTAGCGGATGACGACCAGGTTCAGCGCCACGCTCAGGAGCATCAACGTGACGAGGAACAACGCCAGACCGGTGAGCACCCGGGCTCCGCGCGTGCCTCTGAAATACAGGTAAGTGTAATACAGACCGGTTGCCATGAGCAAGATCTCGAGGATCGAGTTCCATTGCAGGATCTCGAGCACGGAGTTCCACTGCTGCTCTAGGAAACGGAAAACGGGTGGGGGCATGGCAAGGTCGCGGCCGGAAGCGGACCGGCGGGGAAGGGGGAATTTGCCAGAATCATCCTTCCCTGCCAAGTACCGCTTCGGCTGCTTGCAGTGCCGCCACGTTTTCGCGCACGTCGTGCACGCGGAAAACCCGCGCCCCACGGTCACGGAGCAAGGCAGTCAGGGCCACCGTGGACCAGAGCCGGTCGGGCAGGGAGGCGGTGCCGGTGATCTTCCCCAAAAACGATTTCCTCGAAACTCCGACGACCAGGGGCCGTTGATCGATCCGAAGCTCCGGGAGACGCCGTAGCAAAGTCAGGTTGTGCTCAAAGGTTTTGCCGAAACCGATGCCCGGGTCGAACGCCAGACAACGAGCTTCGATGCCCTGGGCCTGCGCCGCCTGCATCCGTTCGCGCAGGGCCGTGCGCACCTCGCCGAGCACGTCATGGTAAAATGGCTCGCGCTGCATGGTCAACGGGGTGCCCTGCATGTGCATGAGCACGACCCCGGCCTGCGTTTCGGCGGCCACCTGGCCCATGGCAGCGTCCCCCTGGAGCGACGTGACATCGTTGATGATGGCCGCCCCGGATTGCAAGGCAGCCCGCGCGACCTCGGCTTTTGAAGTGTCGATGGAGACGAGACAGCCCGGCACCCGTGCAAGCAGGCCTTCCACCGTTGGAACCACCCGCCGCCTTTCCTCGCTTGCCGTGATGGCTGCCGCCCCCGGGCGCGTGGATTCGCCGCCGATGTCGATGATGCCGGCACCTTCCTCGCACATGCGGATGGCGTGTGCGACCGCCCGGTCAGTGTCGAAGAACAGTCCGCCGTCGGAAAACGAGTCGGGGGTGACGTTTAAGATGCCCATGATCACCCCGCGGTTTTCCAGGTCGAGTGTGCCCCGCGCGGTGTGCCAGATCATACCGCCACCATTTTCCCGACCGGCCGCGGATGCAACGCCCGATCTGCGCCTTCTATTATGGAGCGGCGGCGTGCAGGCGGGTGCCGCTTTTTGTGGCTGTGCATCCGTGGTAACATGCACCCACGATGCGCCACCGGATCATTGTTGCCTTGCTGCTCGCAGTGGGCAGCCTCGCGGCGGTCGGCTGGGCCGGTTGGTGGCAGGACCATCAATCGTTGCAAACCGTCCCTTTCCTGCGCCTGCGCCTGGCATTCGTGGAAGCGGAAAATCGGCGGTTGCAAGGGATGCTGGCCGATGAGCAGCGCCGGACCGATGCCGAGGTCACCCGCAACGGCCGCGCCGAGATCGAGCGTGCGGTGACCCGGCTAAGGAGCCTTGGTTTCCTCACACCGGTCGTTTACCGGGAAATTCCTCGCTCTGATTTGCCGGCCGTCCTGCGCCAGAAACTCAGCCAGCAGGTGCCCGACACGGAGTTCGACCGTACCGGCATCGCTCTGGCTGCCCTCGGGTTGATCCCGCGCGGCCTGGATGTGAAGAAGACCTACCTCGCTCTGCTGGGCGAGCAGGTCGGCGCATTTTATGATCAACACACCCGGGAACTGTTTACCTTTAGTGGACAATCCCTCGCCAACTCCCAGAACCGCGTCATCATGGCGCACGAGTTAACCCACGCGCTGGAGGATCAGCACTTTCACCTGGATCGCCTGCCGCTGGAAGCGAAAGGCAACGACGACCGGGCACTGGCCGCGAGCGCGCTGGTCGAAGGCGACGCCACCCTGGTGATGAATCGTTACATGCTCGGAAATCTAACCGGCGACGCGGTGCGCGAAAGCCTCGCCACGGCGATGACCACGGACGTGCGGCAATTGGCGACCGCCCCGCGATTCTTGCGCGAAACGCTCTTGTTTCCCTACTTGCGGGGACAGGAATTTTGTCAATTGCTCTACCTGCAAGGAGGGTGGCCAGCATTGGCGCGAGCGTTTGAAAAACCCCCATCGTCCACCGCTCAAATCCTGCACCCGGAGCGGTTCCTTGCCGCGCCGCGCGAGGAGCCGGTCCCGGTGGATTTCGGAGAGGTTGGGGTGCTAAATGCACAGCCCATCAACGACAACGTGCTCGGAGAATTCGGATTGCGGCAGTGGCT
>CAXTVY010000234.1:0-7266 GCA_964247665.1 uncultured Chthoniobacterales bacterium | reverse complement strand
GGTGTGGTCGGGTGGGTAGAGCGTGTCGTCCGCTTTGGGGTCCTCGCCCTTGCTTTCGTCGGGCGCGAACGCGGGATCGTCGCGGAATTCCGCGAGCGTACCGGTGCGGTACACGTCGCGTCCCGCGAGGCTGAAGTGTGCTTGCGCCGCGGCGAGCCGCCATATCTTGCCCTCGACCTTCTTTAATTCCAGGCCCGAGCCGAAGCCCATCGCATCGCTGGTCCGCAGGGCGTAGGCGTTGACCCCCTGTCCGTTCCCGACCCGGCCCGCCGCCGTGCGGCCGTAACCAAGGTGGAGCGTGACGGAGTTCTCCGCCTGCCCGGGCATGATCCACACGGGCGCGTGGACCGAGCGGCCCTTGAATGTGAGTTCAACCACGTCCTCGTTCTGGAGCCCGTAGTGTTGGGCCAGCTTCGGGCTGACGAGCGCGGCGTTGTCCCAGGTGAGCTTCGTGATAGGCTTGGGCAATTCCTGCAACCAGCCGTTGTTGCTGAAGCGGCCATCCCAAACAGTGGGGTCGGGCTTGAAGATAATCTCATGCGGACCAGTCCCGGCGTCTTGACTGGCCAGTCCCGCTTTTCCCGGATGGTTTTCGACGGGCGGGAGGTCAGCCACCGGCGTGGCGGGGGCAGACCCGAGACCCTCGTGGACCATCTTGCGCCACGATTTCTCCGCGTCCATGCCGGTCTGGGTGCCCTGCCAGTGTCCGCGCACGATATCGTAGGCGCTGCGGGTGGTTTGCTCGAAGACGAGGGCGTCGAGCAACTGGTGGGCGGTGCGCCCCTCGTAGAGCGGCTCGATCAAGGGCTGCACGATGGACGGCGTGCCGTCGAAAGCCACGGCATCGCCCCAGGATTCAAGGTAGTGCGCCAGGGGCAAATGCCACTGGGAAAGCTGGGCGGTTTCGTTGTAAAACAGCCCGTGGAGCACGTGGCGTTTGACCTTGCCCATCGCCCCGGCAAAATCCAGGTTGGCCGGTGCGTCGTAGGCCGGGTTGCCGCCAATCTGCACGAGCAGATCGACCTGCCCGGCGTGCATGGCGTCCGTCAGTTCCACGAGCGAATTGGCCGGAGCTTCCACCGATTGACGGTACGTCACCGTCCGGCCGACGTTGCCGAGTACCTGATTGATCCGCGACGCCAGTTGATGCACCTGCGGCGGCTGCCCCTCACCCGCGATCACGAGGCTGGACCCGCGTGCATTCTGCAAGTCGTGCAGCACCGAATTGAGCCAAAGCTCCGCCGACTTTCCCGCGCCTCCTGCGTCTGTCGTTCCGTCTGGCGCTTTGATCTTCGCCGTCGATCCATCGTGAGGCCCCGGAGCGCTCAGCAACGCGGTCGCCAACCCCACGATGTCCCCCGCCCCACACGCCAGACGGTTATCGGCCATCGTGCCCGTGATCGTCGGTGTCGGTTCGGCCACGTAGAGGCGGCTCATCCCCTCGCCCGCTGTCCGGCCCCGGGCGAACTGCCGGGCATAGGCCAGGCTGGCCGGGTGGCTGAAGAGAAAGTCGCTATCCAGTGCGACGATGACCTTGGCCTTGGAAAAATCGTGGTGAGGCACGCCCGGCCCGGCCTCGACGGCGTTGTCGTGGCTCCATGGCTCGTAGCGATGCCACTTCGCCTGCGGATACTTCTTGAGCAGGTCGGCGATCTGCGCGAGCAGCGTGGGCGACGTGATGTTCTCCGTCAACAGGCGCAGGCCCGCGCCACCTTTGGCCGCCTGCTCCTGCAAGGCGGGCACGAGGTCGGCCAGGAACTCCTCCCAACTGCTCGTCTCGCCCGAGCGCAGCACGGTGCGCGTGCGGTCGGGATCGTACAACTCCAGCACGCTCGCCTGATGGAACACGTTTGCCGCGCCGAGGCTCATCGGGTGATCCGGGTTGCCCTCGATCTTGGTCGGGCGGCCCTCGTGGCTTTCCACGAGCAGGCCCGTCGCGTAGCCCCCCAGGGTCATCGCCGTGGCGTACACTTGGCCGATGCCGGGGATCAACTCCTCGGGCTGCTTGACGTAGGGCAGGATTTTCTCTTGCGGCTGGCGCGTGCACGCGGCCAACCCGGCGAGGCCGATGGACGCCGCCATGATCTTGAGGAACTGGCGGCGGCTCTGGCCGTCGGTCCACTCGCTCGACCCGGCGGGAAATTCCCGCTGCACCCATTGCTGGAACTCCGGCGTTTCCGCCGCCGCTTCCAGGCTGCGCCAATATTTCTGGCCGCCTTCCGCCGCGAGCTTCGTGCGCAATGCCGCCAGGTCCAGCCGCGGGGGCTGGCACGGCTCGCTCGCGCCGCAGTGGCAGGGGGTTCCGGCGGAATGGTCGCTCATCGGGGAAAAGGGAGGCTCAACGGTGGCAGGTGTAGCAATCCGTCAGTACCCCCGACGACTGGACGTGGTAATCCTTCACGAGCTTCTTCGCCCAGTCCAGCCCCTTGGCCGGATCGTCCTTGGCGGCCACGCGCAACGGGTTGAACACCTCGGAACGGTCCGCGATGTATTTCTCCGGGTGCCGGTGGCACTGGAGACACCAGCTCATGTAAAGCGTCTGGTCCTGCCAGACCAACTGCATCTCGTTCTCGCGCCCGTGGCAGGACGTGCAGCCGATGCCCTTGTTGACGTGGATCGAGTGGTTGAAATACACGAAGTCCGGCAGGTCATGCACCCGGTTCCACCGGATCGGCTGGCCTTCGGCGAGGCTCTGCCGCACGGGAGCGAGCATCCCCTGGTCCGTATAAAGCTGACTGTGGCAGGTCATGCACGTTTCCGTGGGCGGGATGCCCGCGTAGGCACTCTTTTCGACGCCCGTATGGCAGTAGCGGCAGTCGATGCCCAGTTGGCCGACGTGGTGCTTGTGGCTGAAGGGCACCGGCTGGCTGATCGGCGCGTACATGCGCGTCGCCCACGGCGACCATTCCACCGCGTAGAGCGCCGCCACGACCGCGCACAGGGCCAAAGGGACTCCCACCACGACCGCGCGCACCACCGCGTTGCTGCCTTCTGGGAAGATCTGCGCCATTTCCAGGGAAAGACTAGCGCCGCGCGTCGAAACAAAGCGAACTAATTGGTGACATAATTTTGACTCTGCCCGCCCGGCTTTCCGCCGAGCCTTTTCCTATACGCTCACGCTGTTGAAAGCGGATTGCGCCATTAAACGAATTTGTTTGGAACGATCACATTGGGTATCGTCCACCGCCGACATGAACCTACCGTCCGACGCCCAGACCACCGACGTGCTCGTGCTGGGGGCAGGAGCCGCCGGGCTGATGTGCGCGTTGACGGCCGGGCAGCGCGGGAAGAGCGTCGCCGTTCTGGAACGGGCCGAGCGACCCGGTAAGAAAATCCTGGTGTCTGGCGGGGGCCGCTGCAATTTCACCAACCTGCATGCCACGGCGGACAATTACCTCTCTGACCAGCCGGACTTCTGCCGCTCGGCACTGGCGCGCTACCAGCCGCAGGATTTCGTCGCGCTCGTGGAGGCGCACGGGATCGCGTACCACGAAAAGAAGCTGGGCCAACTCTTCTGCGACGGCTCGTCGCGCGAGATCGTCGGGATGCTCACCACGGAGTGCCGCGACGCCGGGGTGCGCGTGTTGACGGACTGCGGCGCGCGGACGGTGGCCCGCGAGGCAGACGGCTCGTTCACGGTGGATACCCCGCGCGGCCAATTCCGCACGGCGGCGCTGGTGGTGGCGGCGGGCGGGGTGTCGTGGCCCAAGCTGGGCGGCAGCGACGTGGCTTACCGCCTCGCGCGGCAATTCGGACTGCGGATCGTGCCGCCGCGCCCCGGGCTGGTGCCGTTGACCTTCGAGGGCGACACCGGGCAGTTCTGCGAGGAACTCAGCGGCGTCGCGCTGCCGTGCCTGGCCCGGACGCAGGGTGCGCGGACCTTCCGCGAAAACCTCTTGTTCACGCACCGTGGGCTGAGCGGTCCAGCCGTGCTGCAAATCTCTTCCTACCTGCCCGCCGGGGCCGCGGCAGCAGCGGAGGTCGTCTTCGACCTGCTGCCGGATGCTCCGGCCGACGAGAACTGGCTGGCAGACGCCCACACGCAGGGACAAAGCGCCACCCTGGCGAGCGTGCTCTCCGCACGGCTGCCGACGCGGGTAGCACAGGCGTTCGCGCGGTCGTTGGGGAATGCGCGTCCCCTGCGGCAATACTCACCCAAGGCGCTCGCCGCGCTGGAACGCACCCTGCGGCGCTGGAGCCTGCAGCCCGGCGGCACGGAAGGTTACCCCAAAGCAGAGGTCACTTTGGGCGGGGTAGACACCTGCGATCTGCACGGCAAGACGATGCAGGCGCGCCAGGTGCCGGGACTATTTTTCATCGGCGAAGCCGTGGATGTCACGGGCCAGCTCGGCGGGTTCAATTTTCAGTGGGCGTGGGCCAGCGGCCACGCCGCCGGAGAAGCGGTCTGACGCTTCTGCCCACCGGCGCCGGGACGCGGCTGCACCTGTTTGCCCGGACGAGCGGCTCGGCTTGTCCTCGCTGCCGGGTAGTTCCATGCAACCGGGGCTGGCGCTGACCCGCCGAGAACGCACGCGGGGAAAATCAACGCCGTTCACAGCATCCCGAGCGGCTGCTTGCGCGCGGGCGGCGGGAACGTCTGGTCGATGGTGGCGAGGTCTTCGCTCGAAAGCTGGATTTCTGCCGCCGCGGCATTGGCGCGCACGTGCTCCGGGTCGGACGCCTTGGGGATGACGATCATGCCCGGCTGACGGAGCGCCCAGGCAATCGCCACCTGCGCGGGCGTGATGCCGTGCCGTTGCGCGACCTCCAGCAGCGCCGGGCTTTGCAGGAGCCGTCCGCCCTGGCCCACGGGTGAATAGGCCATCATGGGCATCTTCCGTTTCTGGCACCACGGGATGAGGTCGAACTCGCTGCCGCGATGTTCGGGGTTGTAGAGCACCTGATCCGTGGCGCAATGCGCCACGGCACCGTCGAGTTGCTCCAGATCGACCACGTCGAAGTTGGACACGCCCCAGCGGCGGATCTTGCCTTCCGCGCACAATTTCTCGAATGCCACGACGGTCTCCGCCAGCGGGGTACGGCCGCGCCAGTGGAGCAGGTAGAGGTCGATGAAGTCGGTGTTCAACCGCCGCAGGCTGCGTTCGCAGGCGGCGGGCACGCCTTGGCGGGTGGCGTTCTGCGGATACACTTTCGTGACGAGGAAGATTTGCTCGCGCCGTCCCGCGATGGCCTCGGCCACGACTTCCTCGGAGCCTCCGTCGGCGTACATTTCAGCGGTGTCGATGAGCGTCAGGCCCAGATCCATCCCCGCGCGGAGGGCAGCGACCTCCGAGAGGCGTGCGCCCGGGTCCTCGCCCATTTTCCAAGTGCCCTGGCCCAAGGCAGGTACGGCGGTGCCGTCGGAGAGTCGAATGGTATGCATGTTCCGTAAGGAATCGCTGGGAGCGGGCAGGCAGGATGCAGGTGACGGATGGCAGGTGGCAGAGGAGCGCGTGCCTCTTACGAATTACCACAAAGCGTGCCCCACCAAAACAGTCTGTCCTCCTGCATCCTGCATCCTGTATCTCGCCGCCTCCGCCTTTTGCCTTTTGCCTTCCCACCCGGGACCTGACACGTTTGCCGCCGTCCCGTGCGCATCCTCGCCCTCCAACTCAAACGCATCGGCGACCTCGTGCTCACCACCCCGGCGCTGCACGCGCTGCGCGCTGCCGGGCACCATGTCACGCTCGCCCTGACCGAAACGACCGCCCCGCTCCTCCCGGCATTGGGCGACAGCGTGGACGCCGCCCTGATCTATCGCCGCACGGGCAATGGCGCGCTGTGGCGTGGCGTGCTCACCGGCCCGCGCTTCGACACTGCCATCGACTTCACGGGCCGCGACCGCTCGGCGCTGCTGACACTCGGCTCCCGCGCGCCGCGCCGGGTTGTCGCGCGCCCCTTTCTGCGCGGCAGCACCTGGCGGCGGTGGGTTTACAACGAGGTCGTGGACACCGCCGTGCGTTCGCGGCATACGGTGGACCTCTACCTGGACCACCTCGCCGCACTCGGCATCCCCGTCGATTTCACCGATGAGCCCGCCTCTCCCATCCTGCGACTGCCCGCCGAAGCCAACGCCCGCGCTGACGCTTTGCTCGCTGGCGCGGGTCTCCCGCCGGGCCAGCCCTTCGTCGTCGTTCATCCCGGCACGGCGCGGCCGGAAAAATACTGGCTCCCGGAACGCTGGGCGGAGGTCATCCGCGCCTGCCAGGGTGAACTCGGCCTGCCCGTGGTGCTGACCGGCGGCAAGAACGATCCCTTCGAGGACGAACATCTGGCCCGCGTCCACGCCGCGCTCGGTGATACTAGCCGTTCGCACCCTGCATCCTGCATCCTGCATCCTGCATCGGCGGCTCCTGCCGCCCTGCCCGATTTTTCTGGCCGCCTGGACTTGCTGACGCTTGCCGCCGTGCTCGCACGCGCGGCGCTTGTCCTGGGCGTGGATTCGGGGCCCATGCACCTCGCCGCCGCGTTCCGGCGTCCGCAGGTGGTCCTCTTCGGTCCCACGAACCCTTTCCACTGGCGGCCCCGCCACCCGGACGCCCGCGTTCTGCGCGCGGGCGGCGGCGACGCGCCCCTGCAAACCTTCCCCGAGCGCGGCCCCGGCGCGCCCACCGATGCCATCTCGACGCGGGCGGTCATCGCATGTATAAGGCAAATCGCCGTCCCGCCCGCATGTTGACCGACCCCCCACTTCCACCCGACGCCACGCCTCCTTTACCCGAGGCTGTATCCATGGTCGCGCCGCTGGCCGACCCGCGCAACCCTTCCGCCGCCTCGGCCGCCGCGGATATCGCCGGTGGGGACGACGACGAGACCCGGCTCGAAGCCTGGAAGGACACGCTCACGTTTTTCGGCAAGCTCTGGGGCTACATGCTGCCCTACAAACGGCGCTTCATCCTCGGCGAACTCGCGGGTCTGGGCTACGCGCTTTTCAACGCCAGCATCCCGCTCCTGCTCAACGCCATCCTCACCCACGCGGTGCTCGACGGAGCCGGTTCCCTGGGCAGTGGGGCGAAGGCGGTCCGGAACAACTGGCTGACCACCCACCTGGGTGATTTTTTCGGTTACCTGGCCAGCAGCCCCTACGGCATCCTGCTCGTTTGTGCGACGATCCCGGTTGTCATGATCGTGCGGGGCTTTTTCGACTACATCAACAATTACCTCGTGGCCTGGATCAGCCTGAAAGTGCTCGCCGACATGCGGCGGGAGATTTTCACGCACATCAACGCGCAATCTCTCCAGTTCTTCCTGGCGAACCGCTCGGGC
>CAXTVY010000233.1:0-7272 GCA_964247665.1 uncultured Chthoniobacterales bacterium | reverse complement strand
ATTTTGATCCGCATGCCGCCGATGAGTTCCGGGCTGACCTTGAACTCGGTCGTCAGATTGTCGCCGTACTTTTGCTTGAGGTTGGACACCACGGACGATGCTGTCTGCTCGCTCAAAGGCGCGGCGCTCTCAATCGTCGCGTGGCGCTTGGCCATTTCCAGCCGCAGCAACCGCTGAAAAACTTCCAGGCCACCCAGGTAATGACGCGGCTTCTCGGCGATCAACGACTGCACCAGGGAAGACACCTTCGCCCGATCGATCCTGTTGTCGGTCAGGCTCAGGCGAAAGAGCTGACGGGAGAGTTTGCGGGCTTCCTTGGTGATTTTCATGGCGGCGGGGAGACGGGACGGCGTCCTTTGAAACGACAGGCGACGTGAGGGTACGAAACGGAAAAATTAGACGAGCTGACGGGTGGTTTCTTCACCGAGGCGAGCTTGATCTTCAGGAGTCAGCACCTTGCCGGTAACCTTCGCCGTCGTGTCGATGACCAGGCGGCCGAGTTCGCGCTTCACCTCGCTGAGCACGCGGTCATGCTCCAACTGGGTGGCTTCGCGGGCGCGGGCAACGATGCGCTCGGCCTCGGTGACGGCTTCCTGCGAGCGGCGTTGTGCGAGGGCATCACTGCTGCTGCGGGCATCGTTGATCATCTTCTGCGCCTGCCCGTTGGCTTGGTCGAGCAGCTCGCGGTACTTGACCTCGGACTCGGCGAGTTGCGCCTTGATCTTCTCGGCGTTCGCCTGCCCTTCGGCGATGCGGCGGCGGCGTTCCTCAAGGATCGCGATGATCGGGCCGAACGCATACGTTTTCAACACGTACAACACGATCACGAAAGCGAGCACCTGCGCGATGAATGCAGCCCAACTGACGCCGAAAGTCTGGGCAAGGCTTTCTTCGGCAAGGAAGATGGAGGCGGAAGGGATCATGGCTCTCGAACGGTCAAATGGAACGGCAACGACAGGGAAAACGGGAAAGTCGGCCTGCGTCGAGGCTGCCGGGGCAATGATGGCCCGGCAGCTCCGTGCAAGCAAAGCGGGATTACCGGTACAGGAAGAACGCGATCAGCGCGTAGATGGCGATAGCCTCGGCGAGCGCCATGCCGATGATGCTGATCACGAGAATGTTACCGAATGCACCGGGATTGCGGCCCACGGCTTCGGCGGCTTTCGCGCCGACCATGCCGACGCCGATGCCGCTGCCCAGACCGGCCACGCCGAGGGCAAACGTCGGCCCGAGGAACTTGGTGGCCGCCGTCGTGGTGGCCGGGTCGGTGACGACAGCCGAAGCCTGTGCCACGACGTGCGGGAGAATATCCATCATCATATACTTGGTCTCTTTCTGCTTGTTTGCTTGCGGTGGTTGTTGCGTTCCCGCCATCCACTCTCTTTGGATGGTCCCGGCGGGAAAATTGGGTGAAAAGATTAGTGGGCGGTGGGCACGGCCACCGCTGCGACCGCGTGGTGGTCATCATGCGCGGCATGCTCCGTGCCGTGACCCTCGTCGTGCGAGGTCGTCAGTTTGATGTACACGGCGCAAAGAAGGGTAAACACCAGTGCCTGCACGACACCGACCAGGAGTTCCAGAAAATAGAACGGCACCGGCACCACAATGCTCATCGCGGTGGCAATGGGGCCGGGCATCCCCATCTTTTCCCCCAGTGTGGACATCGTGTGCATCAGGTTCTCGCCAGCGTACACGTTCCCGAAGAGCCGCAGGGAAAGCGACACGGGCCGGAAAGCGATGGACAGCACCTCGATCAGCCCGACAAAGACGAAGAGCAGGATCAGTGGATACTTCAGGACGCCTTTGATGTCGCCCTTCGGTCCAAAAATGTGGCCGATGAACCCCCCGACGCCAAGCTCCTGAAAGCTCCAGATCAGCCAGAAGACCGTGAACACCAGCGCCATGCCTAATGTCAGGTTCAAATCCGCGCTGGCCGGGCGCAGCAGCGGTGCGTCCAGATCTTTGAGCGACAGCAGCAGACCACGGCCAGTTCCATACCCCACGGTGCCCACACCCGGCAGCAGGCCAAACCAATTAGCGGTCAGGATGAAGAGGAACAGCGTTGCCAGCAACGGGAAGGTTTTGGCCACCATGTGCCGGCCGACGATGCCTTCGAGCATGTCATACAACGCTTCGATGATCATCTCGAAGACGTTCTGGCTGCCACGGTTGGGCACCAATTCCATATTCTTGGTCGCCCGCCGCGCGAACCACAGGACCAGCACCGCCACGATGGCCGCCACGATCATCGAGTTCGTGAACACGAGTCCGAACCAACCCCACGAGTTGGGAACCGGCAGACGCTCGGCATTCAGGGGAATCTGTGCCAGGAAATTCAACATGACGACGGGTAATGAGCAAAGGCGCGCACAGCAGGGACAATGCTCCCTTTTTGGGGCAGCAAAGCTCCGCGCTGATGGCCGAGGGGTTTTGTGGGTACTAACACACGCTCGGGGAAAGCGCGATAAAACGAATCGGACCCTATGAAAGAACCGGATGCGCTTTCGTGCAAGTTCTATTTGTGAAAAATTTCACAAGCTCCGGAATTCCAAGAGAATGCTTATTGCAACCCATTAGTTTTGAGAAAGTTATTCGTTCCGCTGCTTGCCCGGCAAGTGACCTGTCCAACAGTCAATGCTCATGGCAGCCGGTGTGAAAATCGACCGCACTTGCCGCCGCGGTTCTGCCGCCATCCGGTCAAGCGCAGAGATTATGGGGACCTCCGGGTGCCCACGCCAGGGAACAGTTGACCGCCATGCCCTCTCCGCGCACACCGCCAAACCTGGATTGTTGGCCCGGCCGGCATTAAGTTGGCGCACCATGACCACTTCCCAGACGCTCAACCACAGCGACTATCGCTGGCACCATGAACTCAAGCAGTTGTTCGTGCAGGGTCTGGAACGCCATCGGACCGGCGAGGTCGATCCACGAAAGTATTTCACCGAAAACGAACGGGCTTTTCTGGGAACGCTCGGCCTCACCGCGCAGGAATTTTTTGATTTCATCGACGACCACGTCCGCTACGAAGGCGACCCTGACTGGGAAACCGTCCTGTTGATCAACGCCGTCCGCCGGGACTATTTTCTGGCTGAGCAGCACGGTGAGTTTACGGGGAAACTGGTTTCCATGGGCGAGCTTCCCGCCAAGGACGACAGGTCCGTCGGCGGCATCCCGTGGCTGGCGCGGGTCATCAAGAAGGCGGAGGCCAAGCTGCGCGGCGAAATGCCCCCCGACCTGATGTTCGACTGCGCAGGCGACCGGAACTTTTTTCGTGAGCACCGGCGGCATCCCGCCGACTTCCTGCGCCATGTCTGGGCGGCGCAGGGTGACACCGAGAAGGTGCGCGTGTTCGTGCAGGGAAAGTGACTCCGCGGCCTACGTGCGCGGCTTCGTGCCGGAATGCAGATGCCTCGGTTTGGGAGAAGGCGAAGGCGTGTCGTCAGCCGAATCTGTATCTTTGGCGGCGGGGGTGGGTGTCGCGTGCTCCGCTGACGTTTGCCGGCTCGCGGCGTCACTCAGGTCCACGATTCCGGGGATCGGCCCGTAACCGGTGAAATCCGGGGCATGATCCGGCGCGGAGGTGGTGGCAGCATCGGCGGCGTCACCACTGCGGGCGGCGGGCATCTTGAAGTCGAACACGCTGACCCCATTGCGCCGCTGGCCGTCGTAGGGGCGGCCGTCGCTCGCGCCAAACATCAACCGGTGGCCGTCCTTTTTCCGGCGGCCCAGGTAGATCATGGTGTGGGTGACGGGCGGATCGCGGTCCACGTTGTAGGTGCCAGTCCAGAACAGGAGGTCACCCGGACGCATCTCGCGCAATTCGGCGGTGTCCTGCTTCTTGCTCACGACGGCGTAAAGCCGTGATTTCTCGCGGACCCAGGAATACTGCTCGCTGGCTTGCCGGGGCACATCGTCGAATCCGCGCTGCCGCAGCAGGTAGTAGATCGTCCCGGAACAATCCATGCCCCCGGCCGCAGGGTCGGCCGAACCGTAGGAGTAGGTCAGGTTGCGCTTGGCAAGGTCCAGTGCCGCCGTGAGGAGCTGGCGGATCGGTTCGGGCTGGGCGTCGAAGTTCTCGATCTCGGAAGGAGCAATGGAAGTCGTCGCCGCCGGGGCGCTGACACCGCCACTCGCGGCAGCCGCGCTTTGGGCCGCACCCGTCGATTTGGATGGGGCCACCTCGTCTGCGCTCGTTGGGTTAGCCTTGTCCTTGGCGGGCGGAGCAGCGGTGTCTGGCTTGGCATCGCCGGACGCAGTGGCGGCTGGCTTCGGCGCAGGCGTCGGCGTCGGGGCAGCCTGGACATCTTTCGCGCGGCGTTTGCCGGGCGACGCCGATGGCGATGGCGAGGGACTGGCGTCGTCGGTGTCCTCGGCGGGAGCTTTCTTGTGGGGCCGGCTGGATTGCGCCTGAAGGCCGGAAGGCCCGGCCAGCAGCATGACCACAAACAGGACGCCGCCCACTAGACCAAGGGGGAGAATCGAAAACTTCATATCATTGTAGGAATCGGCCCCCGGCCTCCACCCGGCCCCGCGTGCCGCCACGTGCCGCCGCTACAGGCCCACGAGCCGTTTCTTGCAGTATGATGCCCAACGCCACACCTGGACCCGGCGAACGCACTCTCTATCAGCGCATCGGGGGCCGCCGGAAGCTTGGCGTACTGGTGCGCAACTTCTATCTGGCGTTGGCAGTGCACCCGGCTCTCGGGCCAATCTTCGCCCGGCGCGTCGAGAATTGGCCCCGGCATTACGAGACGCTGACCGATTTCTGGGCCCTGCAAACCGGCGGACCGTCCGCTTACCGGGGCCGGTTGTTGCAGGCGCACGCTTCGCTCCATCTGCACGCGGCGCACTTTGATGCCTGGCTCGCACAGTGGCGGCAGAGTTGCAGCCTCCACTTCGCGGAGCCCGAAGCCGCCGAGCTGATCGCGCTCGCCGAACGCCTGGGTGCCCGGATGGGGAACACCGTGGCCGACGCAGGTTAGCCCGACCCGTCAGATGTCCGCCGCCGGTGCCGTTTGTTCCGCTGCTTGCTGTTCCACTTCCTGCTCTGGTTCGGTCAGCGCCTCGGGCTCGGGATCAACGGAAGGCACCGGCACGTCGAACGTGTTGAGCAGGGCCGACACCGTCATGTAATTGCCCGCCAGGAAGACCAGATCCGCCAGTCCCTTCTCGCCAAAGGCCGCCACTGCCCGGCCGTACATCTTCGCATCCACCTTGTGCTCGCTCACGAGCATGTGGGTGAATTCGTGGGCCACGGTTTCCTCCTCGGAAAGCCCTTCCGGCACGTGCCCGGCCACGAGCGTGTGGATCGTCTCCTCGTCCAGCCCCGTTTTTGCCGCAACTGCGGTGTGCGCGTACAACTCGTAGGCCGCCTGCCAGACGGAGCCGACCGTCAGGATCACGATCTCGCGGATGCGAGGGGTGAGCGCCGTGTTCTTTTGTTCCGATTCCGTGATCGCCAGCGAAGCCTCCCCGATCAGCGGGCTGTAGAGCATGACGTTGAACGGCCCGAGCAGCCGTCCGTCCGCCGTTGCCGCCCGGAAGCCGGACTGCTCGGCCCACGGCACCATCTGAGCCGCGATTTTATCGTACAGCCGCCGCTGGTTTTGCCGCAGGAGATCGGGTGGCAGCAGTTTCAAACGGCCGCCCAAGGATGAATTCTGGTCGCTCATGGATCACTAAATCGCTAATCCCCCGCCGGGAGAATGTCCAGAATGTTGGAAGTGACTCCGCAACCGCTTCCGTACTATCCTATGTCCATGCTGCTGAAACCATTCCACTTTGCCGTGCCCGCCATCTTCCTTCTCGCCGCTGCCTCCTTACCGGGTGCGTTGCCGTCGTCCGGCACATCGGCTCCCGCCCACGCGGTGGGCAAACCCCAGGACGACCCGGACAAGAAGGACTCCACGAAACCACCTTTCAAAGGCATGACCAAAGCGCAGGCACTCCACTTTTATGGAGAGCCTGACTCGGTGGGCCACCGCGACGGCGAGGAACTCTGGACCTACGTGCTCAACCGCGGGGAGAACTATGCCAAATCGTTCGTGCCCTTTAACTTCAACAACAAACTCCGTTACCGCCTCCTGACGTTCAAAGACGGTAAGGTGGTGGAGTTTCGTTGGGACGCACCTCCCAAGGAGTAGGTGCGACGCGATCATTGGACGAAGACCGGGCAATACGAGCTAGACGCCCGCCGCCAGTTCCCTGAGCAGGTGCCGATTGAGCACGCTGCCCGCGCGGAAGTTTTCGAGCGGGAAGTTCTCGTTGGGCGAGTGCGCACGGCAATCCGGCAGCGCCAGCCCTAGCAGGAGCGTTTCTACCCCGAGCACGTCCTTGAATGCTTGCACGATGGGAATGCTGCCGCCCTCGCGGATCAACGCCGGTTCCGCCCCGCCAAACGTCGCGCGCAACGCCCGTTGCGCAGCCTCGCCCGCCTTCGAGTGCGGGTCGGCCACGTAGGGGTTGCCGCTGTGCCCCAGGTAAAACGACATCTCCACGCCCGGCGGCAGGTGCTTGCGCAGGTGTGCCACCGCCAGTTGCAGGATGTGGGTGGGGTCCTGATCCGGGACGAGGCGGAACGTCAGCTTCACCATCGCCTTCGCCGGGATGATGGTCTTACTCCCCTCCCCCTGGTAGCCGCCGCCGATGCCGTTGACCTCGGCCGTTGGCCGGGCGTAACAGCGCTCCAGCGCGAGGTAGCCCTTCTCACCAAAAAGCTCCGGCGAGCCGGTCAGGCCGAGCAGCACGTCGTCCGTGATGGGCAGCTTCTTCCATGCCTCGCGCTCCCAATTCTCCACGGGGCGAACCTCGTCGTAGAAGCCGTCGATGGCGACTTTGCCGTCGGCATCGTGCAGCGTGGCGACGAGCCGCGCCAGCGCCGTGGCCGGATTGGCGACCGCGCCACCATAGATGCCGCTGTGCAGGTCCACGCTCGGACCGGTCAACCGCACTTCCAGCGCGGCAATGCCGCGCAGGCCGTAGGTGAACGTCGGCTGGCCCTTGCCCACCATGCCGGTGTCCGATACGGCAACGAGATCGCATTTCAGCTCATCCTTGTGTTGCTCCAGGAACGGCTTGAGGTGCGGGCTGCCGATCTCCTCTTCGCCCTCGATCAGAAAGATCAGGTTGACGGGCAATTCGCCCTCTTCGGCGATGGCCTGTTGCACGCCGATGATGTGCGCGAGAATCTGCCCCTTGTTGTCGGTCGAACCCCGCGCGTAGAGCACGCCGTCCTCAATGCGCGGCTCGAAGGGCGGCGTCTTCCAGAGGTCC
>CAXTVY010000232.1:0-7345 GCA_964247665.1 uncultured Chthoniobacterales bacterium | reverse complement strand
GGCCGCGTGCGTTTGCGCCGCCTGCTGCGCCGTGGCCAGTTGTGCCTGTAGCGCCGCCTCGCGCCGGTTGCCGTCCGCCCGGGCCGCTTCGATCTCGGCCGTCAGGATCGCCATGTCCTGCTCGCTGCGGACGCGGGCGGCCTCGGCGATAGCCGACTCCCGGAGCGCGTCTTGCAGCCGGGTCTGCGCGCCGTCCACCCATTCCTGGAGAGCGTAGCCGATGGCGGCGGGTTCCGTGCGCACGCGCAGGCCGACTTCCAGGGTCAACGGTTCCTCGATGCCCGCCAGGGCCACGTCGGGCAGCCAGATCTGCGCATCGTCCCCGGTGCAGAGCAGGCGCAACCGGCGCCGGTCGGACACGGGTTGCGCGCCAGCCGTCACCCGCACCGCGGCGACCAGATTTTCGCCCAGCCACTCCCGGAGCGGCCGGCCCATGACGCTCGCAACGATCCGCACCCCGGCAATCTCCAACAACCCGAAGTTGCCGCCCGGGTCCAGCCGCAACCCACGCCCGTGCCAGTCGGCCGGCAGAGCAATCTCCAGACGGTGCCAGTGGTCGGGCGTCAGCGGGCACAGCCGGGAGTTCTCCTCGTGGTATTCGCCTGCCTCCGGCCAGGACACGCGCAGCCACCGGTCCCCGGCGTCGGCGGGCAGCAGGGTGGGACGCCGGGCCGGCACGGCGTCGGCGTCCGCCGGGTGGTCTCGCGCCGTCCCATAGGCCAGGGCGGCGGGCGGATGCTGGCTGATGGCTTTTTCCTCGGCGGGCATGGGGAACGGGGGAACACGTTAGCATACCGGCGCATCGGGTCCCAGGCAAAGCCGGAAAGCACCCGGCCAACGGCGCAACGAAAGGCCGGGCCGGGCTTGACAGGACGAATCCCGACCGGGTACGCCAATGCCTTGCCGGGGCTCCGGGCCGGGGCCAGTCTCCTGTGACCCGCGCCGGGCAGCCGGGCGCGGTGGTTCGACCGTGATCTCCCCCCAACGCCGTCCATGCTTTTTTCGACCCCATTTTTCCTGTTCGTTTTCCTCCCGGTCTTCGGTGCGCTGTACTGGTTGATCCCGGCGCGCCGTCCGCTGCTGCTGGTGGGCAGCACGGTCTTCTACGGCTGGAGCGAGCCCGTGTTCGGGCTGGTGGTGTTCGCCTCCGCCCTGCTCGATTGGTTGTTGGGCCGGGGCATCGCCGCGCTGCCGCCCGGCCACGGGCGGCGCAAGACGCTGGTGGCCTGCGGGGTGGTGAGCAACCTGGGCCTGCTGGTGTATGTCAAGTACACGGCCTTCGGCGTGGCCAACCTCAACGTGCTGCTGGCGCACACCGGGTTTCACCCGCTGCGCGTGCCCCGGATCGCGCTGCCGCTGGGCGTCTCGTTCATCGTGTTCGAGAAGATTACCTACGTGGTCGATCTGTACCGGGGCAGGGCCCGGCCCGCTGCCTCGCTGCTGGATTACTGCAACTACGTGCTGCTGTTTCCCAAGCTGCTGGCCGGGCCCATCGTCAAGTACCACGACATCGCCGCGCAGCTCGCCCGCCCCTCCCACCGGTACGAGGACGTGCGCGACGGCCTCGTCCGCTTCATCCACGGGCTGGCCAAGAAGGTGCTCATCGCCGACACGCTCGCCCCCACGGTGGACCTCATCTTCCCGCTGCCCGCCGACCTCTTGGACACCGGCACGGCATGGCTGGGGCTCTTGAGCTTCACGCTGCAAATCTACTTCGCCTTCTCAGGTTACTCGGACATGGCCATCGGGCTGGCGCGCATCCTGGGGTTCCGGCTGCTGGAGAACTTCCACCACCCCTACCTGGCCACGAGCTTCACCGACTTCTGGCGGCGCTGGCACATCTCGCTTTCCACCTGGATCAAGGAGTACCTCTACATCCCGCTGGGCGGCAACCGGGTGTCGCCCGTGCGTTCCTACGTGAACCTGTGCATCTGCTTCCTGCTCTCGGGGTTGTGGCACGGGGCGTCGTGGAACTTCGTGCTCTGGGGCGGCGCGCACGGCGTGGCGCTGATGGCGGACCGGGCGTTCTGGCTGCGGTGGCAGCGGGCGTTGCCACGCCCGCTCAACATCGCGCTGACCTTTGCGCTGGTCATGCTGACCTGGGTGTTCTTCCGCTGCCCGACCTTCCCGGACGCGCTCCGGTACTTCCACGCGTTGGCCGGGGCGGGCGTGCCGGTCCACAACGAGGTGATTCCCACCCGGGATTTCTGGTTCGTGCTGTGCGTCGGCTGCGGGCTGGTCGCCGCGCCGCTCTTCGGCTCGGAACGCTTCCCGCTGCGTGATCCCCGGCGCGTGGCGGAGCAATCCCCCGAGCCAGCCGCCGAGCCCGTCGCCGTCAACCGCGTGCCGACGTTGATCTTCGCCTGGCTGCTGCTGCTGGTTTCCGTGGCCCGGCTCACGGTGTTCAGCTTTCATCCTTTCCTTTATTTCCGGTTCTAGGAACGGTTCACCATGGCTGCATTTTGAGCGGGGTGGCATCACCGCCGTCGCAAAACGACCGTTTTTGAGACTCTCTTTTCGCTAAGCGCGCTGTTAAGGCCTATCGACCATAGAGTGCAGACTCTTGATGCTGCTGGAGACGTGCGGCAAACTCTGAGAGGGAGTCGGCGATGATCCAATACTCATATTTACCATCAGTGTAGCAGTAACCAAGGACGCGCCCGTAGTGTTCCGAAGCGGGGGACAGATCAACCGCGACGACGGGTAATTCGATTATATAGTCGGCAATGACGATATGCTCGTCTGGGTGTGGGAAGCAATTAGAAGACCGCGCGAAAAGTTCCGAGTAAGCAAGCACAGACTCAGTAAAGGAGTGAAACTCAAGACCGTTGATACTGAGCTCACGAATGGCTAATATCGCAGCCTCCCAGTCGTCTGGGAGCTGAAGATGAGATGGCAAGAATGCGCTCACGATTGGTAGCCTAACAGGTAATAGGCATCCAAACGACGCAAAGCAAGGCGTCTTGGAGAAAGCTAAAGTACCGTCTCAAAAACGTTCGTTTTTGACCCGAGGGAGCGCTCTCGTAGAATGTGGTTGTTCCGAAACGCGGAGTTGTCGCAAACCCGTCTCAAAAGCAACGTCGCATGATCTGGGTAGCGGAGATTAGTTTTGCGACAATCCCTGCCACGGTGAACACACCTTGGCTGGCGCGGCGGACAGTTGGAAAAAAAGAGGCATTCTCTCGCGGATTGGCGGAGAGAGTAGCACCGCTCCCCTGATGGGCACTCCCTCTATGAACGTCCTGTTCGTCTGCCACAACGATTTCGCTTCCAACAGCATGAACCACATCGCCGGGTTTGCCGGTGGTCTGCGGGCGCTCGGGCACGCCTGCGCGGTGGCGGTCCCGGACAACTACGCCGCTAGCAGGGCGGCGCTGGGCGGGGACCCGCCGTTCCATCCCGTGCTCTTTTCCGGGGCCTGGGAGCAGGTGGAAACCCTTTTCCCCGACGGCCAGCCCGCCGATGTCATCCACGCCTGGACCCCGCGCGAGAACGTCCGCCGCGCCGTGGCACGCTGCCGCGAGGCCATGCCCGCCGCCGATCTGGTGATCCACCTGGAAGACAACGAGCAGCACCTCAGCGAGGCCTTCGCCAAGACCGACCCCGCGCGCCTGCGGCATTTCACCAACGACGAACTGGCCGCGCGAATACCGCTCAACCTCGCGCACCCGCGCCGGTCCCTGAGCTTCCTGCGCTCGGCGGACGGGGTGACGGGCATCATCGCGCCCCTGGCGGAGTTCGTCCCGGCGGGCGTGCCGTTCGTGGAGCTGTGGCCCGCCGTGGATTTCCGCGCGTACCATCCCGGCGCGCCCGACCCGGGATTGAGGGAGTCCCTGGGCATCGGCCCCGAGGAGAAAATCCTGTGTTATCCCGGCAACAGCCATTTCGCCAACGGCGGTGAGGTCCAGAGTCTCTACGAGGCGGTGTTCCTGCTCAATGCGCGCGGGGTGCCCTGCCGCCTGGTGCGCACGGGCTTCGACGACGCGAGCTTTCCAGCGCGCTTCCCGGCCGACGCGCTGGCGCGGCACGTCCGGCACCTGGGGTTCGTCGAGGCCCCGCGCCTGCCCGGGTTACTGCGGCTGGCGGACGTGCTGGTCCAGCCGGGTGAAACCAACGCGTTCAACAGCCACCGGCTGCCGTCCAAGCTGCCGGAGTTCCTGGCCTCCGGGCGGCCCGTGCTGCTGCCGCGCACGAACGTCGGGCTGCGCGTGCGGCCGGGCGAGGAGGCGCTGGTGCTGGCCACCGGCCGGCCCGAGGAAATCGCCGACGCCTGCCAGGCGGTGTTCGCCGATCCCGCGCTGGCGCATCGGTTGTCGGCCGGCGCGGCGTCCTTCGCGCGGCGGCACTTCGACCTGACGGCCAACACGCAGACGCTCGCGCAGTTCTACCAGGACGCCTGCCTGCTCTGGCGCCGGCCGCGCCGGGGCGCGGCCGTCCGCCAGACGGCGGGGCGTTGAGGCCGGGATGGACCGTGTTCCGGGCACGCCGAAAAGTCCCCTTGTCGAGCCGGGGGCTCGTCCTTTAGGTTCCGCGTCGATGCCTGCTCCCGTCTTGCCCCCTCCTGCCCCGGCCACACGCCCGGCGCAGCCCCACGTCCCCAGGCACGCGCTCAGTTTGCTGGAAGCGCCCTTCCAGCACCGGTTCCTCATCGGCCAGATGACCCGCAAGGAGGTGGTCGGACGCTACCGGGGCTCTTACCTCGGGCTATTTTGGTCGTTCATCAATCCGCTGCTGTTGCTGGGGGTGTACACGTTTGTCTTCCGGTACATCTTCGACACCCGGATGACGGGGCACGCCGACGAGAAAACCGGCGATTTCGCCCTGGCGCTTTTCTCGGCGCTGCTCATTTTCAACGTGTTCGCCGAGTGCCTCGGGCGCGCCCCCAGCCTGATCGTGCTCAACGCCAATTACGTGACGAAGGTGGTCTTTCCACTGGAGATCCTGCCCATGACCGTCGTGCTGGGCAGCCTGGTGCATCTGGCCATCGGCGTGGTGCCGTTGTACCTGGCAACGTTTATCGCCCACCACGGTCAATTCCATGCCGCCGCGCTGCTCTGGCCGCTGCTGCTCGTGCCCATCACTTTCTGGGCGCTGGCGGCGGCCTGGTTCCTGTCCGCGATGGGCGCGTTCCTGCGCGACCTGAACGAGGTGATGCTGGCGGTGACCCAGATCCTGATGTACGCCAGCGCCGTGTTTTACTCCCTGAGCCGGTTGCAAGGCGCGGCGCGGTGGGTGGTGTTGCTCAACCCTATCGCCTACCTGTGCGAGCAAAGCCGCAACCTGATGGTCTGGGGCGAGCCGATGAACTGGTCGGCCTACGGCTGGGTGACCTTCCTGGGATTCGCCGCGGCAGCTCTCAGTTACCGGATTTTCATGAGCGTCAAACCGGCGTTCGCCGACGTGATCTGACCAGGAACCAGGGCCCGCGCCAGATTCTTTCCGTTGCACGAGAACGGTCTTCGCCTGTAAAAGCGGTGGTGGCCGGCGAAGCACCGAGGGGGTGCGGCTGGCCTCTTTTCCTCAACCATTCCCTACTGCCATGAGCCACTCTCCGTCGCTGCCAGACCAGAAATCCGACCTGCTGAAACTCCTCGTCGAGAAGTCGGTGCGGCGCGGCGATTTCACGCTGGCTTCCGGGGCCAAGAGCGACCTGTACGTCAACTGCAAGAAGACGGCGCTCGATCCCGCCGGTGCGCTTCTCATCGGGACGGTCGGCTGGGCTCTCGTCCAGCGGACGGCGGCCGAGTTGAACGTCCAGATCGACGCCATCGGCGGTTTGACGATGGGCGCGGACCCCATTTCGCTGAGCATCGGCATGGCCGCGCAACTGGAATCGCCGGGCCATCCGCTCCAGACGTTCACGGTGCGCAAGGCGGCCAAGGGATACGGGCTGAAACAGCTCATCGAAGGCAATTTCGCCGAGGGAAACACCGTGGTGGTCGTCGATGACGTGGTGACGACCGGGGGTTCCACCCTGCAAGCCATCGAGGCCGTGGAAGCTGCCGGGGGCAAGGTGGCCTTTGTGCTCGCCCTGGTGGACCGGCTGGAAGGCGGACGGCAAAACATTGAGGCCCGGGGCTACCGGGTGGTCTCGTTCTTTACCCGCACTGACGTTCTTCCCGGGCAACCGGCCTGAGCGGTGCCTGCGGCCCGGGCGGCCAGGATCGTCCCGGTCGCCAGGCGGGCAACGCCCGGCGAAGCGCCCGGAGCATCACCCGGCCGCCAGCGGGGCGGACCGCGCCTGTCGCTAGGGGATTTGCCTGATTGTTAGGTTGCACGCACCTGCTCGCATGTTTTCTGCACTGTCGGTGTTTTCCATGACTCCCCCCGCCATGATGAAAACCACTTTGACTGCCACGCCTATCCACCGACCGCTTTTCCACCGTCCCGGATCGTTGTTGCTGGCCGCTCTTGCTGCCGTCTGCCTGCCGCTGCTCGCGGCGTGCCCGGCGGCGCAGGGGGTCGGGCTATCCCAGGACGGCGCGGGCGGACGCGCGGCGGGCATGGGCGGCATCGGCACGGCCGTGGCCGACGACCCCCTGAGCGCGCTCTTCAACAACCCCGCCGCCCTCGCGGACCTCGGGCCCCGGCCCACGGCGCAGATCGGCGGGGAACTGGGGTTCGTCGGCGGCTCCTTCCACAACCGCGCCAACGCCAGCGCCGGGCTGGACGACGCGGCCGGGATCGGGCAGTTCGCCGCCAGCGTGCCCGTGGGCCCCTTGAGCTTCGGCCTGGGCCTGAACCCCGACATCGCCGCGCGCATTTCCAGCCGCTACGCCGACACCCCCGGCGGCGCGGACGGCGGGACGACTTACGGCACCCGGCGCAACACTTCCGAGCTGTTGTTGCTGCGCTCCGCCGCCGGGGTGGGCTACCGGCTTGCGCCCAACTGCTTCATCGGCCTGACCATCGGCCTGCTCTACAACGCCAACGCGCTGCACACGAACTACGTCTTCCAGCAGCAACCCGTGCTGCGCACCGTCAAGACGGGTCTGGACCTGGATACGGACGGCTTCGGCTACAACTTCCAGGCCGGGGTGCGCTGGCGGCCGGTGCCGAGCGTGTCGCTCAACGTCGCCTACACGAGCCGCTCCCAGGTGCAGAGCCACGGCGGCGCTTCGGGCAACGCGGGCGTGCAACTGGCTCGGCTGGGGCTCGGGGCGGCGCGGCCGGACTTCGTCTACGACGCCGAGGTCACGAACGATTTTCCGCAGTCGGTCAATGCCGGGGTAGCGTGGCAGCCACCCGGGTGGAAAGGGCTGACCGTGGGCGCGCAGTTCGATTGGATCAACTGGTCGCAGGTGTTCGACGACCTGCCCATCCACCTGACGCGGGGTAACAACGC
>CAXTVY010000231.1:0-7402 GCA_964247665.1 uncultured Chthoniobacterales bacterium | reverse complement strand
GTCTTGCCGTACCAGCCCACCACCCAGGCCAGGAAACGCCCCACGTTGCGCTCCACCCACGTCTGCTTGCTGCCCGGCCCACGCTCGGACAATACCCGCGAGCACATCATCGGCGTCAGCGTCAGCGACACCAGGCCCGAGGCAAAGATCGCCACGATGATCGTGATCGAGAACTCCCGGAAGATGCGCCCCAGCAGACTCGGCAAAAACACCAGCGGGATGAACACCGCCGCCAGCGACAGGGTCATCGAAAGAATCGTGAACGAAATTTCGCCCGCGCTGTTGATCGTCGCCTGGTACACGGTCTCGCCCGCCTCGGCGCGCCGCACGACGTTTTCGAGGAACACCACCGCGTCGTCCACCAGGAACCCGATGGCCAGCGTCAGCGCCATCAGCGTTAAATTGTTGATGCTGTAGTTGAGCAGGTACATCGCCACGAACGTCAGCAGCAAAGACAACGGCAGTGCCACGGCGGGGATCAACGTGTCCGCCGCCCGGCCCAAAAAGACGAAGATCACGACTACCACGAGCACGAAAGCGATAAACAGCGTCGTCTGCACGTCCTTGACCGAATCCACGATGGTCTGCGAGCGGTCGTAGACCGACAGCAGGGTGATCGATCCCGGCAGGCCCGCCTTCAAGGTCGGCAGCACCTTGTTGACGGCGCGCACCACTTCCACGGCGTTGGAGCCGGGCAGCCGCGACACGGCCAGCACCACCGTCGAGCCGGGCTGGTGGCCGAGGGCGCGCACCCAAAAGTTGCGCGACTGCCGCTCGTCCTGCAATCCGTAGTACACCTTGGCCACGTCCTTGAGGAACACGGGCGACTGATCCTGATTCCGGGCCACGATCAGATTCTTGTACCCGTCCACGCTGTCGAGTTGCCCGTGCGGCTGAAGCACGTAGGTACGATGGGTGCCATCGTATTGCCCCGCGCCACTGTACGCCGTCCCTGCCGTGATGCCCGCCGCGAGGTCGGTCATCGTCAGGCTGCGGTTGACCAACGCGCCCGGGTCGGCCTTGATCCGCATGGCTCCCTGCACGCCGTACACCTGCACCTGGCTCACGCCCTGGATGATGGAAATCTGCTGGGCGACGACGTTGTTCGCGTACTTGTAGAGGTCCGCGTCGGTCATCGTGTCCGTCACCAGTCCCAGCAGCAGGATGGCCTGATCGTTGGGGTTGGTCTTGGTGAACGTCGGGGGAGAGGGCAGGTCGGTCGGCAACTGTCCGGTTGCCCGCTGGATCGCCGCCTGTACGTCCGTGGCCGCGCTGTCCAGGCTCTTGCTCAAGTTGAACTGGAGCGTGAGCGATGTGTTGCTCTGCGTGGACGCGCTGGTGATCAGTTCCAGGCCGTCGACGAGCAGAAACTGTTTCTCCAGCGGCGTGGCGACGTTGTTGGCCATCGTCTCCGGGCTGGCCCCCGGGTACGAGACGCTCACGTTGATGACCGGGTAGTCCACCGCCGGCAGATCGTTCACCGCCAGCAGCTTGTAAGTGAAAAATCCAAACGCGACGATGGCCAGCGACAGCAGGACCGTCATCACGGGCCGGGTGATGAACGGAGCGGACAACCCGCTGCTGAACTGCACCAGTTTGCCGGTGATCGTCTTGTCGCCTTCGGTCTGGTGCGGTCCCTTGCCGGCCGGGTCCTGCCGGTCCTGTTGGGCGGCGTGCGCGGCGTCGGGGGTGTCGCGGTCCACGCGTGCGGACGACGACGGCTCCTGGCCATCCTGCGGTTGATTTTCAGCCATGCGTGAAAATGTTCAGTGGCTCCCACCTGCCGCGGCTCCCTCGGCGTAGGCCGGGTCGGGTCGCGCCTTGACCTTCATTCCCTGGGCGAGCGCGATCTGCCCGCTGGTCACCACGGTCTCGCCCGCTTTCAACCCCTGCGTGATCACGACCATACCGCCTTGCCGTTGACCCGGCGTCACCGGCCGCTGCTCCAACGCGCCGTCCGTCCCGACCACGAAAACATACGGCCCGGCCTGCGAAATCTGCACGGTCTGGTTCGGGACCAAGGCCGCGTCTTTGAGCGTGTCCAAAATCAATCTCACGTGGACAAAGGCACCCGGCAGCAGCAGATGGTCCGGGTTCGGGGTGATGCCCACCGCCTTGATGGTTCCCGCCCCGGCCTGCACGGTGGTATCCAGGAAATACAGGTTTCCCACCAGCGGCGTGCCGTTTTCATCGGGCAGGTGGGTTTCCACCTTGATGTTTCCTTTCGGCAAATACTTTCGCACGGTCGGCAGGTCGGACTGCGCGACGGTGAAGTTGGTGTAGATCGGGTCGAGCTTCTGGACGGTCACCAGCACGGCGCTGCCCGAGTTGGCGGTGACGATGTTCCCCGCATCCACCTGACGCTGGCCCGCGCGCCCGTCGATGGGCGACTCGATGGTGCAATAATCCAGGTTCACCTGCGCGGCGGAAACGGCGGCTGCCCCGCCTTCGGTGGTGGCTTCGTCGGCGGAGACGTTGGTGTGCGCGGTGTCGTAGTCCTGGGGCGAGATCACCTTCTTTTTCTGGAGATCCTCGGCGCGTTCGAGGTTGATCTGATCGAGTTTCAGCTTGGCCTTGTCGGTGTCCAACGCGCCTTTGGCCTGGTCCAACGCTGCTTGATACGGTCGTGGGTCAATGGTGAAAAGCAGTTGCCCCTTCTTCACGTCCGCCCCGTCGGCGAAGTCACGTTTGATGATTTTTCCCGTCACCTGTGCCTGGATCGACACGCTCTCGGTGGCCGCGCACGAGCCGATTTCTTCGAGGTAGATCGGCTCATCATGGGTCGTAACCTTCGCCGTCAACACGGGCCGTGCGTCGCCCCCGCCGCCTGCCGGTTGAACTGGCGGCTTGCTGCACCCGGTGGCAAAAGCCGCGGCGGCTGCCGTCGAGACAATGAGAATGACTCTCGACATCTGGCAGCTAGGAGGGCAAACGGAATGTTTCATGGTTTCCGGACAGCCTGCGTCACGCCACGAGTAGACGGCGAAAACCGGTTGATGGTAGAACTTGGCCTGTTGATCTCAGGCTGCCATCTGCTGGCAGGAAGCGGCACGACGGCGGCAGGCTACCACGCATTCGTCCATGTCGCCAACCCGCTCACAATCATCCGCGCAACGTTGGCAGACCTCCGCGCACACGCCGCAGGTGCGCCTCGTGCAGGTCGGAATCGCTGAGCATGAAGTTCGCGCTGGTCTGGCAGGCAAGATCGCGGACCTACGCAACGTTTTGGGCATTATTGCGTTGTGTGCCGCGATGGGAACGACGCTGACCGTGGAAGCTCGCGGCGAGGATGAGCAGGAGGCCACTCAGGCCATTGAGCAAGCGTTTGCTTTACCTCACAGCGAAGAAGCCTGGAAGACCGGATCGTCGCCCAAAGTGTAAGTCGCCGAGCCGGATCAAGGATGGCATTGCGTTCCACGAACGGCCACATCCGCAGGCGACGGACACAAGGAAAATGTCCGGCCCAAACGTCAGGAACAGGTTGCAACGCATCGGCACCCGGCGCGATGATGCCAGCAAACAGGTGCGGACTGCTTGCCGCAAGGCAAACGGTTGTGTTCGCATCCGCCATCGCCGCATGTTTGTTGGCGGGCCATCCATGACGCTTGCATTCCTCCGAAAGATTTGGTGGAACACCCGCGCACGCGTCCCACTCTGGCTAAAGATCCCCGGCTACGCGGGACGCGATTTCATGATCGACGACGGCCTGCACTGGTCGGCGGCCATTGCTTTCTACGGCGTGCTGTCGATCTTTCCGCTCGTTCTGGCTGCGGTCGATGTCGCCGCGCGGTTCACCGATCCACGCGGGGCCAGCCAGCAGGTCAGCGACATCCTCCGTCACGTCATGCCGCACGCCAACACGGTGCGCGACATCATCGACCAGTCCATCGCGAGCCACCACCGGGCAGGTCTGGTCTCGATCCTATTCCTGCTCTACACCGGCGGGCGCGCCTTTGCCGTCCTCATCCGCGCCTTGAACGTGGCCTGTGATACGAACGAGATTTCCGGCTTCTTGCGGCGCTTGCTCATGCAAATGACGATGCTCTTTTCCGTCGGCCTGCTCTTTCTTGGCGCACTGGTTTCCAACCTGCTCGTGCCCGTGCTCGACGCCGCCCTCGCACCGGTTCCGCACGGCAAAGCTGCCATCATGGGATCCATCGCGTGGATCGTCCCCTCGTTTTTTTTGCTGGGCGGATTCTTTTGCCTGTACAAGTTCGTGCCCCGCCACCGCTGCAATTGGCAGAGTGCCTTGTTCGGGTCCGTCGCCGCGACTCTGTTGTGCGTCGGCGCAAAGCCGCTCTTCGTCGTCTACATCAGCCGCTCCGTCAGCTACAGTGCAATCTACGGCTGGTTGGCGGTCGGCATCATCTTCATGGTCTGGGCGGAAATCCTCGCAATCATCACGTTTTACGGCGGTGAACTCGCCTCGCATGTTCAGATGATTGGTTACGAAGGTCTCACCGGCCAGGAAGTCAGCCGCCGGCACCGGTTGCGTTCGCCCGCACGTTCGATCGAGCGGAAATAAAAACCGCACATGAGAAACTGTTGAGTTAACATGCCAGTCTTCGCAGAAACAGGATTTTACCTCCCCGTAAACTTTCGGCTTTTCCTTGGGGTCATGGGAAGTCAGCCGCCGCAGACGCAGGCTTCACGCGTCTGTGAGTCGACTTGGTTGCAACGGGAGTTTCGCTTGCGTTTCATCTTTCGGAAGACCACCCTTTTTTCTTACCCATTGGCAGAGCCTGAGGCGCTGGAGCAATCAACGAAGCAATGAAAAGCCGTCTATCTTTGGACCCGAAACGACTTTTCGTGGCTGTCGCGGCGGTCACTTTCCTTGGAACGCTTTGCGGCTTCGCGGGCGAACCAGATCCTCTTGAAAAAACCTTTCTTGTCCCGCCAACGTCAGCCAGACCCGCCATGTGGTGGTTCTGGGGTGAATCTGTCACCACGGATTACGGGATCACCCAGGATCTGGAGGCGCTAAAACGGGTCGGCTTCGGCGGCGTGGTCATTTACGAGCAGGTTTTCGGGGATGGTCCTGATGCTCTCAAAAGCCTTTCGCCGGAGTGGCTGGCGAGGGTGAGATTCGCCGCCGCGGAGTGCGCTCGGCTCGGCATGACGCTGGAAGTCAACGCTTGCAGTGGCTACGTCGCCGGCGGTCCGTGGATCACGCCGGCACTTGGAATGCAACGCTTGGTTTCGAGTGAATGGCAGGTCGAGGGCGGCAAGAAGTTTTCGGGGGTTCTCCCGCAGGGGCCGACCAAGCTGGATTATTACCGGGACGTGGCGGTGCTCGCATTTCCTGCGCCTGCCGGTGACGACACCCACGGAGCGCAGCCGACGCTGGAAAGCACGCCGGCAATTCACGGTCTGAGCGACATGTTCGATCCCTCGGCGCGATGGCTAGCGGAGATCCCGCCCGGACCGGCAGACCAGCCGGTGCTGATCCAGATGGACTATGGCCGTCCGTTCACGGCCCGCGGCTTGAGCTACACGATCAACCCGATTTCCAAGGCACTCGTCCTCGTCACCCAGCAGCCGGGGGATTGGAGCGACGACCCCGCCAAGGTGATGCATTATGTCATCCCTCCCATCGGTCAATTGGAATCCAGCAACGACGGATCGCAATGGCAGCCGATCTGCGATGTGCCGGGCCGCGGCTATCTGCAGGATCACTGGAAGCTGCAAACCGTCGCATTCCCGGCCGTCACCGCCCGCTTCTTCCGGCTGAAACTCCATGGGTGGGACGGGGTGGCCAAGGGCCAGGCCCTTCAGCTTGGAAACCTCCACCTCCACGGAGAGGCGCTGATCGACCAGTGGGAATACAAGTCGGGCAACGTGCTCGATTTCTCCAATCCTGATCGCACCCCTCCCTACAAAGGCGAGGAGGTCATCGATCCCGAAAAGATCGTGGATCTCACGAGCCATCTGGACGCGGGTGGGCACCTGGAGTGGGATGTCCCGCCGGGCCGTTGGACGATTCTGCGCTTCGGCCATACCCCGACGGGCTCGGGGACCAAGCACGGCAGGCCGGAGGGCATGGGCCTCGAATGCGACAAGCTCAGCGCCGAGGCCACCACCGTGCAATACAAGAATTATTTCGGGCGCATCCTGGCACAAATCAAGACGGTTCCCGGCGCGCGGGTCAGTGGGTTGAATATCGACAGTGCGGAGAGCGGATCGCAGAATTGGACCGGGGATTTCCCGGCGCAATTCCAGCGGCGTTGCGGATACGACCTGCTCCGATACCTGCCCGTGATGGCGGGCCGGGTGGTGGGCAGCCCGCAACTTTCTGACCATGTCCTGTTCGACGTGCGTCGAACGATTGCCGACGTCATGAGCGACGAGCATTTCGGAACCTTTGAAAAGCTCTGCCACGCCGACGGGGTGACCTTGATGGCGCAGGCGCCCGGCATTGCGGCTGGCATGGCCTGCGACAACGTCCAGTCGAAAGGCCGCGTGGACATCCCGATGGGTGAGTTCTGGTACGGCCAGAAGAACGGGACCATGGACTGCAAAGAAGCGGCGTGCGCCGCCCACCTGTACGGGCACCCGGTCGCGGCGGCGGAATCCTTCACCGGCAGCCCCTTTGAGGTCTATCCGGAGACAGAAAAAGGGCTGGGCGATGCTGCGCTTGCGCTGGGCATTAACCGATTTGTCGTGCTCGCGGACGTTCATCAGCCGTGGGACGATGGGAAAAAACCGGGTGTCCTTCAGCCCAGGTTAAGACTCGCCTTCCAGCGGAACAATACCTGGTGGGAATACAGCGGCGGTTTTTGGAACACGCTCGCGCGCTCTTGTGCGTTGATGCAGCAGGGCCAGCCGGTGATCGATGTGCTGTACCACCTGGGCAACGACACGCCCTTGAAAATCGCAACTTGGCGGATGCGGCCCGTGCCGCCGTCGGGGTATGACTACGACGTTTGCGGCGATGAAATCCTGGCCCGCGCGAGCGTGCAGGATGGACGGCTGGTGGTGCCGGGCGGCATGGGCTACCGGATGCTGGTGCTTGCCGGTGGTGATCACATGACGCTCGCCGCCGCGCGACACCTGGAAGCTCTGGTGAAGGCGGGTGCGACCGCTCTCGGTCCGACGAAGCCGGTCGGCTCGCCGAGCTTCGGTGATGGGGCGGCGGGCGACGCGGAAGTGCGGCGCATCGCCGATGAACTCTGGGGACCAGACGTTCCGAATGGCCCGGGCGAACACAAGACCGGGCTGGGGACGATGGCTTGGGGCAGGTCGCCAGCCGACGAGTTGGGGCTGCTCGGCGCTCCCAAGGATTTCGAGGCGACGGGAGCGGACACCGACATCCTCTTTGCCCATCGCAGGAGCGAACAGGGGGACATTTACTTTCTCGCCAATCATCGGGATACGCCCGCGTCATTTACCGGGAACTTCCGGG
>CAXTVY010000230.1:0-7418 GCA_964247665.1 uncultured Chthoniobacterales bacterium | reverse complement strand
TGTACGTGCCGTTGTTGTTGCTGTCCGCGTACACCACCCCCAGCACGTAGGCCACCGTGGAGTCGGCGGGTTTGCCGAAGTCCTGCGTGATGACCATCGGGCCGTAACCCTTCACCGTCGTGGGTACACAGGAAACGCCGACCTCGCGATACAACGGGTAGTTGGCCTCGTTGTTCATGATGTTCGCGCGGTGGTCGAACGAGGGCACGCCCCAGTCGGCGTTGAAACCGACGTGGCCGAAGAAGGCGTCCGTCGAGTAGGCGTAGATGTTCTCGCCTGCGCCGCCCCAGTTATAGCCCTGGTTGGTGATGCGCTGGCTGAACGTTGAACCGTCCGTGCCGGTGTGGCTCTGGAAGCCGTTGGTCGCCATGTCGAGGGACTCCACGCGGGCGGAAGCCATGAGCTTGGGGTTCATGGCCAGCGGGGGCTGGGCAGCATAGGTGGCGAAATCGGTGGTCAGTTCGGACAAGCTGACGTTGTAGTAGGAGTAGTAGGTCTTGATGGTCGCGTCCGAGTTCTGGTTGGCGAGCATCACGCCTTCGACCGCCGGATTGGCCCGGGCGATGTTGATGCGTTCGAGCATGAACTGCTCGTCGGCGGAGGGGTTGGGCTGCGGGTAAGCACTCTGGGCCGCCGCGCCGGCGAGCAAACCAAGGGAGAGAACCGGCAGGAGACTGGCAACAGCGAAACGGCGGGTGGCAAACATAAGAATCTTCGGGTTGAGGAATGAGAAATTGAGAGGGTCTCGGATGATGGACCCTGCTAATGCAGCCCCGATGCCAGTTTGCCCCGCACGATAAGTTTTTCTGATCGAGAGCCGAAAAAAGTGGGGAGAATCCCACCGCGCCGGGCCAACCCGAGACTTAATTTGCTGGGGTGTTTCCTCTGGGGAACGTACCCCAAGAGGAGGTTTGTCCGTCCGCCGTACCATGACTGGCCGGTTCTCAATAAATGCCGTGCGCAAACCCGATTTCTCTTAATTGAGAAAAATTGTATTCTTAATATTGATAGTAAATTATCTATTGAGAGACACTGCGAGCAGTGGTCGCGTGCAGTGGTTTTGCGCTCCAGAGACCCCCGGGCATGGGGGCGAGGTGGTCGGAAGGCCGGAGGCCTGCAACCAGTGCGCGGGCTGGTTTTACACAGAGAACGTGCTTTTCGGCAATCGAATGTTGCGCAAAAAAACCGTCGCAAGCGCGGGTGGCGGGCAGCGGGCGGAAGTGAGCTTGAAAGCGTGGGGCGTCCGGCTAACCTTGCTTCCCCAATCCATCTCCCCAGCCGTTACCTGCCATGCTCGATATCCGCCTCATTCGTGAACAACCCGATTTCGTCAAGGCCCGCCTCGCCACGCGCGGCGGCTCCGACACCGGGGCGGCCATCGACGAAATTCTCGCCTGCGACACCCGCCGCCGCCGGATCGAAACCGAACTCCAGACCCACAACGCCGAGCGCAACAAGCTCAGCAAGGAAATCGGCGGCAAACGTGGCCGGGGGGAGCCCACCGCCGACCTCGAGGCCCGGGTGCGCGGCGCGGGCGAGCGCATCGGGGCTCTGAACAAGGAAGCCGCCGAAGCCGACGAGGAACAGCGCCGCCTCTTGCTCAACGTCCCCAACCTGCCCCACCCCGGTGCGCCGGTTGGCCACGAAGCCGCCGACAACCCCGTCGTCCGCACCTGGGGCGAGCCGCCCACCTTCCCCGCCGGGCAAGCGCCCGAGGACCACTTGCAGGTCGGCGCGCGGCTGGGCCTGTTCGACCTGGAGCGCGCGGCCAAGATCAGCGGCAGCGGCTTCGTCGTCTTCACCGGCGCGGGCGCGCGGCTGGAGCGGGCGCTCATCAACTTCCTGCTCGATCTTCACGGCGAGCAACACGGCTACACGGAGATCGCGCCGCCCTTCGTGGTCCGGCGCGATTGCATGGAGGGCACCACCCAGCTCCCCAAGTTCGAGGATCAGATGTACGGCATCGAGGACAACGCGCTTTTCCTCACCCCAACCGCCGAGGTGCCCGTGACCAACCTGCACCGGGAGGAAATCCTGCCCGCCGACGCCCTGCCCAAGAAGTTGTGCGCCTACACGCCGTGTTTCCGGCGCGAGGCCGGTTCGGCCGGCCGGGAGACGCGCGGGCTCATCCGTGTGCACCAGTTCGACAAGGTGGAGTTGGTCAAGCTCACCACGCCCGAAACGAGCTACGACGAACTGGAACGGCTCACGGCCGACGCGGAAGCCGTGCTGCAACGGCTCGGGCTGCACTACCGGGTGATCGAGTTGTGCACGGGCGACGTGGGCTTCGGCTCGGCCAAGACCTACGACATCGAGGTGTGGGCTCCGGCCCAGCAAGCGTACCTGGAGGTGTCGAGCTGCTCGAACTTCGAGGAGTTCCAGGCCCGGCGGATGAACCTCAAGTTCAAGGATGCCGCCACGGGCAAGAACCGTTTTTGCCACACGCTCAACGGCTCGGGCACGGCGCTGCCGCGGCTCTACGTGGCACTGCTGGAAACCTGCCAGCAGCCCGACGGCTCGCTGCTGCTGCCCGAGCCGTTGCACCGCTACCTGGGCGGCACGGGACGGATCGGATGAAGGCAGCAGGCAGAAGGCAGAAGGCAGAAGGCAGAGGGACGGAGCCGGAAAGACGGAGCCGAAAGGCTAATCGCGAGCGGGCCGAGGTTGTCTCCGGGGAGGCGGCTTCCTCAAAGGAGAGATCGTCTGCCTTCATCCTTCATCCTTCTACCTGCCGCCTTCTACCTGCCGCCTTCCGCCTTCCGCCTGCCGCCTTTTCCGAACGCTCCCTCGTGGGCGTGTCGGGTGGGCGGGATTCCGTGGCGCTGCTCGACGGACTGCTGGCGGCCGGGCTCCGGCGGTTGGTGGTGTGCCATCTCAACCACGGCCTGCGCGGCGCGGCCTCGGCGGCGGATGCGCGGTTCGTCGCCCGGCTGGCGGCCGAGCGGGGGCTGCCGCTGGAAACCGGGCGGGCCGACGTGCGCGCGCTGGCCCGGGCGGGCAAGCTCTCGCTCGAAACGGCGGCCCGGGAGGCGCGCTACCGCTTCTTTGCCCACGCGGCCGGGCGGCGGCGCTGCCGGACGATCTTCCTCGCCCACCACGCGGACGATCAGGTCGAAACGTTCCTTTTCAACCTGCTGCGGGGGGCGGGTCCGGCAGGACTGGCGGGCATGGCGGCGGAGAGCGAGCGGCGGGTGGGTCGGCGGACCCTGCGGATCGTCCGGCCGCTGCTGGGCGTATGGCGGGAGGAGATCGACGCCTATCTATCAGCGCGCGGCCTGCAATGGCGCGAGGACGCCACCAACGCCGACCCCGCCCACGCCACGCGCAACGCCCTGCGGGCCGGGGCGCTGCCGCTCCTGGCGCGCGTGATGGGCCGGGACGTGCGCCGCGCTCTCTGGCGCACGGCGGACATCCTGGCGGCGGAAGACGCCTGGCTCACCGCGCTGCTGGAGACCGGGGAGCCGCTGCCCGCCGAGTTGCCGGTCGCCGGTCTGGCGGAGCAGCCCGTGGCCCGGCAGCGGCGGGTCCTGCGCGCGTGGCTGGCGGCGCGGGGGGTCGGCGGGGTGGGCTACGAGAAGGTCGAGCGGGTGCGGACGCTGCTCCGGGTGGCGGACGGCGGCCCGGCGAAAGTGAATCTGCCCGGGGATCGGCACGCCCGGCGGCGGTCAGGGAAGCTGTTCGTGGAATGATCCCGGTTCGACGCCCTTTTCAAGTCGGAGGAATGCCTACGGCGAAGCAGAATAACTCCGCAGGCCGTACGTCACCAGACCCGCCATCTCTCGCAACAGGTGGCGGATGTCCGTAGGGTCGATGCTCCGCGAGCGAGCCGAATACACCGTCCCCACGCCGAATCGGCGCAGCGCCAGCCGGGCGCGGGGCACATGGTAGTAATCAGTGACCACGCAGACGGACCGCCAGCCGCGCTCCCGCACCAGCCGGGCCGTGAACCGGGCGCTCGCGTAGGTATTGATCCCTTGGTTGTCAGCGATGATCCATTCCGCCGGGATGCCCTGGCTTACGAGGTAAGTGCGCATCGCCGTCGCCTCGTCGCCACCGACCCGCTCGTAGCCTCCGCTGACGACAATCAACGGATAATCGCCGTGCTGGTACTGCTCGACCGCGCGGTCCAGCCGTCCCTGGAGCAACGCGGAGGGCTTGCCGCCTGCCTCAACCGTGTTGCCAAGCACGAGCGCCACGTCCGCTTTGCCCGGGCGGTCGCGCAGGCCGTCCCGGACGATGTAAGCGGCCTCCAGCCCGGCCGCCAGCACTACAAGGGTCAGCAGGCCAGCCAGCCAGAACAACCGTCGTCGGAGGGTGGAGGAAAGGATCATTTCTCTACCACCGCCAGGCTTCTTCTGCCTTCTGCCTTCATCCTTCTGCCTTCACCCGTTTCGTCCCGGGAAGGTCAGCTCGGCCACGCCGCTCTTGTCCAGGTCGCCCAGGCCCCGCTCGATCATGCGCTCGAACTGCTGCTTGCTAGCCTCGGCCAGCGGTAGTTGGAGACCGTGCTCGTGGCCCAGGGTCAGCGCGATGCCGCTGTCCTTGGCGGCGTGCGCGGCGGAAAAGAAGCATTCGTGCGCGTGGTTCTGCATGTCCTCGCCGTCCGTCTGGAGCACACGCGACGCGGCCCCCGTCTCGCCGAACACCTCGCGCAGCATCGTCAGGTCCAGCCCCAGCGCGCTGCCCAGCCCCAGCCCTTCGGCCAACCCGGCGGTGTTGATGTTCATCACCATGTTCACCAGTGCCTTGACCTTCGCCGCCTCCCCCGCCGCACCGATGAAGCGCACCTTGCTGCCCAGCGCCTCCAGGAGGGGCTGCGCCCGCTCGAACGCTTCCTTGGTGCCACCGCACATCAGGTAGAGCGTGCCGTCGCGCGCCTGGGCGATGCTCGAAGCCATGCACGCCTCCAGGCTCTGCGCGCCAGCGAGTTCCGCCAGGCTCTGCACGGCGTGGTGGATCGCCGGGGACACCGTCGCGCAGTTGATGAAGAGCCGGCCCCGGGCAGCGTCCGGGGCGAGCAGCGAGTGGGGGTCGGCCGCGTCGAAGATCTGGCGCATCGCCCGGTCGTCGGATACGACCGTGATGACCGTCCGCGCCCGGGCGCTCACGCCGTCGAGTGTGCGGCTGGCGGTTGCCCCGAGTTCCCGGGCGAGATCGTCCGCCGCCGGGGAGTGTGCGTCGTAAACGGCCGTGACCTCCCAGCCCTGCTCTTTCAGCCGCCGGGCCATGTTCGCGCCCATGCGGCCGACGCCGACGAAGCCGACCGTTTTCTCTGCGGGGAGCGAGGTGGAAGCCATGCGCGCACCTTGCGTCGGAGGCTCGGGATTGGCAAACACGGAATTGTCCCGAACCGTGCGGAAAGGATTGATGTCACTGAGAACCTGTGGAGTGAAAGGGTGATCGGTTTGCCGAAGGGCTGGCAGTTTGCCGGGGTGAGCTACTCAAGCGAATGCTCCAGGATTGGATGCGCCGCCCGGAAATCAGGTGGACGGCTGGATCAGGGAGACCGGTGTGAATTGCGGTGCGAGCAGGTGGTTGGCGGCAAACGCGAGCAGATAGGCGACCGAGCAGAAGCCGAAGAGGATGGCGTAGCCGTTGGCGAAACGGTCGAGCACCATGCCCGTGAGCAACGGGAAGACCATGCCTCCCACCGAGCCAGCCGTGCCGCCAATGCCGATCAGTTTCGCCACCGTCCGCTTAGGGAACATGTCCGAGACCGTCGTGTAGAGGTTGGCCGACCAGGCCTGGTGGGCCGCGCCAGCCAGGCCGATCAGGCCCACGGCGGGCCAGTCGCCCACGTTTGTCACGAACGCGATGGGAACCACGGCCAAGGCGAAGATGAGCATCCCTGTCTTGCGTGCGCGGGTGATGCTCCACCCCCGCTGCGTCAACCAGCCGGTGACCCACCCGCCGAAGATGCTCAGCACCGTGACGATCGCGTAGATGCTCACGAGATGGGCCCAACTGTTCTTGAGGTCGAGGTGGCGGGTGCGCTTGAAAAAGTCCGGCAGCCAGATGAGGCAAAACCACCACACGGGGTCCGTCAGGAACTTCGCCGCGATGAACGACCACGCCTCGCGGTGCTTCAGCACGCTGCCCCAGGTGACGGTTTCTCCCTCGCTGGCGTCAGGCGCATCGCTCTTGATGTATGCCAACTCCCCCGCCGACACGCGGCGGGAGTGTTCGGGATCGTCAAAGAACGGCCACCACAACACGATCCAGACGAATCCGGCCAGGCCCGCGAACACGAACGCCCAGTGCCAACCCAGGTTGTACGCGATGGCAGGCACGACCGCCGGGGCGAGGACCGCGCCGACGTTGGCCCCCGAGTTGAACAGGCTCGTGGCGAAGGCCCGCTCCTCCTTGGGAAACCACTGCGCCGTGGCCTTCACGGCGGCCGGGAAATTTCCCCCCTCTCCCAACCCGAGGGCGACCCGCACGCCGAAGAAGCCGCCGATGGAACCGACGAACGCGTGGCTGATGGCCGCCAGGCTCCAGACCGTGATGGAAACGGCGTAGCCAAGCTTCGTGCCGTAGCGGTCGATGAACCAGCCGAAGAAGAACAGGCTCGCCCCGTAAGAAGCCTGGAAGGCGGAGTTGATCGCGCCGAACTGGGTGCCCGTCCAGCCGAACTGTTCGTCGAGCATGGGCTTGAGCAGCGAGAGAATCTGCCGGTCCACGTAGTTGATCGTGGTGGCGAAGAAGAGCAGGCCGCAGATGACCCAGCGATAGCGGGTGGTGACGGAGGAAACGCCGGGGTGCGCGGGAAGGGGGGAGGCGTCGGTGTTCATGGGGGGAGATGAAACTCTGCGATTGTTCCGCGTGGTGCAAGCCGCGCATCAAGCCACGCAGTTCCGCGAGATTCAACAAGGCTCCCCTTCGCCCGACTTCCAAGTGCCAAGCAATGACTCGAAAGATTTTGCGCCTGGACGTTGCCGGACGCGCCCGGATCATCACCGGCAACGGCGGATCGTCCAACACATCTCCTTCCGAGGCAGGATGGTTCCTCAGCAACCTTCCCGGAAGTCGTCGTCACCTATTTTTACTTCGCCTCCCCGGTTCGCCATTGCGCCAGCAAATCCTCGTTGGCTTTCTGATAGTCGTGCATCAACCCGTTGATCGCCCGTTTGCCGGCTGGGCCTCCGCCAGAGGCATCGATTGCGCCGTGGGGATCGCCAGGGGCTCGGCCGGTGTCACTTCCTCCATGTCTACAGCTTTGATCCGCCGTCGACCGGCAGGGTCACACCGGTGATCCAGCGCGCCGCGCCGGACGCCAGAAAAGCGATGGCGTCCGCCACGTCGTCCGCCTGGCCGAGGCGCTTGAGCGCCTGCATACCCAGCGCCAGCTCGCGCCCCCCTTCGGTCTTGGTGAAGCTCGACATGTCGGTGGCGATCACGCCCGGCGCGACCGCGTTCAC
>CAXTVY010000229.1:3707-7468 GCA_964247665.1 uncultured Chthoniobacterales bacterium | reverse complement strand
GTCCGAACATCCTCCAGGCTCAGGCCGAGCGAGGCGACCGCCGCAGGGTTGACTTGCACCCGCACGGCGGGTTTCTGGTTGCCTTGGATGGAGACCAGACCGACGCCGCTGACCTGACTGAGCTTTTGCGCCAGCACGGTGTCGGCGAAGTCGTTGACCTTGTCGAGCGGCAAACTGTCAGAGCTGATGGAAAGCGAGAGGATCGGCGTATCCGCCGGGTTGACCTTGTTATAGGTCGGCGGGTTGGGCAGGTTCTTGGGCAGGACGCCGCCGGCCGCGTTGATGGAAGCCTGCACGTCTTCGGCGGCGGCATCGATTTCACGATCTAACACGAACTGCAGCGTGATCGTGGCGTTCCCAAACGAACTGGTCGAATTCATCGACGCCAACCCCGGAATCTGCCCGAACTGACGCTCCAGCGGAGTGGTCACCGACGATGCCATGACATCCGGGCTCGCCCCCGGAAGCTGCGCGAAGACCTGGATGGTGGGAAAATCCACCGCTGGCAGCGCCGAAATCGGCAACAGCTTGTAGCCGAGCAAGCCCAGCATGATCACGCCCGCCATCAGGAGCGACGTGGCGATGGGCCGACGAATGAATGGCTCCGAGATGTTCATGTCAAAGCAGTGCTACCGGGACACGGCCACGGCGGGAGCGGGCGTCGCCACGTCCTTGTCGCCCGCTTTGCCGACCGCAGTGCCCTTGTGCTTCCCGCTTTTCTCGCCGGGCGGCTGATCGTGCTTACCTTCTCCGTTTTCGTTGACAATCACGACCTTGGAACCCGACTCCAGTTTGTACTGGCCATCGACGACCACTTTTTCGCCCGCCTTGAGCCCGTCTTCGATCAGCGCTTGGCCGTCTTCGATCTGAACGACCTTGACCATGCGCACCTCCACCGTTTGGTCGGGCTTGATCACAAAAGCGTAAGATCCCTGCGGACCTCGCTGAACCACGGCGGCGGGGACGGTGATTCCATCCTTGCGCGTCGTCAGGAGCAAGCGGGCATTGACGAACTGCCCGGGCCAAAGCCGGGTGTCTTCGTTGGCGAAGGTGGCCTTGAGCTTGAGCGTGCCGGTGGTCTGGTCGATCAGGTTGTCGATCACGGCTAGGGTGCCTTCGCCGAGCGAGTTCGTGTTGTCGCGCCCGACGGCGATAACTTTCATGGGGTCCTTCACGTCGTTGCCAGACGTGTTGTCACGGATCGACTGGAAGTTTTGCTCGGGCAGGGTGAACACCACCGAGATCGGGTGAAGCTGCGTGATAACGACGAGGCTGCCCGCATCGCCGGCGTGGATGATGTTGCCCTGGTCTACCTGCCGCACTCCCACCCGCCCCGCCAACGGCGCGGTGATCCGGGTGTAGTCGAGTTGCGTGCGCGCGTTGTCGATGGCCGCGGCATCGCCTTGCACGGTGGCAACCATCTGGTCCACCAGAAAGCGTTGCGTTTCGTATGACTGCTGATCCAACACTTTTTTGGCGATCAGGTCTTCGTCCCGCTTCAGGACGACGCGCGCGTTGTTAAGTTGCGCCTCGTCCTGGGACTTTTTGGCGACGGCTTGATCCAACTGCGACTGGTAAGGTCGCGGATCAATCTGCGCCAGGAGGTCGCCCGCCTGCACATCCTGTCCTTCGGTGAAGAGGATCTTGTCGATCTGCCCATCCACGCGCGCTTTGACGTTTACCGTGTTGAACGCCTGCACGGTGCCGAGACCATCGAGATAAATCGGCACATCGTGTTTGGCTACCACTCCCGGCACGATTGGCACCGGCAAGTTGGGGCCACTCCCGTGGGTGCCGCCTGGCCCGCCGTGCCGCCCTCCTGTGTGCGCACCCGCTGTACCAGCACCGGTGGCACCGGCCTCCCGCGCGCGGCGCACGTAGAACAACGCAACACAAACAGCCAAAATGAGAATGGGGATCAGAAAGGTTTTTTTGCTCATGGCGTGCTGATGGGCGGGTTGGACACGCCGTGACGCGCTTTGCTCAATTCGCAACAAATTCGTGCGGCCGATTTGCGGTCGTGGGGGATCATGGCGGGGCCGGCAGCGGATGGCGGTGCACCCGGCGAGTCGCGGCAACCATCCTTGTGGTTCACCCGGACATAAGCACTAAACGCTTGTACATTCGCCTCGGTTCCGGTCATTTTTTGCCTTGCTGCCTGACAAATGGCGACAAACATGCGGCAGAAGTTCTGCTACTCTTCGGTTAATGGAACGCATCTTGGCCGTTGATGACGACACGGGGCTCACCGAGCTGCTGGCGGAGTACCTCGAACCGGAAGGTTTCGTGCTGGAAGCGGTTCACGATGGAGAGTCCGGCGTTGAACGCATCCTCGCCGGGGGGTATTCCATCGTGGTCCTGGACATCATGTTGCCAGGGATCGGCGGCTTGGAAGTGCTGCGCCGCGTACGCAAACAGACCCAGGTTCCCGTGATCATGCTGACAGCCCGCCGTTCGACGGCGGATCGGGTGCTCGGACTGGAAATCGGGGCCGACGACTACCTGCCCAAACCCTTCGATCCACGCGAACTCGTCGCCCGCGTCCGCTCGGTGCTGCGCCGGGTGCGGCCCGGCGGGGCCAATCAGCCGGGCAACTTCCTGACGGTAGACGACCTGTTGCTCGACGCGGGCAAGCGCGAGGTGCGACGGGCAGGCACGCCCCTCGAACTGACTTCGGCTGAATTTGATCTGATGCGTGTGCTGCTGAACTCGGCAGGGCAAACGGTGTCGCGCGAGGAGCTTTTCCGAACGGTGCTGGAACGTGAATTCACCGTGTTGGACCGGGGCATCGACAACCTCGTCAGTGCCATCCGCCGCAAGCTCGGACCCGCGGCTGACGGCGGTGAACGCATCAAAGCGGTCCGAGGCATCGGATATCTATATGCTCACAGCCGCTCTTCCGAACAGGATTGAACCATCCTCCCCGGCGCGGCCCGGCGTGACCGCCGACGCCGGAGGCACCCGGCCGATCGCCGCGCTGCCCGCAATGCGCAGTGTGTTTTGGAGGATCTTTCTCTGGTTCTGGCTAGCGATGATCGTGCTGGCCGCCGTGATCACATCCACGGTCTATTTGACCGATCCAGACCAGTTTTTCCCACGCCTTCATTCAATCCCACTACGGCAGATCGACCGGCTGGGTAAACAGAGCGTCGCCCTCTTTGAATCGGAAGGCAGCGCGAAGCTGCATGATTTCCTCACCGCCCTTCCGGGCGGAACCGAGACTGGTCAGCTCGAGACTCGCGCCCGTTTCGATGGTGCCTATCTCTTCGACGTGGCCACGGGCCGTGAACTTTCGAACCAGGTGCCACCGCCGGGCGCGAAGGAAATCGTCAGCCACACCAGGAACAACCCGGATCTCCAACTGGAGCGTTTGTTGAACAAGCTCTTGATGGCCCGGGCTCTAGAGGCCCCTGAAGGGGCTTCGTCCAGCGGACCCCGCTACGCTTTTCTGCTGACGATGCCGCGTTCGAGCTTGCTGCTGCCGACGACCTCGCAGCTTTGGCTCCATCTCGGGGCGGCACTTCTGACTTCGGGGCTCGTCTGCTACTGGCTAACACAGTACGTCGTCGCGCCAGTCCGCAACTTGCAAAGCGCCACCCGGCGGCTCGCCAGTGGCGACCTGACGGTCCGGGTGTCGACCAGCCGGGCGCTGGCCCACCGGCACGACGAGTTCAGCGATCTGGCCAGCGATTTCGATGAAATGGCTACCCGCAGCGAGCACCTGCTTACCGTCCAGCGTCAACTCATCGGAGACATTTCCC
>CAXTVY010000229.1:0-3697 GCA_964247665.1 uncultured Chthoniobacterales bacterium | reverse complement strand
AGCGCGGAGCCGACCCTGCCGTCGGCTTCCAGCTTCCCGCATCCAGCGCCTGCTTACCGTTCCGCCGCACCTCCTCGGTGACCTTTCCCCTGCACTCGGCTCACCGCTCACCCGGATGAACGTCGCCCTCGGCCTCGCCTACCGGAAGGCGGGGGACGAGGTCCGGCCGGAACTGGAGCGCATCAAACGGGAATCCGTCCGGCTCGATGAGTTGATTCGTCAACTTTTGCTCCTCTCCGAACTGGAAAGCCGTGAGCAAATGCCCGCGATGGAGCGCGTGGACCTGCTCGAACTGGTGCGCGAGGTCGCCGCCGACGCGGAGTTCGAAGCGAGCAACCGCCGCTGCCGCGTCTGTGTGAAAGCTTCGGCGGCCACCTCGCAGAACGGATCGGCGGCAACCGGCGGGACGGTCGGCATGTACACCAAAGGCAGCCGCCATCTGTTGCGAAGCGCCGTCGAAAACGTGGTGCGCAACGCCGTCCGTTACACCGCCGAGGACTCCGAGGTGGATATCGAAATCAGTCGGAAGATGGGAGTACCAAGCAACAATCCGCGCACGATGATCAGTGTCCGCGACCATGGGCCTGGCGTGCCGCCTGCCTCTTTGGCGAACCTGTTCCGGCCCTTTTTCCGCGTTTCTGAAGCGCGCGACCGGCTGAGTGGTGGAACCGGCTTGGGCCTGGCGATCACCCGACAGGCGGTGCAGGCACACGGTGGCAGCGTTTCAGCGGCAAACCATCCCGGCGGTGGTTTCCTGGTGGAAATCGAATTAAACGGCGTGTCTTGAGCGTCCTTTGACGCAAGCTCAGCGCGGCTTGGCAGCAACCTCCACCGCCAGCGTCCGGCCTTTGAAGCGAATCCCCGTCAGTTTCTCACGGACCGTTTCCTGGTGGGCTTGCGCCACATCTACGAGCGATTGCTTCGGGAGAATGTGGATCGCCCCGACAACCTCTTTGTCAAGCCGGGTCACTCCCGTGATCATGCCCACGATGTCACCGGGACGGACATCGTTTTTCTCGCCCACGTTCAGCAGCAGCCGCGTCATGCCAGCCTCGTGGGACTCCGCCGAGGGAGCACCCTTGAGTTGTCGCGGTGCACGCCCTCCCGCAGCGGATGGCCTTGCCATCGTGTCGTGCGTGGGCAAATCCCGCCGGCGTTCTTGGAATAGCTCCGGCTCGGGGCGTTCCTCCGCTCGGCCGGTGGACTCTTTTCTCTGGGTCCCACTTTCGGCAGTCGGCTTTTCCTGCCCGTTGGATAGGAGGTGGATCAGAGCGGACGCGATGTCTGTCGGGGTATGCCCGGCTTCCAGCAAACGGTCCAGCGAATCCTCGTGCCGCCGGAAGGCTCCCGCTTCGAGTGTTTCGCGCAGTTGCTCGAACAAGGTCTCCATCCGGCGTTCCTCGACCTCGTTGAGCGAGGGGACCCGGCCGCGGAGGATGCGTGCCTTGGTGAAGCGCTGGATGTTTTGCAACTTGTAGATCTCCCGTCCGGCAACGAACGTGATCGCACGGCCGCTCTTGCCAGCGCGGCCGGTGCGGCCAATCCGATGCACGTAGTCTTCGCCGTCGTGCGGCAGGTCATAGTTGAAAACGGCTTCCACGTCATCCACGTCCAGACCGCGGGCAGCCACGTCGGTTGCGACGAGCAATTCGCACTGGTGCTGGCGAAAACGGTTCATCACACGCTCGCGCATGGCTTGCGACAGGTCGCCGTGCAACGCCTCGGCGCGGTAACCGCGCGCGGAAAGGTGGGCGGTCAACTCATCCACCATGACCTTCGTGGCGCAGAAGATAATTCCGAGCCGCACCCCATCCAGGTCCAGCAAACGGCAGAGGACCTCCAGCTTCGAGCGGCGTTCCACCTCGTAGTACACCTGGTCGATGGCGGGCACCGTAAGCGCCTGTGATTCAATGCGCACGTTGACGGCGTCGCGCGTGAAGCGCCGGATCAAGTCACGAATACCCGGGGGGACGGTGGCCGAGAATAGCACCGTCTGACGTTCCGGCGGCATCTTCGAGAGGATGATCTCGATGTCGTCGCGGAACCCCATGTCCAGCATCCGGTCCGCCTCATCCAGCACCACCGCCCGGATTTCCGAAAGTTTGAGCGTACCGCGTTCCAGGTGGTCCATCACGCGGCCCGGCGTGCCGATAATGATCTGCGCGCCGTCCTGCAATCCGCGCAACTGGCGCTCGTAGGAGGCTCCGCCGTAAACGGGCAGTTCCCTCACACCACGCTTGAAGACCGAAAGCTTGACCACCTCTTCGGCGACCTGGACCGCCAACTCACGCGTCGGACAAAGGATGAGCGCCTGCGGGGCTCGCTTCTCCGGGCGAACAAGTTCAATCACCGGGATGGCGTAGGCCGCCGTTTTGCCTGATCCGGTCTGTGATTGTCCGACCAGATCGCGCCCCGTCATCAGCACGGGGATAGTTTCCGACTGGATGGGTGTCGCTTCCTCAAAGCCGAGTTTAGCGACCGCCTTGAGCACCTCGGGGGACAATCCGAGTTCCGCGAAGGGCTTCTTGTTCATCGCTACCTCTTACCCAAAAAGCCACCCAAGTCCATGCCCGCAATGTGTGATTGGTCAGTTTGCAACGGCTTCAGCGCTATGTCAGATGACGGTCCCGTGATCTGAAGCCTCTTTTCCCGGGTGTTTGGCGAGGTAGCTGCTTAAACTGGCATCATGTTTAGTGCTTGTGGCAATCCCACACGGTTGGCAGCCCTGTTGCTCGCGCTCTTTACGGTGTTTACAACGGCATGTTCGGGTCCCACCCGGTACACGTACCATTATGTGCCCGGGAAAACCGCGACTCTGCATAGCGATGGTTTGGCGGAAGCTCCCACCCGCGCCCCCGGCGCGGTTCGTGCCGCCATCGTAGCTGGCAACCGGATCGCCGGGTCCGAGTACGTTTATGGCGGCGGTCACGGCGGGGGAGGGAGCGGCGGCTACGACTGTTCTGGCGCAACGTCTTATGTCCTCCGCGCCGCGGGCTGCCTACGAGAATCGTCGGATTCCAACGGGTTCCGACGCTACGGCAGCAACGGCGAGGGCGATTGGATCAGTGTCTACGCCCGCTCCGGGCACGTGTTCCTCGTGATTGCCGGACTGCGCCTTGACACCGGCTGGACCGGGGCCGGACACGAAGGAGTCCGTTGGACGAAGCGTGATCGGCCAGCGGACGGCTGCGTGGTCCGGCATCCTGCGGGGCTGTAGAAGCAACAGACTCTCCGGCGGAGGAGGTGGGATTCGAACCCACGGACCCTTGCGGGTCTCCGGTTTTCAAGACCGGCGCAATCGACCACTCTGCCACCCCTCCTAAACTGCAAATTCACAAGCACTTACGCGAACGATGAGCACTCCACTAAAACTTCGACTTGCCATTTTTTTGCCGAAATTTATTCTGAAGACATGCTTCTCCGCAAGACGTTTCCCAGAATCCGTTCTGTGCAGGTGAAAGTTCAACCATTCTACCAAGTCGACGCACGGAAGCAAGGCACCGTTGGCAAACGAGAAACTTTCGCCAACCGCCGAGATGCTGAAAGACGGGCCGCTGACATTGCTGCCGAGCTTTCCGCAAATGGGGCTGAAACACTCGCCTTACCGCTGGAAGTCCGCGTGATGGCGATGACCTGTACCAAGTCAGGTGGTGATAAGCGCAGTGTTGCAACCGGCTGGTTTGACGCGATGATAGAG
>CAXTVY010000228.1:4783-7560 GCA_964247665.1 uncultured Chthoniobacterales bacterium | reverse complement strand
GCGGGGCGAGGCTGTGCCATGATCCGCGCAAATCATTCCATGCGGGCACCCCGGAACGGATGGCGTGTGACATCGTGTGTGACGCCCGGATCGGCATCTCGCGCGCAGCGGACCTGCCGTGGCGGTTTCTGGAAGCGGGCAGCCCATACGTGAGCCGCAAACCCACAGCGGCGGCCAGCGGCGCGCTGCCGCGGCAAGCGGCGCTGGAGCGGGTTCGCGCGACGCCATAATGGCCGGACTTTCCCGTGTAGGGTAGTCCGGCCAATAGGTAAAAAGGTCGTTTTTGCGGCTGCGAAAACGCCCGCCCGGCCGTAGAGACCGGGACAACTCACGAACGCGGCAATTACTTGCTGCTGGTGGTCGTGGTGGAAGCGGAGACGCCTTGCGAGTTCGCCGTGGTCTTGGCGGCACAAGCGCCGAGCGTCAACGCTGCGGCCGCAAGGGCCAACAGGGTCAAGGATTTAATGGTCTTCATGATGTTTTTCTCTTTCACCTCCGTTCTCGTGCTGGTCGCCGTTTCGAGCAGACTCTTGGCTGATGCCAAGGACGTTGGCAACAGGATTCGGTAAGATTTTTTTGTACCGTTTTGTCTCTGGACGCAAAGGAATACCTCCTCACGCCTCGGCAATCCAGACCGTGCTGCCCTCTGGAACGAGGTCGAAAAGTTCGGCCACGTCGGCGTTGCGCAGCCGGATGCAGCCGTGGCTGGCAGGCTGTCCGATGTCCATCTCGTGGTTGGTGCCGTGGAGGTAAATGTAACGCTCGCGGGTGTTGGCGTTGCCCTCCTCCGAGCCTTCGAGCCACAGAATGCGGGTGAGGACGAGGTCCTCGCCGGGCGAGTCGAGACCGTTCTCCCCGGTCGGCAGGCGGCTCTTGAAGACAGTGCCAAGCGGCTCGCCGTGCCCGAATTTTTCTCCCACCCGGAATCTGCCCAGAGGAGTGCACAGGCTGCCGGGCGTCGAGCCAAGGCCAAAGCGCGAAGTGGACACGGGGAAGCGCCGGAGCACGTCCCCCGCCCCGCGGCGGACTTCGAGTTCCTGCCGCGCGACGGAGACGTGCAGGGAGATTTCCGCATCTGGGGTTTGCATCAAGGAGAGGAAAGCATAAAATCGTCCTCCCCTACCATGGAAAAGAAGTCACAACATGTTGCCATTGTTGGCGCGAGCGGCGCGGTCGGCCAGGAATTCCTCGACGTGCTCGCGCGCCGTCGCTTTCCCGTCGCTTCGCTGCGACTGCTCGGCTCTGAGCGTTCGGCAGGACAGACGATGCGGTACGCGGGCGAGACGCTGACGGTGGAACGGCTGACCGCGCAATCCTTCGGCGGAATCGACGTGGCGTTGTTCAGCGCGGGCGGCGGCGTGGCCAGAGAGTTCGCCCCGGCGGCGGTGCGGTCCGGCGCGGTGGTGATCGATAATTCAAGCCATTTCCGGATGGACCCTGACGTGCCGCTGGTGGTTCCGCCCATCAACGGTGCGGACGCGGCGGTGCACCGGGGCATCATCGCCAACCCCAATTGTACCACGGCTGTCACGCTGATGGCGCTGGCGCCGTTGCACCGGGCGTTCGGGGTCAGACGGGTGTTCGCGTCGAGCTATCAAGCCGTTTCGGGCACCGGAGCACGCGCCATCGCGGAACTGCGCCTGCAGGTGGAGGCCATCGCGGCCGGAAAGGAAGCCCGCGCGGAAGTCTACCCCCACCAGATCGCCTTCAACGTGCTGCCGCAGGTGGACGTGTTTCTGGACAACAGCTATACCAAGGAAGAAATGAAGATGCAAGGCGAGAGCCGCCGCATCCTGCACCTGCCGGATTTTCGCGCGTCGGTGACGTGCGTGCGAGTGCCGGTGTACCGGGCGCATTCGGTGGCAGTCAGTGCGGAGTTCGCGCGGCCCGTGTCGCTGGAACAGGCGCGCGCGGTGCTGGCAGGGGCACCCGGCCTGCGCGTGGTGGATGATCCCGGGAGGCAGCAGTATCCCATGCCGCTGCATTGCGCGGGCCAGGACGATTGCGCGGTCGGGCGGCTGCGGCTGGATTGCGCGCTGGACAACGGGCTGGCGTTCTGGGTGTCGGGCGACCAGCTTCTGCGCGGCGCGGCGTTGAACACGGTGGAAATTGCCGAACTGCTGTGAGACGGGCGGACGTTCGCTTTTGCTTGCCAGAAGCAGGTGGCCCCGGCAGTCTCCCGCTCGAAAGTTGACAGTAACTTTTAGATTTGTACCCGGATGCCCGCCGCCCTCTCCTCCAACCCAAAATCCGCCGTCGGCCTCGATCTGAAAACCTATCTTGCCAGGCAGCAGCGCCGCGTCGACCGCGCCTTACGAGCGGCACTGCCGCCCGCTTCGCGCAAACCGGCCACGATTCACAAGGCCATGCGCTACAGCATGTTCGCTGGTGGTGCCAAGCGCCTGCGCCCCGTGCTGTGCCTCGCGGCGGCGGAAGCCTGCGGGACCGACGGCGAGGAGGCTCTCCCGCTCGCCTGCGCCGTGGAGTGCATCCACACTTATTCGCTGATCCACGACGACCTGCCGAGCATGGACAACGACGATTTTCGCCGGGGTCAGCCGACTTGCCACAAGGTATTCGGCGAGGGTATGGCAGTCCTGGCGGGTGACGCGCTGCTGACGTTCGCCTTCGAACTGGTCGCGCGTGCAACCGCCTGGCCGCGCTACGATACCCGCACGCTGCTGGGCGAACTCGCGGTGACCAGCGGCAGCCTCCAACTCATTGCTGGGCAGGTCGCCGACCTGACGGTAGAAGATCGAGCGCATGTAGTGGCTGCG
>CAXTVY010000228.1:0-4773 GCA_964247665.1 uncultured Chthoniobacterales bacterium | reverse complement strand
TGGGCAGGTCGCCGACCTGGAGGGTGAGGGCAAGAAGGTGGACATCAAGCAACTGCGCTTCATCCACGAATGCAAGACCGCGGCGTTGTTGACGACGGCGATCCGCTTCGGCGGTATGAGCGCGAACGCCACGCCTGCGCGACTGGACGCACTGACGGTTTTCGGGCGTGCGCTCGGGTTGGCGTTTCAGGTCATCGACGACATCCTCGACATGACCCAGACCAGCGAGAAGCTCGGCAAGAGCGCGGGCAAGGATCTCGCGGCGCGGAAGGCGACGTACCCGGCGCTGCTCGGTCTGGACGGCGCGCGTGGCGAGGCCCGGCGGTTGACCACGGCAGCGCACGCGGCGCTCAAGCCGTTCGGCGGTAAAGCTGACGCGTTGCGGATGCTGGCGGATCACCTGCTCCAGCGCGAATATTGACACCCTAAGAGTATCGCCGCAGGCGTCAGATCGACGCTGGCAGTTTCTCGTAATAGCGCAACGCCTCGACCTTGCTACCCAGTTCCTTGAGCGGGTACACACCCTTACGCAACCCCGCCTGCGACGGGTCGCGGATGAGGTAGTCGAAGCCCTGCTTGCCCATGACCACCACAAAATGCGTGACGCCGTTCGACAAGCGCAGCCGGACGATGACCGGGTTGCCCCGCCGAAGGTTGGAATCGATCAGGTAGTATGAGGGAAGGTCCTCGTAGACATGCCGCACCTGGGTCGGTGCAAGCGTGGCCGGGCCTTCCCAGATCAGGTCGTTGTCCTCTGTGTAGCCTCCATGGTCGCGCAGAAAATTGTTCATCCGGCCCGGGTCGGTGTCGATGCCGTAAAATTTGAGCACCATACAAGTGGAAGTCACGGCACATCCCACCTGACCCATCGTGTGAACGGAACGGCCCACCGGTTCCTTGCCCCATGCCGGGTCCCCTTGCAGAAAAAGTGGCACGGGTAGCTCCAGTCGGCCAACGAAGTACATGCCGCCCGAAGGCGGCAGTGGGCGTTTACCCAGGAGGTAAAATCCCGCCCACGTTCCCGCTCCAACGAGAAGGAGCACCACGACTGCTGCCACGAGCAACCAGCGGCGCGCACGGGGCGGCGGAGCCAAGATTCGGCCGGCCATGGTATTCACTTCCGGGGTCATGCCGTCAGAGTAGCGTCCCCGCGATAAATTGTCCCGGGTATTTCGCGTCAACTCACGCCTCGAGAAAGAAACAAATGACCAAGTTCCAATGCCCAAAGCCCAACTATCGCAGAGGAAAGATTGCCTTTGCTCTGACGAGATGAAGCTCGCCTCTCGGCACTCCCTTTTTTCTTGGCTGCTTTGGTCATTGGCCCCCTTTTAGAGGTCCAGCTTCTCGTTTTCGCCGGGCTTGTACGGCTTGCCGGTCACAGTGGCTTTCACGAACCCAATGGCGTGCACGATCACGCTGTGGGGCGTGTCCCAGTATTCGGCTTTGTGGGCTTGCACTTTCAGCAACGCCACGCCCGGGTCCTCGTGTCCTTTGGGGAACCATGCCTTCATGGCTGGTGTCCAGAGTTCCTTTTTCTTGGCCTCGTCACGAACGAGCCGCGCCGTGCCGGAGATCGAGACGTAACTTTGATCGACCGGATGGGAGAAGCTGACGTTGACGTGATGCTCGTGCTCCACTTCGTCCACCTTCGGGGCCGAGCCTCGGGTGAAGAACCAGAGCGTACCGTCGAACTCCGGATTCTGCACGGCCATCGGGCGGCTGCGCAACGACCCGTCGTCATCGACGGTGGTCAGCATGGCAAATTTGATGTCTTTGATCAGCGCGCCAAGCTTCTTGATTGCGGCGGCGTGGTCTGTCGGTGTTTCGGTGCTCATGAAAACTTGGCTGGCTTAAACTTTTCTCTCCACCAATTATTTGGAGGCTTGTTTTCGGGCTTTCTTGGCGGCAGGGGTGTTCGCCACGAACTGCTTGCCGGTCTCGGAAACCGTCTTCTTCTTGGTGTCCGTCGCTTTCTTTTCAACTGGGCTCAGCTTGTCCCAGGCTTTCTTGGGTAAATAGCGTGACGTGCTTTTTCCCTGGATGGCTTTCTTGCCATCAGCGGTTTGCCACTTCTCTTCCGTCCAGGATTTCAGATGCTCCTGCCCGGCGGTCGGGCCACCCTTCGTGTACCCACCGCCTTCCTTTTCGTATTCGCTCGCCACAAGTTGCGCTTTACGCGCGCTCCATTGGCCGGGCCGCCCGCCTTTGTCGCCCTGCTTGACCTTTTCTTTGATGTGCTCGCGCAGATCCGGCTTGGTGTAGGTCGCAGAATCGCTGGTGGAAGATTTCTTCGCTTTGGCGGCGGGTTTCGCCTTGGCCACCGGTGTTTTGGCAGTCGTTGGTCCAGCTTTCTTGGCGGCGGGCTTCTTGGCTGCTGTCTTGGATTTGGTTTCGGCCATGGGAGTGCTCCGGTGAATTCAGTTTTTTTTCGGCGCGGTTTTCTTCGCGGGCGTTTTGGTGACGGCGGTTTTAGCGGGAGCTTTTGTCTTGGCGGCGGGCTTCTTCCTGACGGGAGCCTTTTCGCCGCCCACCGCGTCGTGGTATTTCACCAGCAGTTCCTTCCCCTTTGCAGCGAGCTTTTTCACGTCGCCTGTGGACTTTGGCAACGATTCACCCCACGCTTGGGCCGACAGCGCGCGTCGCGTCGGCTTACCTTTCTCGTCCTCCATGGGCCCCGGGTTCGGGTTGGCAAAATGCCGCCGCAGGAACGAGCCTTTGCGCTTCATCTTTTCCGGCGTGTCCGCCGCGCCCTTCACACCAGGTTTGAGGTTTGCCCCCTCGGTTTCCTTGAAGTGATCGCGTCCGGCCTGGGTCAGGCCGCCCTCCGGGTCCTTCAGCACTTTTTTGCTAGTTGCGTCGGTGGATTTTTTTGCCATGGCGTGGGTCGGTTGGTCGGGATGGATTAAGGCTGCCGTCACAAGCGTTTATCACTGGCGCGTCGCGTGCCCGCCTCCTTCTTTGCTTAACGTCGCCTGGACGTAAAACGACGCACCGGAATACGCCGTTTACTCAAATGTCGCAGAACAACACCGCAGAGGCTGTATAGCCGTGCACGAAGTTCTGCTTGCCGACCGGGCCGATCTCGCCGTTGCAGAAGAACCCGGCGCTCGGGTGCACGCCGAACACCTCCGCCAGCACCCCCGCGTCGTGGTCGGGCGCGTTGAACAATCCCACCCCGCGGCCGTTGCAAGCAAACAGCAGCGAGGCAAACGGACCCGCCCCCTCCTCCTCAGCGGAGATGCACAACTCGCGCAGATCCTCGTCGGCGCTGTCCCGGTCGCGGAGTTGGTATTGGAGCGTCTGGCCAACGCGCAGCGGCGAGGCGATGGCGACCGCCCCGGCGTCTGGGTCGGCCCCGAGGATGCTGCGGATCAGGAAGTCCCCGCGCTTGTATTCCTCCAAGTATTCGCTCATGGCCAACCCCGCAAAAAGGTTGTTGCGGGCGCGGTCCTTCTCGTGCTTCGTCAGGCTGTTAAAGACGGTGTTCAGGACGCCGTAAGCGGGCTTCGAGCCGAGGCTCAGGAGCAGATTCTGCTGCTTGACCCCCGTGATCGTGAGCGGCTCGCCGATGGGCCGACAGCCCTGGCTGACGATGGAGCGTAAAACCACACCGCCGCTGAAACCCAGCGCAATGGCTCCGCCCGCGATGGCGCGGCCGTCGTGACAGACGACCATGTTTTCCTGGTCGCCGCTGGCCAGGCCACCCAGGGCGGGCACGCCGGGATAAGCGCGGTTCCACTCGGCCAGCCAGTGCTCGGCGTCGAAGCGCAATGGATTTGTCAGGACCATCCAGGCGTCCGCCGCACCTCCCCGCGCGCGCCAGAACTCCGCACTACCCGCTTCGTCGAGATCTGCCTGCGAAAATTCGGCAACACGCAGGGTTGTATGCGGCAGGCTCAAGAGCAACAGCGAAAAACCCGCACGATCCTCGGCTTCCTTGCCGGTGCCGATGATCCCGCCGCCCGAGCAACCCACCAGCAGAGGGATGCGCCCGTAAACCCGCAGCAGCTCCAGGAATTCCTCCAGTTGTTCGGCGTAGTCCGGCGAGAAAAACACCACGCCGCAACTGACCTCCGCGTCCAGTTCGGCGCGGGCCTCGCGGGCGGCGGCGATCACCGTTTCCTCGGAAAAATCCGCGAGAACGAGGCGGGAAACTGCACGGTTGGGCATCGCGGGCAGCATCGCTGGAATCGGCCGATTTCGCAACGTCGAATGTACTCCTGGCGGCCACGGCGCGCCGTCTGCTGCCACGACGGGGTTGCAGACTTGGTGAGCGCGAGGTTCATTGGCTGCCGCTCCGCCGTTCCCTGCCCTTCCCCGTGACCTGGAAAAACCATTACGTCGCCACCGGTGCGCTTGCCTACGTGCTGACGGGCAGGTTTGACACCACGTTGGCCGCGGTGGCAACGGCGGCCCTGCCGGATCAACTGGAGAAGTTCCTGCCCCTGGGCCGGCACCGGGGCGCGACGCACTGGCTCGGGCTCTGGCTGGCGATCATGGTGGCGGTGCCCTTTTATTTCCCGAACGAGTTGCGGCACATCACTCCGCTGGCCCTGCGTCACCAGGGGCACCACTTTCCCACCTGGCATCTCGCCATCGGTGCCGCCACGTTCGGGCTGGCGCTCGGGCCGCTGCTGCACGTGCTGCTCGACGGGTGTTCGCGCGACGGCGTGCCCGTGGTTCCTTTCAGCCGGGCCAAATTGCAGCTTTCGCTCTACCGCACGCGCAACCGCCGCTGGCCTTGGGACGTATCTGAATGGGTGTTTCTGGTCC
>CAXTVY010000227.1:0-7563 GCA_964247665.1 uncultured Chthoniobacterales bacterium | reverse complement strand
CACCCGCACCGCCCGCAGTTGCTCCCATGGCAGCGGCTGCCGGGTTTGTTGCGCGTGGATTTCCGCCAGGGTCTGACCCGGAAATGGCACCTCGCTGCAGAGCAGGGTCCAGAGCGTGACGCCCAGAGAATAGATGTCCGAGCGCGTGTCGATCCGTCCTTCCTTGCCCACCGCGAATTGCTCGGGGCTGGCGAAAGCCGGGGTGCCGACGAAACCCTCGCGCGTGTCCTCCGGGCCGCCGCTGCCCAGGGCGGTGACGGCTTTGGCCAGACCGAAATCGATGACCTTGACCGTAAGTAGCGGTTGTCCGCTCCCGGCCTTCCCCGCCGCCTCCAGCATGACGTTGCCAGGTTTGAGGTCGCGGTGCACGATGCCCTGCGCCTCCGCTGCCGCCAGGCCCCGGGCGATCTGGACGGCGACTTCCAACACCGTCTCGACGGGAAGCGGCCCATCCCGCCGCACGCGTTCGGCGAGCGTCTCGCCAGCCACCAGTTCCATGACGTAGAAACACTCTCCATCTTCCTCGCCGTAGTGCAGCACGGAGGCGACGTTGGGATGGTGGAAGCGTGCCGCGGCCCGCGCCTCGCGCAGGAAGCGCGCCCGGGCGGCGGGGTGCTCGGCCACGCCGCGATCAATGACCTTCAGAGCCACGACCCGGTTCAGCACGGTGTCGCGTGCCCGGTAGGCGGTTCCCATCGCGCCACGTCCGAGTTCGAGCGGCAGGCCGGCGGCGTCGGTGAGCAATTCAAAGTGGCCGTAGCGGTGCCCCTTGGCGGCGACCCACTCCTCGGCGTCCGGTGCGCCGTCGTCTGCCGCCGCCAGAAAACCCGCCAGGCAACGCACGCACACACTTTCGGTCCCTCTCTGGACCAAAGGCTCGTGGCAGGTCGCACAGACACTTGCAAGGCCAGCGCTCATGGTAGCAACGGTGTGAAGGATTGGGAGCGAGTGGACGGTGGTAGTTTCCTCAGGACAGGAGAACGTGCAGGAGGTAGCGCATCTCCTCGTCGATTTCCGAGGCGTCGCCCACCGTGCGCGCCACCTCCGCGCGGACGCTCTCGCGGTAGCGTTGCCGCACGCGCCAGAGCGTGTTGCGGAAGGTGGCAATCGACAGCCGCAACCCGGCGGCCACGTCCTCTTGCGGCGGCACGGAGGTTCCTCCAACGATAAAAGGTTTGAGCGCCTCGACCAGTTCTGCTTTGCCCTCCGCCACGAGCGCGCGGTGCAACTGTTCCCAGGCCCGGCCGATGAGGTTGGCCGCCCAGTGGCGGTCATACCCGCTGCTCTCGTCGCCGCGGACGACGCTGCCCAGCGCCGCCTCGGCTTCCACTAACTGGTCGTCCAGGGAGATGATCTGATGGCCGCCGCCGCGCTTGAGGGCGTGAGCGCGGTCGTACTCGTTGGCCAGGAAGTGCTGGAGCGAGCCGAGCAGAAAGGTGCGTAGCTGGCCCTTTGTAGGATCGGCATGAGCCAGGGTGTTGCGTTCGATCAGGTGGGCGAAGAACGCCTGCGTCAGATCCTGCGCGTCGCCGGGAGAACGGCCCCGGCGGCGCAAAAAGGTGTAGAGCGGCGGCCAGTACGCCTGGCAAAAGCTCGTCAGGGCGGCGTGGGCGGCCTCGGGTGACTGGCTCTGGGCGGTGAGCAGCACGACGCTCCAGTGCGTCGGGGCGAACGCGGCCCCTCCCTCCTGCAATGTGCCCGGCACGCCTTTCATGCGGCCAGCGTAGCGACTCGCCAACCCCTTGACAATCCGGGAGTAGCGGGCGGTCGAAGAAGGTCGGGTGAAATTTCTACCAACGGTTGTTGCAGGACTTGGTGTATCTCGAAAGACGAATTGCTCGCAGCACGGCACAGTCCTTTCTCACATTTTTCGGGTCACGCATCTCCGAAGTTTTTGTTGCGGCGGTCCACCCCCGCCAGTCGTCCTCCTTCGCTGTTTCGCCGGTAGCCTGCACGGCGAGCAGGATCGCTGCGAGCGGCTCGCGCCACTCATGCGCGAAGATGGCCACCGATGCATCGGTGGTCTGCGCTGTCCCGTGGATCTGCATGGATGGAGGGAGGTTGGCCTCGGGTGATGGTGCTTGTGTTCAAGGCTGGCGCGCGACGCAGCGTCAACTCCCCCGGCCGGGCAATGGGCAGCCGAAGATTGGCCCGCCAGCGTTCCAGATAGACGCGCACCGCGCGCCATTCTTGCCGGAATCAACCCCTTCCGCCGTGAGGATGCCTCGCCACAGCATTGCTGATGATTTCCTTGTCTCCCTCGCTAGTCGGTCACCGCTTGCGGATCGCGGCGAGGGCGGAGCGCAGGATTTCCAGCACGCGCGCCCTTTCCTCGGCAGACGCGTCGATTTTCTCCCAGAGCGTTTCCTTGAGTTCTCCGACCAGTTCGCGGAACTCGGTCTTCATCCTGCGCCACTCGCTTCGGCCCGACGCCCGGCCTTCCGACTCGTCGAAGTCGCGGTCGGCTTCCTCGTCGGCGAAGTGCCTGTGCACACGCGCCATCTTGCGGCCGAAACGCGCCAATTGCTCCAGCGTCTCATCCACCTCCCGGCGGTGCTTGGCGAGGTGCTCTTTGCCCGCGTCGGTGATGGCGTAGAGCTTCTTGTTGCCGGTGGCTTCGGAGGCCGCGTGGCCCACCTCTCCGAGGTAGGTGAGCGCGGGATAGACGACACCAGGGCTGGGCGTGTAGACGCCGCTGGAGTGTTCTTCGAGCGCCTTGATGATCTCGTAGCCGTGGCGCGGCTTTTGATCGAGCAATGCGAGGACGATGAGTTGCAGGTCGCCGGAGGCGAGCATGCGCGCGGCGCGAAAGCCGCGTCCCACGCCCCCACCCCCGCCAATTCCACCCATGAAGTGAGCGAAGCGACCCATGAATCCGGGTCTGCCACCGTGATGCCGATGGTGAGTGTGTCTGCCGAATTCCCAATGTGTTTGCATGTTGAACATATGATGATTGAACGTTCTTTACGTCTCAAGATATATCTTGAGCTATATTTACATGCAAGAGATTTTTCGGCTGGTGTTTCATTGATTCTGAATTTCCTGAAAGACAGGCGTTTGTGCCGTGCCTACGAACACCGGGACGTGCCCAACCCGCTCGCCCGCCTCAAACCGTCGCGCAACGCCCCTCCCCCACCTGTCGCCTTCCTCCAGGCCCACGACTTCGTCCGCCTGCTCGGCTACTCGGGCGACCGGCAGACCATCTTCGGAAATATTCCCGGGGAGTGTGGGTTTTAGTTTCAGGGGTTGCAGGTGCTTCAGGCGTTCCAGAGAAATGGTGTATGTTCAGCGGCCAAAAGGCGTCACGAACTTGAGAAGTGTTTTTCTCAGGCACGAAGGAGACAAGAAAATCACTTTCAGTTTCGAGACTATTATCAATGCCGATCCGGCGTGAAAACTTGATGATCTCGCCCCCTCGCCAACCGCCCCCGGCTCCGCCCGGTGCAGTTCCCCTGCCCCGGCCTGCACCGGTCACGGCGGCGCGTTCGTCGGCCACGCGGTTCTTCGTGATCGTGGCGGCCTGCGGAGCGTTGCTCGTGTACAGCACGGCGGCCTTGTGGCGGCGCGATCCGGCGGCGTTGTTCTGGACGACGTTGGGTTATTTCGCCTATGAACTCGGGCTCAACGTTCTGCTGGTCACGGCGGCATGGTTCGGACTGAGGGAAAGGCGGCGGAAGTGCGAAGTCGAAAGTCGGAAGTCAGAACCAGAAAGCCAGCAGGCTGGTCGGACAAGGCATTCCGTCCCTCCGACTTCCGGTTTCGCCCCTCCGACTCCCGACCTTGCCGATTCCGGCTTCCGGCTTCCGGCTTCCGATTTTTCCCTCTCGGTGCTCATCGCCGCGCACAACGAGCGGGATTGCATCTTCGACACGCTGGCGAGCGTGTTCGGGCAGGAGGGCGTCGGCTTGCAGGTCATTGTCGCCAGCGACGGCTCGACGGACGGTATGAACGCCGAGATCGTCGCGCGCTACGGCCTGCGCGCCGACCCCGAGCGCGACGGGCGCGGCGAGCCTTGGCGCTGGCGCGGCGGACCCGACGGAGGGCTGCTTTTACTCGCGTTGCCCAAGCTCGGGAAGGGCGGCGTGCTCAACGCGGCGCTGGCCGAGGCGGCGCACCCCATCGCGGCGACGCTGGATGCCGACACGCGCCTCGCGCCCGGCGCGCTGGCGGCGCTGGCGGGGGCATTCCACGCGCCGGAGGTCGCGGCGGCGGGCGGGTTCGTGTACGTGCGCAACGCGGCGCGGGGGCCGTGGCTGGTGCGCGACCAGTACTGGGAATACGTCAAGAATTTTATGTGGCGCATTGGGCTGGCCCATCTGGGGGTCTGCCTGCAAGTGTCAGGGGCGTTCGGGGCATTCCGCACGGACACCCTGCGCGAGATCGGCGGGTTCAGCGGCGCGAGCCTCGTGGAGGATTACGAGATCATCTACCGCCTGCACGAGCGGATGCGCTGCGCGGGCCGGGAGTACCGCGTGGAGGTCGTGCCCGATGCCGTGGCGTACACGGATTCGCCGGACACCGTGCCGTCGTTCGTGCACCAGCGCACGCGCTGGTTCACGGGCTTTCTGCAAACGCTGTGGGAATACCGCCGGCTGGTGGGCGACCCGCGCATGGGCCTGCTCGGCGGGCTGATGCTGCCGATCAAGTGCGTCGATGCGATTTTACCCCTGTGGGGGTTTGTGTCGCTGGCAATTCTGCTGGCGGCGGCGGTGGGCGGGTCGGCGCACTGGCAGCGCGCGGCGCTGACGTTGTTCGCGGTGCGCTGGGGCGTGGACCTGGCTTTAAGTGGCATCATGTGGACGTGGCATCGCCGCCTCTTCCCGACGCGCGGCCGGGAACTAGGCAACCTGACGCTGGGCCTGCACATGGCCAGCGAAGGGCTGGTTTTCAACTGGTTCCGCCAGATCGCCGTGCTCAACGCGTACAGTTGGTTCGTGCGCCGGGTGCAACGGTGGCATCAGCCGAGATGGAACCACCGCGACGCGGTGTAAGTTTTAAGCACCATGAGCATCATCGAAGCCGAGGGCCTAACGAAGGTCTACCGCACCTACAAGAAGGAACAGGGGCTCTGGGGAGCCATTAAGGGGTTGGCCAAGCGGCAGCACGACGACACACGCGCGGCGGACGGCGTTTCATTCCGCATTGAGGAAGGCGAGTTCGTCGGCTTCCTGGGGCCGAACGGCGCGGGCAAGACCACCGTGCTCAAGATGCTCTCGGGGCTGCTGTATCCCACCAGCGGGAGGGCGAGCCTGCTCGGGTACGTGCCCTGGGAGCGAAAAAACGAAATGAAGCGGCAGTTCAGCCTGCTCATGGGCCAGAAAAACGCCCTGTGGTGGGACCTGCCCGCGCGCGAATCGCTCGAACTCAACCGCGCCATCTACAGCATCGAACCCGGCCGGTTCCACCAGATCGTCAAGGACCTGACCGAACTGCTGGACGTGGCCGACAAAATGAACGTCATGGTGCGCGAATTGTCGCTGGGCGAGCGCATGAAGATGGAACTCATCGCGGCGCTGTTGCACAGCCCGAAGGTGCTATTCCTTGATGAACCCACCATCGGGCTAGATGTCATCAGCCAGAAGACCGTGCGCGAGTTTTTGCGCGCGTACAACTCGCAGCACGGCGTCGTGACGGTGCTGACGAGTCATTACATGCAGGACATCGAGGAATTGTGCAAACGGGTGATCGTGATCGACGGCGGCAAGATCATCTTCGACGGGCTGCTGGAGGACATTACCGAACGGTTCGGCGGCAGCGGGCGCATCCTGAGCCTGGAGTTCTCGACCCGCGACGGCAGCCGGGACTTCGCCGGGTTGGGCGAGGTCATCGCGCGCACGGACGAGAACGTGAAGCTGCGCGTTCCGCGCGCGGAGGTGGCTGCCGTGTGCCGCCGATTGTTCGAGGCGTACCCGGTCAAGGACATCAGCGTGGAAGACGTACCGATTGAGGAGATCATCGCGCAGCTTTTCGGCGGGGACAAAGGCCACGCGGCGGTGTCAGTAGATTCTGCGGCGCTGAGCCCGCCCTGAGCGATGCTTGCTTTGCGCGGCAAACCGGTTACGCTCTGGCTTCGGATGACCGCTGCCCTGCCTCCACGCCCGACCCGTCTCATCCACGGCGTTTTCTGGCTGTTGCTGCTGGTGTTCACGGGCGCGGGTCAGCCGTGTCTCTGGCTGGGGCAGCTCCTGGCGAGTCCCACGCCGGAGCAGCCCGCCGTCTGCTGCGAGCTTTGTCACGACACCGCCGCGCCCACGCGGCACGCGCCCGTGATGCCCCTGCCCGCGAAAGCGACCCTTTGTTGTCAAACTCTCCAGGCAGTCGAGCCGACCGGAGCAGTTCAACGGTTCGCGGCGGCGTTGCATCCGGTGCCGCTGCCGCCTGCGGCCGATTGGCCGGGGACGAGAATCGCGGGGATTTTTGCCGATGCCGCCCATGTGCCGACGCGGTGGGGAGCGAGTCCGCCCAGGGGGATGAACAACTCCCTTTTGTGCACGGTGTTGCGCCGTTGCGTGCCTGCGCACGCGCCTCCTTTCCGCTTCGCCTGAGGCGGGGTCTCATTCGTGGTAATGCGTCCGGGTAGGCAGCGTTCGCGGCCGACCCAAACCCGGTAGGGATGGCTCTCCGAGCCGTTCCCTGGCTGGCTGGAAACGACGTGCCACCCGCCAGCCATTGTCCGGTCGCAAAGGCTGACAATTTGGGAGTCGCTCGAAGAGCGATCCCTCCCTTGCGTTACGACCGCCTGCGACGGTGCGATCCCCCACGATTTCCCGGGTCGCGCGGAGGAATTTTTTCTTCCGCGCGAACCCTAACCCGGAAATGGAGAGGAGGTGAAAATTCAATGAAAAAGAAACTCATTCTGACGGCCGTCCTGGCCGTGTTCGGACTGCTGGGCGTGCTGCGCGCTGCCCAACAGGCCAAGCCGGCAGCGGCCGATTGTTGTGAAGGCAGCGCGTGCTGCGTTCCCGGCGCGGCCTGCTGTGCAAACGCCCGCTAACGCGGACGAGTGGCAAATCGACGGCTCCCCTGTTCAAACGGGGGAGCCGTCCCGCTGGGACGACGACAACAGCGGCAGAATCTGCCGCGCGAGTTCATCCCAGGTGCCGAACCCACGCCGGACAGCTTCCTCGCAGAGACGCTGGTACAACGCCGGGTCTCCCAGGAGCCGGGCCAGGCCGTCGGCCAGCGCGGCGGGGTCGGTCTGGTCCACCACGAGGCAGCCACCGCCCCCGGCGACCTCGCCGATGGCCCCGTTGCCGCCGCACAGGCACGGGCGGCCGTGCCAGAGGCTTTCCAGGATCGGGATGCCGTAGCCCTCGTAGAGCGAGGGGAACACCGTGCACGCGCACTCCGCGTAGGCCTGGGCCAGCGCCGCGTCGTCCACGTGGCGCAGCCAGCGCACGGGATGGCCCGCGCGTTGTAACGTTTCGATCCGGGCGAGCACCTGCGCGCCGTGGTGCGCGGTCGTGCGGCCGACCAGGACGAGGTCGAACGCCCGCCCGTTTTTCCAGAGGCGCTCGGCGGCGGCGAGCAGCGTGAGGTGGTTCTTGCGCGGCTCGAACGTGC
>CAXTVY010000226.1:2849-7568 GCA_964247665.1 uncultured Chthoniobacterales bacterium | reverse complement strand
GCTCATCATCTCTGATCCGAAACAGAAAATGAGATGGAAAGCATCGAAGATTACAGCGCCGCTGTTCCCCCGTGCAGCTACCTAGCCACACTCGCCTGAGCAATGCTCTAAAGTCGAATGGCGAAATGGTGCGACGTGATGTCCATTCCCTTGCCCAGGTAGAAACGGTGTGCGCCGAAACGCTGGACGCCGGAATCCAGGTGCAGCGCCGCGCAACCCGCCTCCCGCGCCTGCCCCAGCACCCAGTCGAAAAGCTGGCTGCCGAACCCCGCGCCGTGGTCCGCCGCCCGTGTGACCAGATCGTCCACGTAGATGAACTTCCCGGCGTGGAGGTTCTCCAGCAGGCGGTAGCCCGTCACGCAACGCACCTCGCCGCCCGCTTCCAGGTAAGCAAGTTGGTAGCCCTGCCCCTGCTGGCGCGCTACCTGCGCGGCGAACACCTCCGGGTCCACCAGGTGCGGGCGAAGCTCCCGCATCACCGGGTGGCAGCGCAGGACGGCGGCACGCTCGGCCGCCAGGTGGATGGAGCCTGGCGTGCTCACGGTCAATGCCCGCGCTTCGGCTTGGGGGTTGCCGTGGCGGCCGGCGTCGGCGTCGGCGTGGCCGCGGCCAGCGGCGGGGGCGTACCCGTGGCGGCGGAAGCCGGCGGCGTGGCGGCAGCGCCGGGCGGCGTGAACGTCAGCACTTTGGTGTACTCCTGCTTGGGGTCCTTGATTTGCTTGGGATCAATGTGCCAGTTCTCGTAGGCGAAACGCAACGCGGCGTGGTCGAGCGTGGCCGAGCCGCTGCTTTCGAGCAGGTTAATGATGTCCACCAGCCCGGAGCCCGTCGTGGTCCAGTACACACCGACCTTGCAGTCGCCGCGCGGATGCGGCGTGATCGCCAGCGCTTCCGCCGGGTAGGGCGGATCAGGCGTGCCGATTGGCGCGGCGAGGCGCTTCAAGGCAAATTGCCGCTGCTCGGCGGGGTCGAGGTGGAACTCGATCTCCTTGTCCATCGTGGAGGGGACGGGTTTGCCGTTGAGAGTGGCGGGCTGGAACGTCCAGTCCATGATGCCGCGCGATTTGACCACGGCGTCGAGCAACATGCTGCGGGACGTGCGGTAAACCGTGGCATCTTTCACCTTGCCGCTTTCGTCGATGGCGAAGCGCACCCCGACGACCCCCTCGACCCGGTTGAGATTGGCGAGGATAGGATAGGTGACCGCCCCGGGCTTGAGCACCTTGGGCGGCTGGTAGGCCGTGGTGGGCGGGGTCGCGCTGACGAGCGGTTGCGGCGGCGGGGTGGCCGGGGCGTAGAGGTTGAACTGTCCCGGCGCGGGCGACTGCGCGGCGGCACCCACTACCAGCGAGAAGAAAGCGCCGCCGACGCAGCAACGGACGAAGCGGGAGAGAAGACGGTGAAACATTTCACGCGCATCTTAATCAACTTGCCGCCGCCGCGCAACGAGGCGGACACGCCCAAGAGCCAAGGCCCAAGGCCCGGGGGCAGGAACTTCCGGAATCGTTGCCTCCGACTTGGGCATTGGTCATTGGGCCTTGGTCATTTTGTAGTGTATCTACATGGTGCTTCACCCATGCATCCCGCCTCTTCCCTGCGCCCGGATACCCTCCAGCACCTTGACGAGGTCGTTCTGCGCTGTCCCGCCCTGCAGGAGGCGCGTGCGGTGCTTGCCAGCATCACCGAGGCAATCTGCGCCTGCCACCGCGCCGGGGGCCGCGTGCTGGTGTGCGGCAACGGCGGCAGCGCGGCCGACAGCGAGCACATCGTCGGCGAACTCGCCAAGGGCTTCGTCTTGCGGCGCGCCCTCCCGGCCGCGGACGCTGCCCGCCTGCGCGGCGGCACCGGCCTCGCGGCCGATGAAGGCGTGGAACTGGCCGAAAAGCTCCAGCAGGGCGTCGCCGCCATCTCGTTGACCGGCCACCCGGCCCTGGCCAGTGCCATCGACAACGACATTGGCCGCCAGATGGTCTTTGCCCAGCAGGTGTACGTGTACGGCCGCCGGGGCGACGTGCTCATCGGCCTGAGCACGAGCGGCAACGCGGGCAACGTCGTGCGCGCGCTGGCGGTCGGCCGCGCTTTCGGGCTGACCACGGTTGGCCTGACTGGCAGCCGTCCCGGACGCATGGATGCGCTCTGCCACCTGCTGCTCAAGGTACCGGCAGCCGAGACCCACAAGATCCAGGAACTCCATCTGCCCGCCTACCACACAATCTGCCTGATGGTGGAACAGGAGCTTTTTAGGGCTGAAACCGTCTGACGGCGCCAACCGCTCCCAGGTACGCCGTATCACCGATGAGACCGCTCGTTGTCTATTGGACGATTCATTCTGTGCCCAAAGCAGAGGCCCGGCGGCTGCTCCGTGTGCCTGTCATCGTCTGATCTCGTCATCTTTTTCCAAACCTTCCGTGAAACTTTCCCTCAAGCCTTTCCTCCTGCTCCCCGTGCTGGCTCTTGCCGCCGGGTGCGCCATGCACGACGACGACAATGACTTCAGCGCCCATCCCATCGGGCGGCACGTCACCCGGCTGAATGGTGAGCCGAACATGTTCGATGTGCAGGAAAACGATGCCGACATGGATCGCGCCACCCGCCGGGCCCGCCAGACCGTGGGCAAGTTCATCGCGGCGTTGCAACATCCCACACCCTCCCAGCGGGATTTCCAGGTCAACAAACTCTTCGTCAAGGGTGAGCACGGCGAGCATATCTGGCTGACGGACGTGAAGTTCACCGGCAATCGTTTCGTCGGCATCGTTGATAATCGTCCTACGAACCTGCCGGACGTGAAGATCGGTACCCGGGCGTCGGTGAATCCGGACGAAATTTCTGACTGGTCTTACGTGGACAACGGTCAGCTCGTCGGTGGTTACACGGTCCGCGTGCTTTATTCGGAGTTGACCCCGCAGGAACGCGCTGACTTCGAGAAGCAAGCCGACTTCCACGTTGGCAAACGCGCCCAGCAATGAAGACGCTCGCGCGGCCCCTTCTTTTCCGCTTCTCCCCTCAAAACTTTATGAAAAAGACGATACAGATGGCCGCGTTTTGCGGCATGGCGATGTTGGTGCTTTTCACCGGCGGTTGCACGGGCGTAGGTGGTGGTTACGGCGGCCCTGGCTACGGCGTCGGCGTGGGCTACGGCGGCTATGGGCCGTATGGCGGTGACTACTACGGCGGCTATGGCCCTTATTATGGCGACAGCGTGATCGTCGGCGGCTATCGGCACCAGGGGTATTACGGTGGACACCACCTCTACGGCGGCGGGTACCATGGCGGAAGCGTCGGCCGCTTCGGCGGCGTCAACCACATTAGTGCACGGGCAGGCGGCGGCTTTGGTGGTGGCCACGGTGGCGGCGGCGGCTTTGGTGGTGGCGGACACGGCGGTGGTGGCGGTGGCGGCCACCGCTAAGCGGATGTGGCGAAGTTTTGAAGCGAGGCGGGTTCTTGCGAACTCGCCTCGTTTTGCGTTCTTGGGATGGCTGGCAGTTCCTCAGCGGACGCTATTTGGCATCCTGACGCACCGGTGGTACGTTTCCCTTCGCATGGATTGGATGTTCCCCCCGTTCATCTTCCCTCCCGCCGGAGCTTTCTGCCGCCCGTTGCGGTTGCGGGGCAGGCGGCAGCCTCCGCTTATCCGCCCTTCTGCGTTGACCCGCCCCGGATTGATCCCTTCCTCCGATGGCCTTTGACATCAATCGTGTCCTGATCGCCGACGACGACGAGCGCCCGCGCCAGTTGCTCGCCCACTATCTCAAGAGCTGGGGATTCACCGTCACCGAGTGCCGTGACGGTCTGGAGGCCGCTGCGATCCTGGAGGCCGAGCACGCCCCGGGTCTGGCAGTGGTCGATTGGATGATGCCCGGTCTGGAAGGGGTTGAAATCTGCCGCCGCATCCGTCAGCGGCCGGGCAACCATCCTTACACCTACATCATCCTCGTGACCGGCAACAGCGACGCCGCCGCCGGTCTGGAAGCCGGTGCGGATGATTTTATCAGCAAGCCGTACAACGTGGAGGAGTTGAAGGCCCGTTTGGCCGTGGGTCAACGGGTCGTCGGACTGGAGCGGCGGTTGGCCGAACACATCGCGTTGTTGCGTGACGCGCTCGATCAGGTCGCGCAGTTGCCGGAAACGGGCACGGCCGTTTGCGTTTGCCCGTCGTGCCGGCGCGTCCGGGACGGAGCAACGCCGTGGCAATCCATCGAGGTGTACCTCAAGGAGCACACCGGCGCGCATTCCGTGTCCGAGACATGCCCCGCCTGCCACGAGAAACTCGAACAGACTCTCCGGGAAGCCAACCCGTTGCGCCAGATGCCGTTGCCAGTCGAGGCGGGTGGATTGAACGGGAGTTAGCGGTGGTTAGCTGCTTACAGATTGCCGTTCGGATGCTCATCTCCGGCTCGTACCCAGGACTGTCACGAAGATCCCGGCCCCCAAGCAAACCACACCCATGATCGGTAAGATCGGCACGGCATCCTTCTCTGGGGTGTCGGTCTGTAATACTCCACTTGGCGGCACCGTGGAGATTGCAGTGGAGCCACGTTCCCGAGGTTTTTCGGCTGATTGGATGGGATGGCCCTCCCCGGCATCCCCGAGGCTGACCTTCTTTGCGAAACCGAGGGCGACGCAGAGGAAAGCCAAGACCCCGATCACGATGAGGCCGAGGCCGAAGCGAACCTGGAGTTTCATGACGGCTCCCGTTCAGGACTCGGTGAACCAACGCTC
>CAXTVY010000226.1:0-2839 GCA_964247665.1 uncultured Chthoniobacterales bacterium | reverse complement strand
CCCCGAGCTTGCGCATCAGCGAATTTTTGAGTTCCGGTTCCTTGACGCGTCCGGCGGCAGTTTCGAGTGCCTTTTGCTGTAGCACGCTCAAGGTGGCGAGATCACCGCCCGTGTATTGCGCGACGAGTTCGGCGTTTTCGGCGATGACCTGCGTGGCGACGGCATCCGCCGTCACGGTGTCGCTTTGGGATTCGGGAGGCACGCCTCTGATTCGCGGCACCTCCCGCCCCCGGACGGACGTTGCTCCTGATTCGTCGCGCGTCAGCCGACGCTGAGGTTGTTGAGCGAGTCAGCCAGTTCCTTGTTCTGGCCGTCGAGCTTGCTGCGGAGCGCATCCACGTCGCTGTGCATTTTTTCCAACTGGCTCTCCTGGTCGTCGAGCTTCTTGAGCAGCCGCGTCGAATACGCGCTCGTGCGGTCCACGGACCGGATGTTCTCGCGGATGCGTTTCTGGTCCTCGGACAGGCCGTTGATTTGCGCGTCTTTCTGGTTGATCTGGTCCTGGGTTGCCGCTGCCTCCTGCTTGCGCGCGACCACCTTGGCCAGTGCGTCCCGCACCGGCGCGGGGATTTCCCCCCGCTGGCTGTAAACCAGTACATTCTCGGGTGCTACGCTCATTAGCGCGACCGTCTGACTTTCCACGCTTTCCTCGCGCACGGTGAACTTTTCCGTCTTGCCCGCTGCGACGGGCTGCTGGAAACGGTACAGCTTGTCCGTCGTCTCCACGGGCGCGGGCGTGTCGGTGAGCTTCCATCCCGCCCGCAACGGGTGTTCGATTACCAGCGTCTTGTCTTCCTCGCCTTTGTTCTCCGTGCTGTATTCCTTGGCGGACACGCTTTTGTGCGTCAACTGGAGCACTCCTTTGACGATCTTGCCGGTCTGGATGACCTGCTTGTTTTCCAGGTCCTTCGCGGTGGTGAGCATCTGGAGGTCCACCCCGTAGCTCAACAGGCGCGTCTGCCCCGGCGGCACGTCGTCGATGCGGGCGTCGCCCGCGTAGCGCCCACCGTCGAACACGGTCACAGGCCCCTGGAGCAGGTGTTTCTTGTCCTCGGTGGTGTTCCTGACCCGTGCGCCGTTGAGCGGGTGCGTGGCGAGCACGCCCTGGTTGTAGATGGAGACTTTCTCGGCCTCGACGGGGTCGTTGATGATGGGGATCATCGCGGATTTCTGCCGGGCGAGGGAGACATTGGCCACGGTGTACTGGAACAATTCGCCCACCTTGGCCGTGTCAGAGAGCGGCGCGACACTTTCGGAGACGTTCATGGGTTTGGGCGTCGCTGCCGTACCATTGTCGAGGAGCAATGCATCAATCGCATTCGCGCTGATCCCATAAGTTCCCGTGCGATTCCCTGCGGTGACCGGAGCGGATCCCACGCCAGTCATTAGTTGTAGTGGCGCTGGTGCGGCCGGCGCGCGCGCGGTTATCCCATCCCCTCTTTTCGCGGCCCCGCCAGGATATGCCTTTCGGTCATAGTCGATTTTACCCGCGGCAGCCATCGTGCTCGTTGCTTTATCAGACTGCTGGTCGTCTTGCCCTCCCTCGTACTCCTGCGGGCGCAACGACGCGTACAACTCCGGCACCACCGTCGGGCGCGGCACGTAGAGCGGCTGGTACAAATCTTGGATGAACGAGATCGGCCGCCCGCTCACGAGGCTCAGGCGCACGTCCCGCCAATCGTTGTCGGTCTGGTTTTCCACGATGGCCCAGCCTTGCAACATCCCCTGCTTGTCCTTCGCTCCTTTTTCGGGCAGCACGAGCCGGTAGCTAGCCTTCCAGATCGGCGTCTCCACGACGTAGCCCAGCCGCACGTGCCGGTCGCCTTGGCCGTTAAACCGGATGCTCACGGGTTTCTTGTCCTGGTCGCGCGCCCCGGCCACGGCCGCCAAAGCGCGGTTGAGTTCCTCCTGCAAACCGGGATCGTCCAACTGGAAACGATCCACCCGCGCCAGTTCCAGCGAGCGGATGCCCTTGTCGGTCACGAGATTGAGATATTGCCGCTTGAGCGGCGGCGCACCCTCCTTGCCGCCGGGGGTTTCACGCTCCTCCACGCCCAGGACGCTGCCGGTGACGTTTTCCAGCCCGTTCGCGCCGCCGATGCTCAACGTGATCCGCGCCCCGCGCAGCTTGTTGAGCAGGTCGCCCTGGCTCGGGTTGTCGCTGATGTCCACCTGGAAGCTGGCGAGGGTCTTCTCCAGCGGGTCCTGCGAGGGGTACGTCACCACGCCGACGTGCCCGCCGTCGAGATCATTGAGCACGAGGCTCTTGAGGATGTCGTTGATCTGCGTGGTCTTGAAGCGCAGTTCCGCCGACGCATCGCCGTGCACGCTGCCCTCGTGCTGGAAGTAGCCGACGCCGCTGGAGAACAGCACGACCTCACGCACGGGCACATCGGTGTTGGACGGGGGCGGCGGGTTGCCGGATTGCGCGCGCACGTTGACGCTCGCGGCGAACAGGGTGAGGGTGACAGCCACCTGGAGGGCGGCACGGGGGGAGGTTTTTCGATGCAGCATGGCCGGTTGACAGAGACAACGCCCGAGACGGTGATTTTCTTAGGAACACTCAAACATGGGCGGGAAATCCGTCGTGGCAAAACATTCCTTCGCTGGCGTTTCCGGTGAACCCTGCTAAACATCTTTCCCCGCCCGTGATCGCCCCGACTGCACCCCATCCCGCCCCCGCCGCTCCCGCGACCCCCGAGTTGCAGGACCTGCGGGTCATCTCCACCCAGCGCCTCGTCGCGCCCGCCGTCCTCAAGGATAAACTGCCGCTCTCGGAGGCCGCCGCGCGCACGGTCCACGCTGGCCGCTCCGCCGTGGAAAACATCCTCGGTGGCTT
>CAXTVY010000225.1:0-7573 GCA_964247665.1 uncultured Chthoniobacterales bacterium | reverse complement strand
ACACTGGCTATGTACTCACCCTCCTTGCGCTGGATTCTGGTGTCGGCTGATTGTGGTGGACCCGGGAAGATTCACACCTGCGTTTCAAATAATTTCAGAGCCGTTCCAACTGCCTTTGATGTTTCGAGCTAAATTACAACTGGTCCAACCAGTGCAACCACGCCTCGACTGCCGGACGATTTTCGTTATCTAAAACTGCCAACACGGGATCAATCAGTAATGATCGCTCGCCAGGGTGCAATTGTTCCACACTCGAGAGATAAATCTGCCGTCCCTTTTTCGCTAACGATGCCATCTTCTCCTTTTCGGCTTGAGCTTGGGCTTTGTCGTGAAATTCTTGGGCGAGCTTTAGTCGTTTCTGAGCTTCGGCCAAGAGTCGGCGCGTATTAATCTTCGGCTTTCGACCGCGCTTGGTAAAGACTGGTGTATCAGTGGAATCTGTGACGTTGGGTGCAGTCATGTTCCCACAATACTAAGCAAGCAAAATGCCTGCACCCCATCCTATGCGACGAATCCCACGTGCAGATTTTTCACTTGTCATGTCAGCATATCGCGTCCGATTTAATGGCATCTTCCGGCTCACGGCAGTGCCAAATTTAGTGTTCATAACCCGCTCGCGGGTACCCATGAACACAATTTGGCCCTTCGGGAACTCGGTCCGTCTCAATCTGCGCCGAGCCTCATTAGGCATCCGATCTGCTCTCATACCGCCGGGCCATGCCGTGCCCCCATTACAAACTCTCTGCTGTCAGCCGGGGCAGCACGCGCAAAGGACAGGTTCGGCCTGCCAAGCTCGGTGGTAGCGCGGCGGGCCGGTTGCAATACATCACTCGTGGTGGCCCTTACGCAGCGAGGAGCGACGAGGTTTTGGCGTGCGGTTTCGCGGGTCCCGATCTTGGCGACTGGACGCAGGTTGATCGCCGCGAAATCCGCCGGGATGCCATCGTTGCGCGCGAGATCATCGCAGCAATTCCCCACACGCTTTCACTACCTGCCCTAGTGCGCGTGGCCCAAGCGCACGCTGATGCTCTGCGAAGCGAACTTGGTGTAGCCGTCAGGTGGAGCCTGCACCGCGCCAGCGACAAACCAGGGAGTGATCAACGCAATGCTCACGTCCATTTTCTCATGACGCCGCGCGAGGTGGACGCCCAAGGAGGGCAGGGAGCGAAAACCAAGCGTCTCGATAACCGCACAACCTCTGGTGCGGTCGTAGCAGCCATGCGCGCTTGGTGGCAAGACGAAACAAACGATGCCCTCATCGCGGCTGGCTCGCGCGAGCGTCTCGATCTCCGTTCATTCGTGGCGCGGGGTCTTACCTTTGAACCGCAGACTCGTATCCCGATGCTCGAATTTTAACTCGCCCGCCGAGGCGAGATCCATTCTCCGCACTATGAAAGAAACCAAGCCCTTACCACCTTCAGAATCACGACGGCAGCCGTCGCCGACGCCACCGCCGCTTTCGCTCGGATCTGCCGAGGAATTGCCGTTGGCATTGTCACCAGACGACGTACTACGCGAGCTAATCGAAGACGAGCGGCAAGCCGAAGCATGGATCGCGCTCGCGCCCAAACATCTGCTGCGAGCGGCGGATTTCCGGGAAGTCGAAGAGGGTCCGACCACGGTGGAGATCGTCTCCGATCCAGACGCGCAGACACAGCAAATGGAGCAAATCTGGCCGGTACCAGCGTTGTTGGTGAACGGCACGATGATTCGATGCCCGCAGTGGACATTGTCAGAGCTTTTGCGCGAGATCGGGGCCGACGTGCGCCAGCCATCGACCATCCGCAAATGGGTACGCGGGCAGATCATCCAGGGCGGGGCATCCTGACGCCGCGCCACGCCGAACCGAAAAAACACACTTTGATTGCGCGAATTACGTGCTGGTTCACAGGTGCATTCCGGCAGGACTTCGCGGCCACCGAAGATCGAACCAAAACGACTTCTCCCAAAACCCGCAACGAAGCCGAAACAGCGGAAAAGAGCGCGGAGATCGGTCGCCCTGCGACGGTCGCGCAAACCAGCAAAGAAGCCACCGATGCTGCGTGTGAGGACGCGGTTCTAGGCGCAGCAATTGACGGCCAAGAGCCTCTAATCCAAATCACCACCCAAGCCGGCAGAGTGCATTACATGAGGCGCGAAGCGTGGCAAACGGCCAAGGAAAACGCGGAAAAAGACGTGTTCCTGTGCGAATGGAATGGCGAACCCGTTAACGATGGCGACCGCAAGAAAACCTTGCGCGTTTCGACGCTTCCGAAGTGCAAATTGACCCCGATGCCGCTGCCCAAGGTAGACGGATGGCTACGTTCCGAACAGGATTCAGAACCCCGCTTGGGTCTGTAATTCTCGCTCGCGGATGCAGGCGTCCAGGTTCGGATCGGCGGTGGCATTTACGACTTCTCCGGGTCGTAACACAAAGTTCTCGACCGCGTCCGCCAAGTCTCTTAGTCCCGTCGGGTCAAGTGCGACTGCCGGGGTAAAGTGCTCACCGAGAACATGGCGGGCTGCCGTGATCGCTTGCATGAAATTCTCCGCAGATGTGAGGACATAGTCACAGTGCTCCCGCGCCGGGCCGAAGCCCGCCATCACCACTACGTAGTTACTATGGGTGGTTTTGGTGGCGACGGGTTGATCGGCGGTGATTGGCTTCATAGTGTTTGTTTAATCAGCAGGCTCCGTACCGCTGTTCATCCACTCCGCGTAGTGCTACATGCCCAAAGCCTAGGGGATCGGGAACGAGCTTGCCAACCTCGAAATGCTGCCCGCCACGCTCAACCGAGCAAAGAGCGACAAAGTAGGCGAACGTCGGCTTGCGTTAGCGAAGAATTTTTCACGAGGCCGAGTTGATCTCCGACGCCACCATGGCGAACATTCAGGCGAGGTTCGTGCCAAGCGGAACGGGCAAATACGAATTGCAGAAACCGTGAGTGACCAGCCTTCCACAACTTCGCAAGAAACGAAAAAGGGCTGTCTTTTCTGCGGCAAGCCCGAGCGCAATTCCGAACACATCCTTTCTCATGCAGTTTGGGCAGTGCTCGGGGCCGGCCAGACTCAACTCGAAGTTGGTGTATGGGATGGTCAGTCGTTCAAGGATTTTCGCCCCGCACATGGTCAAAACACGTTTGTCACCAAGGCGGTGTGCAAAGCCTGCAACAGCGGGTGGATGAGCAATTTGGAGGCGGATTTTGTGCGAGCAGCAGGCCCGCTGATGCAACCGGAGTGGCCGATTCTGGCCGATGAATTTATGAAGCGAGCTCGTTCCGATGATCGCATCGTTGCGAAGTGGGCCGTCAAGACGGCGATCACGAGCAATTCGTCCGGGAAGGTTAGACGGCGCATTCACAGCCACATCGCCAACAAGTTGCGTGAGAACATGTTGCCGCCCGGCCTGCGCGTGTTCTTGGGTCGCATCAAGGAGAAGGGGATCTTTATCAAGGTGAACCAAGGCTTCGAGTTCGTTGAACCGGACGGTAGCCGTCGGTGGAGAGGCCCAGCCCATAACACGGCGTTTGATGCGATCTTCCAACTGAACCATCTGGCGATCCGGGCCGTCTTCGGCCCGCACTTGCAGTTCACCTATTCGACCGGCAGCGAGGCTGCTCCTACAGCGTGTTTTCCACCGAACGTCGAGCAGATTTCGGCCAACTACAGTTTCCCGAACTTAGCGGCGTTCGAGGGCGATCTCACCGCCAAACTGATGGAAAATCCCGAAGCGTCAGAACAGTGAGCAGCTTGGGCCGCCGTGAACGAGAGTAGCGGTGGATGCCGGCGATCAAGTCTCCTGACTTCATCCCAACCGTGTGCCCCAACTAAAGCTGTCAGCAGATCGCCGAGTTTCTTGGGTCGGTTTCGCTACACCAAATGCCCGTGGAAATACGCTGAACAGCAGCCGTCACGTGGTGGCTTTGCCTCAATCCGCTAGCCGTCCCGCGCTAAGTCGCGCGACAAACTCGCGGATCGTTTGCTGCGCCACTGCGCCGCGCTCGGGCAAAAGAAGGTCAAGCGGCACGGCGAGGGCTTCCGCTAGAAATGCCAGTTCAAAGTCTGAGAGCCAGCGCATCTGGCTTTCGACTTTGGCAAGGGTATCACGGGAAAGATCCCAGCCCAGTCGCTGACATTTCTCCGCGAACGCCTGCTGGGTGATTCCCTGTTGGGAACGCACCCGACGGATCTGCGGGCCGCAGATGTTGCGGGGAAGAATTTTGACAGAAGCCATTCGCGCCAAGTTCTCGATCCAGCACTTAAATTTAATGACGCACTGATAATTTTTGTGCTAAATTCAGCACAAGATGATTAATACCATTTCTTCTGCCGTTTTGACGCTTTCCGAGTGTCGTGTGACTACTTGCAGACAAACCGTGATGAGCGTTCTTGCGGTTCTCTTTCTTGCGTCTGGCTGCAAGCCCGCGCCACCTCCGAGCGCAGAGCAGACCACGCCACCGCAAAAGGCCGGTGAGCGGCAGCCGGCAGAGACTGAATTTCGGAGCTTTTTCGCCACCCTCCTACCGCCCACCGCGCGGTTGACGGAGGTAAAAACCGATTCGCCCGTGCGGATGCCCAATACCTCTCCGGCGGACAACGTCTGGATGTTCAACGTCAAGATCACGATCACCCCGACCGAAGACCTGCTTTCTTTGCCTTCCACCGAGGACGCGCAGGCCGTCAACGATGTGGTCACTGAACTCAACGCACTGATTGACTGGCGCGACCGGTACGTGAACTCTCCCTACGCCAAGGCTTGCGGCGGTCTGGCGATCAAGGTTCCGGTGCCGGTAGTGCCACAGTTGCTCGTGGTCACCCAGCGGAAGGACCATCCGCTGCCCTCCACGTACGGCAAGGTTTCCGCAGAGTGGCAGGTCGATCATTGGATGTTCAGGAACATGGACCTGACGCTGCCCTCGACCGGGCAGCCACGCTCGGCCTTCTCCGGCAGCACGATGGTCAAGGGCAGTGCGGAGGCCGACGCGATCCTCAAGGGTGAGCACGATGCCATCACGCACACGCGCGAACAGATCGAGGCCATTCGCAGCCGGTACGCAGAACAGGTTGCCAAAGGCAGCAAGCTGGGCACCACCTACCAGGGCCGGGTCACCTTTCGCCAGGACGTGCAGCCCTGCGAGTTGCGTTTCCTCGACCCGCCGGTCGGCGGCGACGCGCACTTTGCGGCCATCGAAGTCCGGCTGCCTAACGAGAAACCTCCCTGTGTTTTCACGTATAATGCGAAGCTGACCACGGAATTGCCACTTCCAGTGCCTACGTCGCCGCCCACGTCAGCCCCGGCGAACCTGTACGCCGTCTCTGGCTTCGACAACCCAAACCAAGTGCAGGGGTACAACGTGAAAGTCAGCCTCGTGCGTAGCGTTGGAAAAATGGACGAACGAACCCTGCCGGGACAAATTCTCGTTGGCAATCGTCATGACATGGGCGAGCAAGTTCTGCTGCTGCTGGAAGGGCACATCGAAGGGACCATTTCCTACTACAACGCGCCGGGCATCAAACTTTCCGCGCAGCAGATTAATCCATGATCACCGTGCACTACCGGTCGGCCAAAGGAGTCATAAGAAACCACGGGCTATGTATGAAAAATCCGTTTCGCTGGTGGCGAGATCGCGCTCGCCGCCGGCGTGCTGCGGCGGTCCTGGCGTCTCTACGGGTGGGTTCGCCTGCGGCCTCCTACGCGGTCCGCGCGGTCACGGCGGACGCAGACCCGGCTGCCGTCAGGCTTGCCCTGCTCAGAAAAAATTTCCCCTTCTTACCTCGGGACGAATGGGTACCTGGCATGATCGACTTGGGGAACTTGGCCGAACTCAAAGCATATTTCTCAGGGAAGCAGCGTCCTGCTCTGCTCCGGCGAAATGCACAGTCTGGTGACGGCATTGAGGAACTGACCCGACACTTTTCTCGCCGTCGTTAAGTTCACTCCGTTTCTATTACCTTTCCGCGATCCTGCGCGATCTTGCGGACGACGGTTTTGCCGTGCGCTTGAATAAGCACGCGCAGGTCGCATATACGAACGGCGACCGGCTCCGCGTTCAGTTGCATTGCGGGCCGCAGTTTCGCACGCTGGCGTGGGGAAGCATGATCCGTCGTCCGATCTTCGGTCGGGCGTTGCCGGTGACCAATCGGAGCCGTCTCAATCAAGTCCGTACTCCAATTCCGTCGTCGCTCGGCACAAGCGTACTCAGTGCGCGCTGTATCGTGCAGCAAAGCCTGCCATCGTCATATTGCTCGTAATGGCCTCGTGCGGAATTAGCAGGTAGCCCCACGGCTTCCCACCGTGCTGCGCTGAGTGCTCGCTGGCACGGTGGCACCATTCCAGTGCAGCCTCCTTCTTTGCGATCACATCCGCGCTTTCCATTTCGTTCGCTCGCTTCGGCTCACAGATGAACAAGCCGGTCTTTGTTTCAACCACGAAGTCTGGTTCGTAAGCCCTCTCCATGCTATAATAAATCTGGAATTGCCCTCGCGCTGGCTTGAACCACTTCTCGACCTCGCCATCGTCTTCCAACACGACGGCGAAACGCCGCTCGCTGTCGGAGTCGAATTTTTGCAAATCGTAGAGGCACTTGGCAAATCCACCGAATAGATACCGCTTGATGCCGCCGGGATCGCCGAGCGTTTCGCGGAAGCCTTTCACTTTCTCCGTCGCACTCGCCGTGTAGGCGTTCTCCTTGAGCGTGGAGAACCCCTTGCTCACTTCCGCTTTGTATCCGGTCGCTTTTTCCCAACGGTGCGCTTGCATCTGCGCGTGGATCAATGCGGTCAGTTGTCGCTGGTGGTATTGCAACACGTTCCGCGTGTCGTCTTCGGACAGATACCCTTGCAGATGCGTGACCATCTGACCGGCCAAATCGTAAAGCAGATCGGCTTGATCGTCATAAGAAACGTCGTCGAAGTCGATCAATGCCCGCACCAAATAATCCTCCAACCGCTTTTCTCTCCGACTGTGCCCGGTATTTGAAAGCACTTCCTGCTTCGATGTTCGTAGGTGCTGGATGAGCAGATCGCGGGTGACGGCCTGTAACCGCACCGACGCGCAATCCAGCGTGAAAGGTGCGTACCCGCTCGTCACTTCTCCCGTGGGCACGACCACGATGCGAGGAATGTCGATGGTCTGGTCGATCACCAGTCGCGTGGTCTTGGCGACCACTGCGGCGATGTCGAGCTTCTCGACGATTCCGGTCAAATCCTCCTGCACCGGCGCGCGGTAGGTCGCCGCGACTTCCCTGACGATGGCTGCCTGCACCGTCTCACCGTTTAAGCTGGCCGAAGTCGGCAGATTTTCGTGCTGCTGGATCACTTTTAACGCGATCTTTGCTACCTCGCGTTCCCGGTCACTCGTAAAGGCGGGGACAATTGCAGGAGTCGTCGATTCTTTCTGGCTCCCCGGCACAGCCTCCGTGACCGCGCCCGCCGTGATTCTTGACACGAGACTCGGCTGGGCGACCACGGTTTTCGTTGGCTGCAAGTCCGTCGCCGGATCAAGAATTACCTGCGTCAGCCGCAGGGTCGAGTCGGGCCGATTCGCCTCGTCCACGATCTCTTGAAAGCGGTCGTGTGCCACAATATTCAAGCG
>CAXTVY010000224.1:0-7603 GCA_964247665.1 uncultured Chthoniobacterales bacterium | reverse complement strand
GAACAGCCTCGAGACGGTCAACCGGATCAAAGAACTGCTGCCGCAGCTGACCGCAACGATCCCGCCGTCGGTGAAAGTTGCGGTGCTAACACACCGCACCGAAACGATCCGGGCTTCCGTGCAAGACGTGCAATTCACTTTGTTGCTCACCGTGGTCCTCGTGATCATGGTGATCTTCATCTTCCTGCGCAAGCTCTGGGCGACGGTGATTCCGAGCGTGGCGCTGCCGCTGTCCATCGTGGGTACGTTCGGCATCATGAAGCTGGCCGGCTACAGCTTGGATAACCTTTCCTTGATGGCGCTGACCATCTCGACGGGTTTCGTCGTGGACGACGCTATCGTGATGATCGAAAACATTGTCCGTTTCATCGAGATGGGGGAAGCGCCGCTCGAAGCAGCGCTCAAGGGCGCACGGCAGATCGGCTTTACCGTCGTTTCACTCAGCGTCTCGCTGATCGCGGTGTTCATCCCGCTGTTGTTCATGACTGGCATCGTCGGCCGGTTGTTCCGGGAGTTCGCGATCACGCTCAGCGCGGCCGTGGTCGTCTCGGCGGTGATTTCGCTGACGCTGACCCCGATGATGTGCGCCAAGCTGCTCAAACCCGAGGCCCAGGAAGACGCCACTGGCAAGGACAAGCAGCATGGGAACGCCTTCTATCGAATCACGGAACGGTTCTTCGACGGGATGCTGGCTTTCTATGATTATGGGTTGAAGTGGGTGCTCCGGCACCAGTTTTTCACCCTGCTGATCGCCGTGGCAACACTCGTGGCGACCGTTGGACTCTACCTCATTATCCCGAAGGGATTACTGCCCCAACAGGATACCGGTGTGATCATCGGCGTGACCGATGCGGCGCAGAACATCTCCTTCCAGGCGATGCTGGAGCGTCAGCGCGACGTGTCGGAAATCGTGCGCCGCGACCCCGACGTGCAATCCGTCGCTTCCTTCGTCGGCGCGGGCTCGGTCAACGCGACGGTCAACACCGGCCGCCTGACCATCGTGCTCAAGCCGCGCAACCAGCGTGCGGCCAACGCCGATGCGATCATCGCCCGACTGCGTGAGAAGACGGGGAGCATCCGGGGCATTTCGCTCTTCATGCAGTCCGTGCAGGACCTTCAGTTGGACAGCCGGGTCAGTCGCACGCAATACCAATACGTCCTCCAGGACTCCGACGCGGCAGAACTTGGCGTCTGGACCCAGAAACTGCTGGCCGGGTTGCAAAAGCTGCCCCAGTTGACCGACGTGGCCAGCGACCAGCAGGCGAACGGCTTGCAGCTCAGCGTCGAGGTGGACCGCGACAAGGCCTCGCGCTTCAGCGTGCTGACGCAGGCGGTCGATGACACCCTCTACGACGCCTTCGGCCAGCGGCAGGTCTCGGTGATCTACACCCAGCTTAACCAGTACCGGGTCATCCTGGAGGCCGAACCCGGCTTCCGCACCACGCCCGACGCGCTCGACAAAATCTACGTCAAATCCACGTCCGGCCAGTTGGTGCCGCTGAGCGCCATCGCCCGGGTGACGACGGTGACCGCCCCGCTTTCGATTCCGCACCAGGGTCAGTTCCCCGCTTCGACGATCTCGTTCAACCTGCGGCCGGGCAGTTTCCTGAGCCAAGCCGTGCCCGCCATCCAGACGCTGCAAGCCCAAATCGGGCTGCCGGACACGATTGTGACGGCGTTCGTGGGGAGTGCGGCGGAATTTCGTTCTTCGCTCGCCAGTGAGCCCTACCTGATCCTGGCCGCTCTCATCGTGATCTACATCGTGTTGGGCGTCCTCTACGAGAGCTACATCCACCCGGTGACGATTCTCTCGACGCTGCCCTCGGCCGGGGTGGGGGCGCTGCTCGCCTTGCTGGTCTGCGGCATGGACCTTTCGCTGGTGGCGCTCATCGGCATCATTCTGCTCATCGGCATCGTGAAAAAGAATGCCATCATGATGATCGACTTCGCGCTGGAGGCGGAGCGCGACCAGGGTTTGCCGCCGGAGCAATCCATCTACCAGGCATGTTTGCTGCGGTTCCGGCCGATTATGATGACGACCGCCGCGGCCCTGTTGGGCGCGGTGCCGCTCGCCATCCAGAACGGCACCGGCTCGGAACTGCGCCGTCCGTTGGGTGTATCCATCGTCGGCGGCCTGCTCGTTTCCCAGGTGCTCACCCTTTACACCACGCCCGTGATTTATCTCTACATGGACCGCCTCGGCAAGTGGATCGCCTCCCGGCGCACAGGACGCACCGCCACCCCGGCCGACGTTCGGCCGCGCCCCGTTGCCGCCGCGCCCGAGCCGGTGGTGGTCGTTTGACAGGCTACCCTGCACGCAAGGTCACTCCTTTTTCCCTTCATGGGCATCTCGGAACCATTTATCCGCCGGCCGGTCGGCACCTCGCTGCTGGCGATGGGCCTGATGCTCCTGGGCATCGTGGCGTACCACTCTCTGCCCATCGCGCCGCTGCCACAGATCGATTTCCCCACAATCCAGGTCCAGGCTTCACTTCCTGGGGTGGACCCCGAAACCGCCGCTACGTCGCTCGCCGCTCCGCTCGAAAAACGCTTTGGTCAGATTGCCGGAGCGTCGGAGATCACTTCGAGCAGTAACATCGGCGGCGCGTCGCTGACGATCCAGTTTGACCTGGATCGCAGCATCAACGGCGCCGCGCGTGATGTGCAGGCCGCCATCAATGCCGCCGGGGGGGAACTCCCTCTGAATCTCCCTAATCCGCCGACCTATCGCAAAGTCAACCCGGCCGATTCGCCCGTGATGATCCTGGCGATGACCTCTGACACCATCCCGTTGGCGCAAATCTATAACCTCGCCGATCAGGTGCTCGGTCAACGGCTCAGCCAGGTGGATGGCGTCAGCCAAGTCAGCATCACCGGCGGGGCCAAGTCGGCGGTACGCATCCAGGTGAACCCGGCTGTGCTTGCCTCCATGGGCCTGAGCATGGAGAGCATCCGGAGCGTGATCTCACAGGTGAACGTGGATTCCCCCAAGGGCAGCGTAAACAACCAGCGGGAAAGCTACGTCATCGCAAGCAACGACCAGCTTTATGAGGCTAAAGATTATAAGCGGCTGATCGTCACCCAACACAACGGGGTGCCCGTGCAGCTCGGGTCCATTGCCCGCGTGATCGACGCGCAGGAAAACGACAAGCAGTTGGGCTGGAGCGGTTCGAAGCGGGCCGTGCTGCTCTTCATTCGCAAGCAATCGACGGCGAACGTGATCGAAATCGCGAATCAAATCCGTGCCCTGCTCCCGCAGTTGCAACGCTGGCTGCCGCCGGCCGTCAAATTGGCGGTCATCAGCGACCGTACCCAGACAATCCGCGCCTCGGTGCAGGATGTGCAGCTGACGTTGCTGATCAGCCTCGCGCTGGTCATCATGGTGATGTTCCTTTTCCTGCGTCGATTCTGGCCGACGTTCATCGCGGGAGTAACGGCGCCGCTGTCGCTCGCGGGCACTTTCGGGGTCATGTACCTGCTCGGCTACAGCCTGGATAATCTTTCGCTCATGGCGCTGACCGTCTCGGTGGGCTTCGTCGTGGACGATGCCATCGTGGTGATCGAGAACATCGTGCGTTTCATCGAGCAGGGCGATACTCCGCTGGAAGCGGCGCTCAAAGGGGCGCGCCAGATCGGCTTCACGGTGGTTTCCATCAGCTTGTCGCTCATCGCCGTGTTCATCCCGATTCTGTTCATGGGTGGATTGGTGGGCCGCTTGTTCCACGAGTTTGCTGTGACCTTAAGTGTGGCGATCCTCGTTTCAGCCGTCATCTCGCTGACACTCACACCGATGCTGTGTGGTCGTTTCCTCAAGGCCGAAAACCCGGATCGCGGGCGCGGATGGTTCTACGAAACCATGGAGCGGTTCTTCGATGCGATGCTCGCTGGTTACGAGCGCGGCTTGAAGTGGGTCCTCCGCCACCAGCCTTTCACGTTGTTGGTGACGGTGCTCACCCTGGCGGCCAGCGTATATCTTTACGGAGCGTTGCCTAAAGGGTTCTTCCCGCAGCAGGACACCGGCTTGATGGTGGGTTTTTCCGAGGGCGGACAGGACATTTCGTTCGAGCTGATGGCCCAGAAGCATCTGCAGGTTTCTGAAATCGTGGAGGCCGACCCGGCCGTTGCGACCGTGGGCGGTTTCGTGGGCGGTTCTGCGTACAACACAGGCTTCATGTTTATCGCGCTCAAGCCCAAGGGCGAGCGTCGGGAAACGGCCGACGAGGTCATCAACCGCCTGCGTCCGAAGCTGGCCAAGATCCCGGGCGTCGCACTCTACCTCCAAGCGGCACAGGACTTGCGGGTCGGTGGGCGCACGGGCCGCTCACAGTACCAGTACACCTTGCAGTCCAACGACTTGGGAGAACTCCGGCACTGGACGCCGCTGTTGGTCACCAAGCTTCAGAAAGCGCCCGGACTGCTCGACGTGAACACGGATCAGCAGGCACGCGGCCTCCAGGAAACAGTCGTGATCGACCGTGATGCCGCTGCCCGGCTCGGCATCCAGCCACAGGAGGTCGATGACACGCTCTATAGTGCCTTTGGCCAGAGGCAGGTCTCCGTCATCTACACCGAGCAAAACCAGTACCGGGTGGTCCTGGAAACCGATCCGACCTTCCAGGAGGAAGCCAGTTCGCTCGACAAGGTGTATGTGACCTCGACCAACGGTCGGCAGGTGCCTTTGAGCACCATCGCGCACTACGAATCGACGAACACTTCGCTGTCCGTCAATCACCAGGGGCAGTTTCCGGCGGTGACCCTGACGTTCAACCTCGCGCCGAACGTTTCCCTCGGGCAGGCGACACAAATCATCCAGAATGCAGCGCAGGAACTAGGGGTGCCCGGGAGCATCCACGGAAATTTCCAAGGGAACGCGAAGGTTTTCAAGGACACCGTGGGCACGCTGCCTTGGCTGCTGCTGACAGCAATCGTCGCCGTCTACATCGTGCTGGGAGTGCTTTACGAGAGCCTCATCCACCCGATCACCATCCTGTCCACGCTCCCATCGGCCGGGGTGGGGGCGTTGCTGGCGCTCTACATCTTGGACATGGAATTGTCCCTCGTCTCGCTCATCGGCATCATCCTGCTCATTGGAATCGTGAAAAAGAATGCCATCATGATGATCGACTTTGCGCTGGAGGCGGAGCGCCACGAAGGGTTGACTGCCGAGGAAGCAATCTTCCAGGCCTGCATCACCCGGTTCCGCCCGATCATGATGACGACCATGGCCGCCATGCTCGGCGCGGTGCCGCTGGCCATCGGGATGGGGACAGGCTCCGAACTGCGGCAGCCGCTCGGCGTGTCAATCGTCGGTGGGCTGCTCGTTTCACAAGCCCTGACCCTGTTCACGACGCCGGTGGTTTACCTCGCATTCGAACGCCTGCGCGTGTGGGCGAAACCCCGGCGCCTAACACCGCTAGCCCCGTCCGCGCTCACCACGGCCGAGGTCTGACCCGCTTTGCCCGACCTAGCGCGCCAGGATGTTCTGGTGCACGCAGAGGTTGCTCTGTTCACCGTCCATCGTCTCAAAGGAAACCTGCCGCTCGTTCTCACGCACGACCAGCGTTACGCGTGGGGTGACAGCGTGACGCGTCTTGCGGCCATTCCGGGCGTGCTTGAGCCAATCAGCGACCATCCGGGCGTCTGGAGTGGCGCACGTGGCGCTCATCGTCTCGGACTCGGCTAGGGCTTCAAGCGAAGCGGCTTCGAGCAGCTTCGGCCAGAGCTTGCGGAATAATTCGGGGGAAGCGTAAAGATCCGCGCTGTTGAGCTTACCGTTGACCGCGAACGCGAAGCCGATGGCGTCCGCCTTGTCCACGAGCAAATTATCGAACGCCTGCACATAGCCCGCGAGCCGCCGCGTCACGATGTCGCTTTCCATGGATAGCGGGAAGCTGGAAGGCGAGGCCGTCGCGCGGATGTCTACACCCAGGCTGCGGCTCAGCTTGGCTTGGGCGAGATCGACCGAGGACCACACCGCCGCTTGGGAGCGCTGCTGCTGGATGGACAGCTTCAACTCCCGCGACGCCGCCATGTGCTGCGCCGATTGAAAGAAGTCGGTCGGTTCCTCACCCTGACGGTGACTCCAGCGGCCCCGCTCCACGCAGAAGGTGCGCAGGCGCATGCGGCGGGGGCGCGAGGTCCGTTGCGGTACGATGCAATCCATCCCGAGGGCACGGTCCTGCCAACCGCCTTTCATCACGTCGCCGGCCTGCGCGTACAGGTCGGTCGCCACGAGATTTTCCACTTCCAATTCGCCGACCCGCCCGGTTTCGTGCAGGCGCGCACAGCCTGCCCGCAGGGCTTCATCCAGCGTGAGGAAGAACCGCTTGCCACCCGCTCCGCGCGAATGGAGCAGGTAGATGGCGAGGTTGCGGTGGGTAAGTGCTTCCGTGATCCGGGGATGGCTGCGCAAATTGAACAATTTCATGGAATAGGATGCTGTTTCCATTCACCATAAAAGCAGGGGTGGGCCAACCGCTGTCCCACGCCGACATTTTCTTGAAATATTTTCATGGACATAAAAGCGCGTCTATCCCGCCCCCCTCTGGCGCGTATGCTCGACATCCACGAACTCCTCCAAAAGGGCTGTAAGACAAACCGGCGGATGCTTTCCGAAGCGTTGGAAGTGTCGCCGAAGACCATCCAGCGCGACATCGACTTCATGCGCGACCAATTGGGGCTGCCAATCGAGTATGACGTGTCCACCCACAGCTATTCTTATACGCGCAAGGTCGTGCAGTTTCCGACCATGCAGATCTCGGAGGGTGAGTTGGTGGCGCTTTCGGTAGCGAAGAAAGCGCTCGCACAATATCAGGGAACTTCCTTTGAAAAACCGCTCCAGGATGCATTCGAGAAGCTGACGACCGGTTTGCGCAACCAGATTCAGTTCGCCTGGCGTGCAGGGGCGGGGGAAGCCATCAGTTTTCGCGCTTCGGGTCAGAGCGTTGGGGATCTCGGCGTCTTCGAGGCGGTCAGCCTGAGCGTGCTGGGTGGCGAGGAGATCGAATTCACCTACCGCAAGTTGGACCGCGACGACGCGGAAGCGCGCGTGGTGCAACCGCTGCACCTCGCCTGCATCGATCAGCAGTGGTACCTCTTCGGCCTCGACCTCCAGCGCAAAGGCAGCGTGCGGACCTTCGCGCTGACGCGCATGAGCAAGCTCCACCGCACCGGCCGCCGCTTTGAACGGAGTGAGCAATTTTCCCTGGATGAACACCTGGCGGGGAGCTTCGGGGTCTTCGCATCTGCCATCCCGGAATTGATTGTGCTACGGTTCGATGATTTCGGCGGACGGCTCGTGCGAGAGCGCATCTGGCACGCCAGCCAACACTTGAAAGCACTTCCAGACGGCGGCCTGGAGCTGGCGCTGGAAGTTGGCGTGTCGCCAGAGGTGGAACGATGGATCCTCGGTTGGGGCGAGCACGTCGAGGTACTGGCACCCGCGACCCTGCGGGAAATCATCGCGCGCAAGGCAAAACGGGTGGCGGCACTATACCGGGCGGGGGAGAGCCCTTCTCTGTAGCACTCCAGCCATCTTCCAAGCGTTGTAAGTTTGCTGGTAAAATCCGGCTTTGGAACGATGTTCTATCACCACGTGCTGCAT
>CAXTVY010000223.1:4723-7657 GCA_964247665.1 uncultured Chthoniobacterales bacterium | reverse complement strand
GTGCATGTACGCGGTCAGGATCGTGCCGACGCTCCAGACGAACACTCCGAAGGCGATCAGCCATTTGCGCGGCGAGCGGTCGCCGAGGTAGCCAAAGATCGGCGAGGTGAGAAAATAACCGATCATGAACGCCGAGCCGAGCGCGCCGCCCGCCGTGTCACTAAGATGCAGCTCGGTTTGCAGCGGGGCCAGGACGGCCGCGAGCACGTAGCGGTCGAGGTAGTTGAAAAGGTTCAGCCCGGTGAGGAAGGCGAGGCCGAGGAAGGGATGAGTGCCTTTTTTCATGGAACGCTGTGATGGGTCGGGCGGGCGCATTGTGGACGCTCCCCGCCCGGCTTGCCCAGCCCAAAAATTGTCACGTCGTCGTCACGGCGGGAGCGTCGTCCAGGCGCTTAATTCGGCGCATCTCGGGCCAGATCAACGCCGTGGCGATGACCACCAGCACCGTGCCGATGCCGCCGGAGACGACCGCGAACACCGGGCCAAACAGATTTGCGACGAACCCGGACTCGAACTCTCCAAACTGGTTGGACGAACTGATGAAGAGCGTGTTGACCGACGATACCCTGCCGCGTAGCTCGTCGGGGGTCAGCACCTGCACAAGCGTGTGGCGCACGACCACGCTGACGTTATCCAGCGCGCCGCACACGCACATCATCGACAGCGAGAGCCAGTACGAACGCGAAAGGCCGAACACCACTGTTGCCACCCCGAACCCGGCGACCGCCAGCAACAGGGAACGCCCCGCGTTTTGCATCGGCGGGCGATGCGCCAGGAACAGGGCCATGGACGCCGAACCCACCGGCAGCGCGCCTTGCAGCCAGCCGAGCCGCTCGGGACCCACGTGGAGGATGTCGTGCGCGTACACCGGCAGCAACGCCACCGCACCGCCCAGCAACACGGCGAAAAGGTCCAGGGTGATCGTGGCGAGGATGATCCGGTGGTTGAAGACAAATCCCATGCCGGTCAACAGGCTTGCCACGGTCATTTTCTCGCGTTTCACGGCGGCAGGGGGGTGGCCGCGCATGAACGCGAACGTCACGCAGCAGACGAGGCAGGCCGCCGCGTTCAGGACATAAACAGGCGTGGCGCGGTGCGCCAGGGCGATGAGCAACCCGCCAACCGCCGGGCCCAGCGCCGCCGACACCTGGAAACTGCCGCTGTTCCAAGTGATGGCATCCGTGTACAGGGCGCGCGGGACGATCTGGGGCAGAAACGCCGAACTGGCGGGCCAGAGAAAGGTGCGGCCCACGGCGCTTAGCATCAGACACGCGAACACCCAGCCCACCGGGGCCTGCCACCAGGAGACGAGCGCCAGGCCGAGCGAACCGAGGGCCAGCAACAGCTCGGTCCAGACGATGATCAGACGGCGGTCCTGCTGGTCGGCGATGTGCCCGGCGGGCAGGAACAGGAACACGAGCGGCACGATCTGCACCAGGCCGACGTAGCCGAGCAGCAGTTTGGAACCCGTGCGCTCGTAGAGTTCCCAGGTCACCGCCATGGCGACCATCTGCCCGCCCATCTGTGCCAGGAAGCGGCCGGCGAGGTAAAGCTGGAAATCGCGGATGCGCAGGACGGCGTAGCGGTCATGGGGGGCAGCAGGGGTGTCGATCATCGGCGGTGCAGAGCGTCACTATCGGCGGCAACTGGAAAACGTCCATCCGGGCATCGTGCCGGCCGGGTTTGCCGGAACGTTCAACGTGACCGGTAACAGGGTGGACCTGACGTCAACGCCGTGCCCGAGCCTTCCATGTGGGCCATGCGGCTGCTCGCTCTGGCGGTGGTCGCCTGGACGGGGCGCGTGCGTGACGCGCGGAGATCAGCGTTTCGGCGTTTGCACCCGTTTGCGGCGTAGGTGAAGGTGCGCGTTCCTTCCCCTCAATGCGCCTGCTCGTCTTCCTGCTTTCCCTGTGTGCCGTGCTGCCTGCGCCGGCGGCCGACGCGCCCGATCTCGCGCCCCTCAAAAAATGGTTGGCGGGTCAGGCGAGCGTCCGCACGGTGCAAGCGGACTTCACGCAGACGCGGACTTTCCACGCCCTGCGCGATCCCATCGCGAGCCCCGGGCACCTGGCGTTCAGCGCGCCGCATTCGTTCCGCTGGGAACTGGGTGATCCGCCCAAAACCGTCGTCCTCCGCCAAGGGGAGACGTTTTACCTCATCCAGCCCGCGAAAAAACACGCCGAACGCCGCTTGGCCGCCGATGTGGACAACCAGGCGGCCGGGGGCGGGATGCCGATGATGGATTTTCCCTTCGCCAGGAACTTCGACGACTTCAACCGGCGCTTCGAGGTCCTCGCCGTCGTGACCCAGGGCACCCGCTGCCACGTTGAGATGCTGCCCCGCGACCCGCAGATGAGGAAGTTCCTCCAGGTGGCGAAGATCGACTTCGACATCGACACCGGCTACCTGCTTTCCTTCGAGTTCGTGACGCGCGACGGCTCGTCGATGCGCAACGATTTCACCAACGTCCGGCTCAACGTCAGGATCGAGCCGGGCCGTTTCGAGTACGACTTCACCGGCTACGATGTCGTCGATGCCAAACCGTAAGCGCCCCACATGGCTGGGCCGTGCCCTCGGGGGAGCGGGGTTGCTGGTTTTCGTGGTCCTGGGGTTGTCGCACATTTCCTTTAACGTTGATATCCTCAAGCTGCTGCCGACCAACCTGCGGCAGGTGCAGGGCCTTTCGTTGTTCCTCCAGCATTTTGCCGAGCGTGGCGAGCTGATCATCACGGTCGAGGCCCCCACTCCTGAGGCGGCGGAAGCCACGGCCGATGCAATTGCCGCACGGCTCAACGCGCTGCCCGGGCAGGTCCGGCGCGCCGTCGCCCGCCCCCCCTGGGAGCAGCAGCCCGCGCAACTGGCGGAAATCATCGCGTTTCTGGCGCTCAACCAGCCACCGGAAAGGGCGCGGGAGATCGCCGCCCGCCTTTCGCC
>CAXTVY010000223.1:0-4713 GCA_964247665.1 uncultured Chthoniobacterales bacterium | reverse complement strand
GCATGAGACCGTCGAGCGCATGGGAGATTCCATGTCGCCGCAGGAAATCGGGCTGCTCGGCTACGACCCGTTCGACCTTGTCGGGTCTGCCGCCGGCTCAATGATGACCTCCAACGCGCAACCGTCGGAGTTCGCCTCGCCGGATGGCCGTTTCCACGTCGTCTACGTGGAATCCGCCGTGTCGTTCGAGAACTACAACCATACCATCGCGTGGATCGACGGTATCCACCGCGCGACGGCCGAATGGCAGGGAAAAAACGGCGTCCACCTCGGTTACACGGGCGAGCCTGCCATCGTCGCGTCCATCTCGCAGAGTATGCAGCGCGACATGCAGTCCTCCGGGGTGGTGACGCTGCTGGTCATCGCGTTCCTCTTCTGGTTCTGCTACCGGCGGTTCCGGCCGCTGCTGGAACTGCAGGCGATGCTGGTCATCATCTTCGCGCTGACCCTGGGCATCGCCGGGTGGTGCTTCGACCGGCTCACGGTCATTGGGGTGGGCAGCTCGGCTATCCTCATCGGCCTGAGCGTGGACTACGGCTACTTCGTGTACCAGCGCGCGCAGCATTTTCGAGGCACCTTGCGCGAGTTGCAGCGCCAATGCGTGCGCTACATCGCCTGGACCGCCGGGACGACGGCCGCCGCCTTCTTCGCGCTCAATGTCAGCAGTCTGCCGGGGTTGGCGCAATTGGGTAATCTGGTCGGTGTCGGGGTGGTGGCCGGTGCGGCTGTCATGCTGGGAATATTCGCGCCGCTCGTGTGGCGGCGGGCGCAACGCGAGGGCGAACGGGTGCGCGCGCCGACGTTTGCGGAACGCCTCGTGGTGTCGCCACGCTTCCACCGGCTCGGCGCGGGGGCCACCGGCGCGGTGGTGCTCCTTCTGCTCGTTGCGCTCGCGTGGAAAGGCTGGCCTGGCGCGGACTTCTCCGCGACACCGCTCCGCCCGCGGCACAGCGACGCGTACGAGACGCTCGACCGCATGGCGCAGGCGCTCACGGATCAGGTGGACCCGCTGAGCCTCATCGTGCAGGGTGACAGCGTGGACGCCGTGTTGGACCGGCTGCACTCCGCCGAAACGCAGCTCGACGCGGCCCGGAAGCGCGGCGACATCCGCTCCTTCCGCTCGGCGCTAGCGGTCTGGCCCGTCACCGCGCGCCAACGGGCGAACCTGCCCGTGCTGGGCAGGCTGGCAGCCGACCTGCCGCGTCTGCAACAGAACCTGCGCGACGCCGGGTTCAAGGACGAAGCGTTTCCCCTCACCGAAAATGTCTTGCAGCAGTGGGCCGCGTGGCAGGACCGCCCCCTGCCCATTTGGCCCGACAATGAAGTGAGCCGGTGGATCTTCCGGCGCATCGCCCGGCACGACGAGGGCTGCTGGTATGCGCTGGGCATCGTCCAACCCGTGCCCGGACACGAGGCGGCGCTCGACCGGGATGTGCAAGGCGAAGGGATTTACCTCACCGGCTGGAACCTGCTCACGGTGGAGTTGAAGCAGGTCATCCCCCGCGAGTTTGCCCGGGCCATCATGGGCATCCTGGCGATCATCCTGCTCCTGCTGGCGCTAGCGTTCCGCGACTGGAAAGCCCTCGCGTTGTTCGTCGCGGCCACGGCGTTGGTATTTGTGTGCTTGGCGGGCGCCATGTCGCTGTTCGGCCTGAGTTGGAACGTATTCAACTTCGCGGCGCTGCTGTTGCTCATCGGTACGGGCACGGATTACAGCATCCTGCTGTTATTGGCCCTGCGGCGCAACGGCGGGGACGTGGCTGCCGCCCGGCGAGAATTGTTCCTGGTCGTCTGCTTGTGCGCCGGTTCGGCGTCGGCGGGTTTTGGGACGATCAGTTGGGCAAACCATGCCGGGCTGGCCAGCCTCGGTCAGACCTGCGCGCTGGGCTTGCTGATCGACGCGGCAATCTCGGTCTTTCTCCTGCCGCTCGCCTGGGCATGGTTGCACCGGGGCCTACCGGATGGCCATGGTGCGCGCCTCGCGGCCCCAGACGACCGGGCTTGAGAACACCTTGAGCGCAGCGCGGCCGTAAAGGGATTGGGTACGCGCGCCGCACGCCATGCAGGCCACCTGCGTGTCGAAATGCAGTTGGACCCGCCGCGAGAACTCGTGGGAATGCTTGCGGCTGAATTCGGTGCCTTTGTGGTACATGGCGAAGATCCGGCCGCTGTAGTAGTGGCTGATCATCTCCATCCACGCCTTGAACTGTCGCCGCATCCGCCGCGAATACGCGCCGAGATCATCGAGGTGGTCGCTCAGGAGTTCCGCCGAGTGCAGCGCGAGCCATAGCCCCGGCGAGAGCATCGGATCGACGAACCCGAAGGCGTCACCCGTCATCGCCCACCCTGGACCGAAGCCGCGCGCGGAGATCAGTTGATAATTCGTGTACGTCGCCACCTCCGTCACCCGGCGGCGGGCCGGGCCGGCGGCGGCGAGCACCGGGTCGCGCGCGATGGCGTTCTCCAGCCTTTCTTCGGGCGTCGGACCCAGCCGCGCGGCCTCGTCCTTGTGCATCACGACGCCGACCGACGTCCTGCCGGGCAACGGGATGCGCCAGTTCCAGCCTTTTTCCAGCCAGCCGATCACGACCTGTCCACGCGGCTCGTTCTCCTCAAACCCCTCGAAATGCGCGAAGTGCGCCACATCCTTGCGCGGCCCCGCCGTGGACGGAATTTCCATCGTCCGCGCGAAGAGGCGGCTGCGGCCCGTGGCATCGACGAGCAAATCGGGCTGCCGCCCTTCGAGCCAGGGAGCTGCGTCGAGCGTTTCGGGTGCCAGCGCGAGCCGGTCCGCCAGCGGACGCTCCAGCCTGGCCCGCCCGCGCACCCGGCGCGCGCCGAGTTCGGTGGCGCGTTCGTCCAGGAGCCGGTCAAACGCCGGGCGCGGCACGTTGTAGGCATACGTGGGCAGCCCGCAACGCGACACATGGCCGAAGTTGAAATTTACCCGTTCCCGGCCCGGCATGGTGAAAGACACGCCCGGTTTGTGCAGGCCGATGGCGGCGACCTTTTCCTCCAAGCCGAGCTTGCGTAACACCGGGACCACCGCCGGGACGAGCGATTCGCCCACAATCAAGTCCGGCCGCTTGCCGTCGTCAAACATCGTCACCTCCACGCCTTTCATCGCCAGGAGCGAGGCGAGCGCCAGCCCGGACGGGCCGCCGCCGATGATCCCGACCGTTTTCGTCCGTGTTTTCATCGCTTGATCTTGCCGTTGGCCGTTCGCTGGATCCGTTCGACGAACTGGAACGACGCAGGCACTTTATAACTGGCCAGGGCCTTCCGGCAGCGGGCCGCCAGTTCCGACACTTTCGGCGGTTGCGCCGGGTCGCGCGATTCGATTTCCGCCACCGGCACCGCGCCGAACCGAATGTTCTCCTTGCCGAACACCCGCGCTGCGGCCACCTCGGGCGCTTCCGCCAGCACCGCCTCGATTTCTTCGGGGAAGCACTTCAACCCGCCCACGTTGATCACCGAATGGCTGCGCCCGAGCAGCGTCACGTCGCCGTCCTCGTCCAGACTGGCAAGGTCGCCCGTCCGAAACCAGCCATCCTCCAACACTTCCTGCCGCCGCCGCCACGGGCGCAGGTAGGCGTCGAACATGCCGGGGCCTTGCACGTAAAGCTCGCCGCCTGCACGAACCTCCACCCGGTAATCCGGCAGCGGGCGGCCCACGGCGGCGGGCTTCTCGTGGCGGGCGCGCAGGTTGAGCAGGGGCAATCCCACCTCGATGATCCCCAGTGCCTGGGAGAGCGGCAGCCCATATCGCGCCTCGAATGCCCGCGCCGTCTTCAACGGCAGACTGGCCGCGACGGACACCGCCAGCCGCAGCGTCGGCCAGGGCTGGCCACTGGGCTCCGCCGCAAGCAGCGAATGATGAAACGGTGCGCCGTAGAGCACCGTGCCGCCGTGTCGGCGGGCCGCTGCCAACACGTCCGCCGCCAGATGTGAGTTGACGATCAGCGTCGCCGCTCCCGCGCGCAGATAGAGCATGATCGACACGGCGAAATGGTGTGCCATCGGCAAAATCCAGACCACGCGGTCAGAGGGTCCGATGCCGAGGCCGCGGTTGGCGGCGGTCACGCGCTCCAGGAGGCTCCGATGCGAGAGGATAACGCCTTTGCTCGTGCCTGTCGTGCCGCTGCTGAAACGGATGAACGCCGGGTTGAGCCCGGCGAGCGCCCGCGCATCGAAGCCGAGATCGGCGGGCAGTTCGACTTCGCGGACCGTGCCGCTGGCGTCCACGATGGCCCCCACGCCCGTCTCGCGGATGATGCGCCCGCGCTCCGGCGGCGCGAGTTCGCTGGCGAGCGGCACCAGGCAGCGTCCGGCGCGCACGATGGCCAGGGCAAGCACGACGTGGGCGACGCCGTTGGGACAATCCAGCCCGACGCGCTCGGCGGGGACGGCCGCGATGGCGTGAACCGCCTCATCCACGCGTTCGATCAACTGGCCGTAGGTGATCTCATCGTCGTCGCAGATGAGGGCAACGGCACGGCGGTCAGAGTGCGCGAAGATGTCATCGACGATGTTCATCGGGCGAGAGTGTCGCGCACCCGGCGCACGGCGGGCGCGTCGCAGGGGCTGCCTTGGTGCTGCAACGTAGCGGCGATGCCGGCGGCTTCGCCCGTCGCCAGGCAGGTGCCGATCACGCGCAGGGAAGCCTGGGCCTCGTGGCTGCACGACACGCACCGGCCCGCGATGAACAGCCGG
>CAXTVY010000222.1:0-7770 GCA_964247665.1 uncultured Chthoniobacterales bacterium | reverse complement strand
AGCGGCGAGGCGGGCAAATACCTCGCCTGGCACCTAGCTTCGCAAGGCAAACGCGTGGTGGTGGTCGAGCGCCGCTACGTCGGCGGCTCGTGTCCCAACATTGCCTGTCTGCCTAGCAAGAACGTGATCCACAGTGCCAAAATCGCTGCCTACTTCCGGCGCAGTGAGGAGTTTGGCATCACCAAAAATGATTGGAAGATCGACATGGCCGGAGTGCGAGCGCGCAAGCGCCGGATGGTCGATGGCTTGATGCAGGTGCAGCACGCACGCTACAAAGCGACCGGAACGGACCTGGTGATGGGAGAGGGACGCTTTGTCGCCCCGAAAACCTTGGAGGTGAAACTGAGCGATGGTGGGATCAGGACATTGCGGGGCGACCGCATCATCATCAGCACCGGCACCCGCGCCACGGTGGGAGACACGCCCGGCTTGCGGGAAAGCCGCCCCATGATCCACGTGGAGGCGCTGGAGTTGGATCGGGTCCCGGAGCATCTGCTCATTCTTGGCGGCGGCTACGTCGGGCTGGAATTCGCCCAGGCCATGCGTCGCTTCGGCAGCCGGGTGACCATCCTCGAACGCAACGAGCGCCTCGCCCACCGCGAAGACGAGGATGTCACCAACGCTTTGCACGAGCTTTGCTGCCATGAGGGAATCGACGTTTGCACGGGAGCCACCGTCACGCGGGTGGAAGGGGTATCCGGTCAATCTGTGCGTTTGCACGCGGTGCAGAACGGCGCGGAGATCACGCTCGAAGGCACTGATCTTCTCGCGGCCAGCGGGCGCACTCCCAACACGGATGCCATCGGGCTGGACCTCGCGGGCGTGGAACTCACCGGCCACGGCTACATCAAGGTCAACGAGCGGCTCGAAACCACCGCGCCGGACGTGTGGGCAGTCGGCGAATGCGCGGGCAGCCCCATGTTCACCCACGTGGCGTTCGATGACTTCCGAGTGGTCCGGGACAACCTCGCTGGCGGCAACCATGTGACCACCGGTCGGCAGGTGCCGTATTGCCTGTTCACGGACCCGGAGTTTGCCCGGGTGGGCTTGAGCGAACGGGAGGCGAAGGAACGGGGAATTCGCTACCGGCTGGCCAAGCTGCCGATGGCAGCCGTTTTGCGGGCGCGCACGCTCTCCGAGGAGCGGGGTTTCATGAAGGCGCTCGTCGCCGCCGAAAGCGATCAAGTCCTGGGCTTCGCCGCCTTTGGCGCGGAGATGGGCGAGCTGCTGGCGGCGGTGCAGATCGTCATGGGCGCGGGGTTACCCTACACGGTATTGCGCGACGCGGTCATCACTCATCCCACCATGTCGGAGGGATTCGGGCCGCTGTTCTCAAAGGCACCTGTTCTGATGACCGCCTGAAATGCTTCCAATAAATCCACGCGGAATTTTCCATCATGATTTCCTACCAGACCATCGCGGTAAACGGACACGAGGTTTTCTACCGGGAGGCCGGTGACCGGTCGCATCCCACCCTGCTGTTGCTGCACGGCTTCCCGACCAGTTCGCATATGTTCCGCGACCTGATCCCGCAACTCGCCGATCACTACCATTTGGTCGCGCCTGATCTGCCGGGCTTCGGCCAGACCAAATCACCGGCACGTGGTGCGTTTGATTACACCTTCGACGGACTGGCCCGGGTCATCGAAAGCTTCACCGAAGCTCTCGGGTTGAAGCGGTGTGCGCTTTACGTCTTCGACTACGGCGCACCGACCGGCTTCCGCCTCGCGCTGGCTCATCCAGAGCGCGTGACCGCGATCATCAGCCAGAACGGCAACGCTTACCTCGAAGGCTTGAGCAACGCCTGGGAACCTTGGCAAACGTACTGGCGCGAGCCGACCCCCGCGCACCGCGAAGCCTGCCGTGACGCGCTGAGTCCGGCGGTCGTCCGCGACGTGCAGTATTTGCACGGTGCCGACCCGAAGCGCGTCTCGCCCGATGGCTACACGCTCGACCTTGCTTATCTGGCCCGGCCCGGCGCGGACGAAATTCAGCTCGACCTGGTGCTCGACTACCGCAGCAACGTCGCGCTCTATCCCAAGTTCCAGGCGTACTTCCGCGAGCATCAGCCACCATTTCTCGCGGCCTGGGGCAAGCACGATCCCTTCTTTCTTCCCGCCGGCGCGGAGGCCTTCCGACGCGACCTTCCCGAAGCCGAATTGCGCTTTCTCGACACCGGCCACTTCGCACTGGCAACCCACGCCGACGAGATCGCCGTCCTCATGCGGGACTTCCTCGGCAAAATCCTGTGGTGAGCCGCCGACCAATCCCGTTCGACGATCAAACTGAGAACCGACGATGAACACCGAAGCCAAGAAGATTCATTTGGCCAACCAATTCCTGACCGGCCTGCGTACCCGCGACGCCACTTTGCTCCGGTTCATCCTGCGAGACGATGCGACCTGGACCTTGCCCGGACACAGCCTCGTCTCCGGCGAGGCCAGGGGTGCCGACGCCGTCATCGCACGGGCGCAAACCATCGCCGGGTACGGGTTGACCTTCAAGCTCACGCACATCCTGATCGGCGCGCAGGGGGTCGCGCTCTCGCTGCACAACACCGCCCGACGCGGCGAAGTAGTGTTCGATCAACATCTGGCCACGGTGCTGACCTTGGACGACGGGAAGGTGTCCGCCATCAACACGTACCTGGCCGACGTGGAGATGCTCAACGCCTTCTTCGTACCGGCGTAACCGCCCCTCGCCCCGCCCCACGCCCAGCGATTCGCCCACTTTGTCCGCACCATGAAAGCCATCAGCTACTATCAATCTCTGCCCGTCGAAGATCCGGCGAGCCTCGTCTATGTCACGCTCGATGATCCAGTGACGGGTGGGCGCGACATCCTCGTCGAGGTCCGGGCGATCTCCGTCAATCCCGTCGATGCGAAAATCCGCGCCGGCGGTGGCCCCGGCAGTCCCGATGGCGCTTTGCCTATTCTGGGCTGGGATGCCGCTGGCGTCGTGCGATCCGTGGGATCTGGAGCCTCGCTCTTTGCGCCGGGCGACGAAGTGTATTACGCAGGCTCCATCGACCGGCCCGGTTCGTACGCGCAGCTCCAATGCGTGGACGAGCGCATCGTCGCGCGCAAACCGCACAGTCTCGACTTTGCCCACGCTGCGGCATTGCCGTTAACCACCATCACCGCCTGGGAAATGCTTTTCGACCGCCTCAAAATCAGCCAGGGAGCGAAAGGCTCGTTGCTCATCGTGGGCGGAGCGGGCGGGGTGGGCTCCATCGCCATCCAACTCGCGCGAACCCTGACCGACCTGACGATCATCGCCACGGCTTCCCGACCGGAAACGCGAGCCTGGTGCGAGCGAATGGGCGCGCATCATGTGATCGACTACCGCCAGCCGCTGGCTGCGCAGGTGAACGCCATCGTGCCGGGCGGCGTGAACCACGTGCTCGCGCTGACCCGGACCGAGGATCACTTCGATGAAATCGTCGCGGCGATGGCTCCGCAGAGTGCGCTGGTGTTGATCGAAAACCCGGCGCGTCCGTTGGAAATCACGAAACTCAAACCCAAGAGCATTTCGCTGCATTGGGAGTTCATGTTCACCCGCTCACGCTACCAGACGCCCGACATGGACGAGCAAGGCAAGCTGCTGGGTGCGGTCGCCGACCTCGTGGACACGGGCCGCGTGCAGTCCACCATGCAAACCCATCTTGGCGTGATCAACGCAGAGAACCTGCGGCGCGCCCACGCGCTCGTCGAGAGCGGCAGCACCATCGGCAAAATCGTGCTCGGTGGCTTCGACGACTAAAACCAGACTTCTGACTCTCGACATCACACCACGCAAACCGAAGGAGAAATATCATGTTCACCATCATGGGAATCACCGGGCAAGTGGGCGGAGCGACCGCGCGGGCTCTGCTCAAAGCCGAAAAATCGGTACGCGGGATCGTCCGTGACAAAGCGAAAGCCGCGCACTGGGAAGCCGAAGGCGTGGAACTCGCCGCCGTGCCGGACGCCAGCGATGCGGCGGCCCTGGAGACAGCGTTCCGTGACTCCGAAGGGGTGTTCGTCATGATCCCACCCAATTTCGCGCCCGCGCCCGGCTTTCCGGAAACACGAGGGATCGTGGCCGCCTTGCGCCAAGCACTCGCGGCGGCCCGCCCGCCCAAGGCGGTCTATCTTTCTTCCATCGGCGCGCAACACGCGAGCGGGTTGGGCGTCATCGCGCAGTTACACATCCTGGAAACAGAAATGGGCACACTGCCGATGCCCCAGGCCTTCATCCGCGCCGCGTGGTTCCTGGAGAACTTCCAGGGGGACGTTGTCTCGGCGCGCGCGACGGGGGAAATCGCCGCGTTTCTCGCTCCACTGGACCGCGCGTTCCCGATGATTGCCACGCCGGACATCGGCGCGCTGGCGGCGAAGACCTTGCAGGAAAGCTGGACCGGTAACCGCTCCCTGGAACTCGAAGGCCCGCGCCGCTACTCCATGCAAGACGCCGCCGCGGTGCTCTCCGCCTCGCTGGAAAAATCCGTCCACGCCAAGGCGGTCCCGCGTGACCGGTGGAACGCGTTGTTCAAGCAGCAAGGGATGCCGGCAGACCGCACGGGCGAGCGCGTCGAGATGCTCGACGGGTTCAACTCCGGCCGGATCGACTTCGAGGGCGGCGGCAAGACCGATCACCTTTTCGGTGGCACGGCGATGGAAGTCGTCTTTCGTGATCTAGTGTCCAACGCGAGGTAAAGTCGGCCCACGAAGCCTCGTGGCGTCCGACCATCGCCGCCGAATCCCATGCAGATCAGAACATGTAAACCTGAAGAGGTCGCCAGCTTGATGGTCCTCGTGCGCCGCATGGTTCCCGCCATGCGCGCGAGCGGCAACCTGCAATGGGACGAGGCCTATCCGAACACGGAGGTATTCCAGCAGGACATCGCCCTCGCGCAACTCTGGGTCGCCGAAATCGACAGGCAGATCGGCGGTTTTGCGGCCATCACGACCGATCAACCACCCGAGTACGCCGAGGTCGGGTGGAACCTGAAAGAACTTGCCATTGTAGTGCATCGCCTGGCGGTAGATCCTGCCTGGCGGGGAAGGGGCATCGCCGCAGCTCTGATGGCGCAGGCGGAAGCGGTCGCCAACGAACGCGGCATCGGCGTCCTGCGCGTCGACACCAACACCGAAAACGCCGCCACCCAAAGACTCTTTCCAAAGCTGGGCTACGTGCTCGCGGGAGAAATCCGGCTGGGGTTTCGTCCCGGACTGAGGTTCCTCTGCTACGAGAAACGTCTTAGTCTCTTGAGCCGAATGTCAAAAGGTCCGGATAGAAATTGGTGAACGCGGCGCGCGTCTGTTTCGACGTGTTTACTTTTGCGCGTACTGCGCCTCGCCGTTGCCGAAACTCCAGTTCTCCTTGGGTACTTCAACTAAGTTGATGAACACGTCTTCGGATCGGACGTTCAACTCCTCCTTGAGCAACGCTGCCACTCGCGCATAGAAAGCTTTTTTGAGTTCCAGGCTGCGTCCTGCGACGAGCGTTACCTGGATGATGACGATCCCATCGGTGCGATGGATTCCCAAGTAATCGGTGTCGTAGACCAAGCCCGTGAGGTCGTGCTCGGTGATCACCTGGAAGCGGTCGTGAGCGGGCACGCTCATGATTTCGACCAAGGCGCGGTATACACAATCACCGACCCGGGCTTTGTGATCCGCTGTTTGTCCAGCGTGCAGGGAAATTCTAACGAGTGGCATGGTGGTGATGAGTTGAGGTTCTGCTGATGTGCCTTCCCCAGTTGTTTTCAAGAATCTGTTCAACGAGGGAGTCTAACGTCAGATCTGTGCCCAGCCCCCGTCTGCCTGGATGTCCGCGCCGTTGACGAGGCTGGCGGCCTCGGACGCCAAAAAGGCGACGACGTTGGCGATTTCCTCGGGAGCGCCGATGCGTCCGAGTGGAATCCCGGCTACCATGCCTTCCATCCGGGCCTGAGCAGCTTCTCCCTCACCCATGCCAGCCATCAGGCCGGGAGTCTCGATGGGGCCGGGGCTGACGGAATTCACCCGAATCTTGCACCCTTGCAAATCGACGATCCAGCCACGGGCCAGGCAACGAATTGCCGCTTTCGTGGCCGAGTAGACGCTGCCGCCGCCCAACCCCTTGTTGGCCACGGTGGAAGACATCAGGATCACCGCGCCGCCGTCGACCAACAACGGAAGCGCTTTCTGCACGGTGAAGATGAGGCCCTTGACGTTGATGGCGAACAGCCGGTCGACCATCCCCTCGGTAATTTGCCCGAGCGGGGCGCGCTCCAGGATGCCGGCGTTGGCGACCACGATGTCAAGCTTGCCTGTGCGGGATTTGATCTCGGCGTAGAGCCGGTCGAGATCGGCGAGGTTGGACGAATCGGCCTGGATGGCCGTCGCGTCGCCGCCAATTTCGGCAACGGCCAGATCGAGTTCAGCACGACGGCGGCCGGTGATAAAGACGGACGCGCCTTCAGAGACTAACTTCTTGGCGGTGGCCAAGCCGATTCCAGTGCTGCCCCCGGTGATGAGGGCGACTTTGTCTTGCAAGGTGTGACTCATGTAATCTTAGAGATGTTCTTCGAATCGTTATTTAGCCGCGCAGGAAGCGAGTGGCGTGATCGACGAAGAGCCCTGGGTATTGGAAAAATGATCCGTGGGCAGCGTCGGGGTAGAGAATCAACTGCGCGTCAGGCAGGTTCTGCGCGAGCGGGAGAGAATTGGCCGTGTAGTAGATGATGTCGTGCGTGCCGTTGACCACCAGCACCGGTTGTTTGATTTCTTTGAGATAAGCAAAGCGCTCTCCCGCCGGCTGGCTCCACTCTTCGATGGCCGCGATCTGCGCGGGCGCGACCTTATCGTTGGCCGAGATGTCGCGGTCTTCGGTGCGAGCGTCGCGGCGTTTCAAGAACGCGTGGCCCGCAGTCCGGCTCGCGGCCGACGGTGTAAAGAAGCCGTCGAGCCAGAAGTCGTCCGGGTTCTCGTACTTGGTACCAAAGATCGGCTGCGATTCCGACGTGAAAGGCATCCCGTCGCCGTTGCGTGGCGAGCTGCCGACGAGGATCAGTTTTCGCACCAGCTCCGGCCTTTGGAGCACGACATTCTGGGCCACGAACGAGCCGATGGAAAAGCCCAGAATATCGACGGTGGTGAGGCCGAGCGCGTCGATGAACGCCCCGGCGCTGGCCGCCATCTCCACAAAAGTATGGGGAACCTCGCCGCTCGAACCGCTGACTCCGGCGTTGTCGAACAGGATGACCTCCCGACCCTGCGCAAGGCCGTCGGTCACGGCGGGGTCCCAGCTATCGATGTTGCCCGTGAAGTGCGGATGGAAGACGAGCGGCACGCCCTCTTGCTTGCCGAAACGGCGATAAGCGAAGCGGATGCCTTTGGCCTCCACGAATTGGGTCGGCGCGGTATGGTGGGTATGTGCGGTCATGAGAATGATGTCTGGCGGTTGTAGATGAATCCGTTGACGGGATTCGGGTTTCCGGGCCGACGGATGTCTTGGCCCACCGTTCTATCAAGGATTCACGGACGAACGTCCCAGGGAGTCACCAAGATTTTTGGTTCTGATTGATGACCGCGGGACAACGCCCGGGTCGAACCGACCAAAGTTAACGAGCCGTTATTTTCTGCGACGTTCGGTCTGGAAAGCTTGAGATACCAACGAACCAGACGCCCTCTTCGCTTCCGTGGCTGGCACCGGTTCAGACCCACACTGACAGAATTTCGCAGACACAACCGCGAGAACCACACCACCATGAATTACAAGATTTGGATCGCAGGCCGTATCGTT
>CAXTVY010000221.1:0-7812 GCA_964247665.1 uncultured Chthoniobacterales bacterium | reverse complement strand
CTGCAAACCGGGGACAGCCTGCTGCGTCTCGGCAGCACGCCGATCCGCCGGTTCACCGACTTGCGCGACGCCTCGTTCTTCCTGTCGGCGAACGAAAAGGTGCCCATCGTGGTGCAGCGTGGGAGCGAGCAAATCACGCTGGAAGCGGAGGCGGGCGACCTGCCCGGCGCGTACCCGGACTCCACCCCGAAACCGCTGGGAGAGAATTTCCTGCCGCGGTTGGCGCTGCCGTAGCGAACCTCTGGCTTTGCCGATCCCGGTTTCTGCATGAGAACATTGACGGTCCTCTGTCTGGCAATCTTCGCGGCGTTCTGCCCGGCCCGTCCCGTGCGGGCGGACGGCAACGACTCCAAACCGGTGAAATGCGTGCTGACGCTCTCGCCGGAGATCGATTGCCCCTCGTGCGAGGACGGCATCCGGCACGTCCTGGTCACGGCGCACGGCGTCCAGTCGGCCGAGGTGGACGTGTTGACCAACAAAGTCACGGTGCGCTACGACCCGGCGCGCATCAACGTGCGCGCGCTCATCGGCCGCATCGCGGTGATGGGCTACACGGCGACCGAGGGCAAGTAAGCACCCCGAAGTGCGCCCGGACACCCGGGGGCTACTCCAGCAACAGGTCGGCGTGTTCGAGGTGGGTGTCGGACAACGGGCTCACCGCCACCTTCGGCGTGGACGCCGGGAGCGGGCGAACCACCGTGGGGGCGGCGGGGGGCGGCGGCACGGCGGCCCGGGTACTCGTCAGCTTGGTCAGCATGGGTTTGACCACACCGTCCGGCTCGGGCAGAGGCTCGGCGGCGGCTTCTTCCAGCCGGGGGTCGATCAGGACCGGTTGATGGTTGTTGTACACCCCGCCAGGCGTCCCGGCCGCGCCCCTGGCCGCACCGAGCGCCGCCGCCGCGCCACCGGCGGGCGGCACGGGACCGGCACCCGCCACGAGCGGCGCGGGCCCCGGAGGCAGCACGGCGATCCAGCCCGCCTGCACGAGGGGTTCGGTGAACAGGTCGTTCGTCTCCTGCGGGAACTTGGTCTGCGCGGCGGCGATCATCTTCTGCGCGGTGGCGGCGTCCTTGCGCTGGAAGGCGACGGCCGCGTCGGCGTACACGAGCACCGGGTTGCTGCCGGGCGCGGCGGTCAGCTTGGCGAGCTTCTTGCGCGCCCCGGCCTCGTCGCCCAGGAACAGGTACGAGAGGAACGTCTTGTAAAGGACGATCTCCCACTTGCGGCTTTCCTTGTAGCGGTCCGTCTGGCCGAGCAGGTGCTCGAACCGGCTGCGGGCGCGGGCATAATCCTTCCGCTGGTAGGGCACCTCGGCCAGGTTGAACTGGGTGGCCCACATGTCCGGGTCGCACGCGGCGGCGCGGGCAAATGCGCTCTCAGCCTGGTCGTAGGCCTTTTGCTTGAGGAGCACGACGCCGCGCAGGTTCCAGCCGTCCGCCTGGTCGGGCTTGAGCTTGTCGGCCTGCTCCGCCAGCCGGAGCGAGAGGGGGTAATCCCCGTTGCGGTAGGCCGCGTAAGCCTGCTGGTAGAGGGCGTCCCCCTGGACACGGTCCTTGGAGAGGTTCGTGAAATTCGGGAAGGCCGCCGAAGCCATCGCTAATGGTAGAAAAACAAGCAACCACAGGGCGTTGCGCCCCAGGTTGCTCCGCCGCCCGGGGACGTGCCGCCCGGATCGATCCGAAAAAATAAAGTTTGCCATGATGAAGCGTTTGGAAATAGAAGCTAGCTGTGCGTCCCGCTTAGCGATCTTGGTTGCCGAGAATGACATGAATGTTCATGTGGGTGAAATCCTTATCGCCGAAAGACATGCAAATAATCAATTTTAGGTCCGGAAAACCGCCTGCCGTCAGGGCGGCAAGGATGGGTGTAGCCACGGCGGTCGATCCTCACTCCACTGTGGCGAGGGGTCAATCACCCGCTGGCGTGCGCCGCGCCATTCTGAAGCTACTTTCGTTCCTCGCCCCGGTGGTGCTGGCCGGCGTGGGCGGTTCCGCCCATGCCCAGGAGCTGATGCGCGGGTCCCTGGTCAGTGACGGACCGACCGTCGCCCAGGGCGGCAGCACCAACGGAGATTATAATTTGCGCGTGGGCCCGATCCGCTTCCTGGCGGAGGTGACGGGTGGGTTCGAGTACATCGACAACATCAATTATTCCGAGCACAACCGCGAATCCGACGTGGTGGCGCGTTTCTCCCTCAACATCCGGACCTTGTGGACGCTCTCGCAGTACAACACACTCCAGCTTGATCTGGGTGTCGGGTTCATCCGCTACATCGACCACCCGGACGCCACCACGGGCGACGTGTTCATCACGCCGGGCAGCCAGTTGGCGGCGAACATCTACGTCGGCGACCGCATCCGCATCAACGTCCACGACGCCTTCGACATCCGCCAGGACCCGGTGGACAGTGCCCAGTTGAGCAACGTCACGAACTTCGCCCGGTTCACGAACACGGCGGGTGTCACGGTGACAGGCGACCTCAACCCGATCACGCTCACGGCCGGGTACGATCATTTCAACTACGTCTCGCTGAGCAGTGAGTTCGACTACCTCAACCGCTCGTCCGACTCGGTGCTGGCCTCGGTGGTGTACAAGGTGCAGCCGGGCATCCTGGTGGGCGTCGAGGGGAATTATTCGTGGTACAACTACGACCACAACGCCGTGGACGGTGACTTCTTGAACTCTCAGGGGGTGGTGGTCGCTGGTGCGTCGAACAACCAGGGGCTCAACGACGGCGAGGGCGGGTCCGTGGGCGGCTACTTCGATTGGACGCTGTCGAGCGCGTTCCGGCTGATCGCGCGGGGCGGCTACCAGGAAGCCACCTTCGACAACAACGGCTTCTTCTCCCAGACCTTCGGCGACAAGACCTCGCTTTCCACGCCCTACTACAGCGTGACGCTCAACAACCGCATCAACGCCTACCTGACGCACAGCCTCTCGGGTGGGCGCGAGAGCGACCTGGGCCTGACCTCCAACTACATCAAGGAGAACTACGTGCGCTACAACATCGCGTGGCGTGCGACGAACGCGCTGACGCTGGCAGGCGACGCCTTTTACGAGAACGACCAGGAATCCGGTGGTTTGTTCGACGAGCACCTCCAGCGTTACGGCGGGGACGTGAGCCTGGGCTTCCAGTTCAACATGCACCTTTCCGGCGCGCTGCATTACACGTACATCCGCAAGGATTCCGATACGGCGGACCGCAGCTACTACCAGAACCGCGTCGGCGTGGACGTGGGGTATCGGTTCTAACCGCCCCGCCGCCGCCCGCGCCCGCGGCGGGTCTTTGCCCGGCGGGCAGATCAAAACCGCGGGTTCAGCGCCGCGGCGCACACGGCCCCCAGCCACACGGCCGCCAGGCACAACAGCAGCGAGCCCACGACGTTCCCCGCCACGAGCAGCCATTGCCCGTCGCGCGCCAGCACCAGCGTCTGCAAGCTGAACGACGAAAACGTCGTGTACCCGCCGCAGAGGCCCACGGTCACGAACGTGCGCCAATCCGGCGGTACCCCGAGCCGCCCGCCCGCCGCCGTCAGGGTAAAGAAAAAACCGATGACGAACGAGCCCGTCACGTTCACGCACAGCGTCCCCCACGGGAACGTCTCCCCGAACCGTCCGCCCAGCCACAGCGCGCAGCCGTAGCGCGCCATGCCGCCCAGCGCGCTGCCGAGTCCCACCATCAACGTCGTTTTCATGCCCGCTAAATTCCCGCTCCCCGGCGGCCCGTCAAGGCCCCAAAACCATTGCCGCCCGCGCCGGAATTGCCTACCCTCCCTCCCCATGCCCCTTTCGCCGCCACGCCGCACCCTGCCCTTCGCCGCCGCTGCCGCCGCGCTGCTGCTCGCCGCGTGCGACGCCCGCCCGCCCGCGCCACGCCTCTCCCTGCCCGCCGCCCGCCGCCCGTTCGTCACCCGGATCGTCCGCCCCACCCACGCCGGCGCGCCCGCGCCCGCGCCCCCCGCCGGGATGTTCGACCTCGTGCACTACCGTTCACCCGCCGGGGAGCTGGCCGCCTACGTCAGCCACGCGCCCGGGGACGGCGCGCGGCACCCCGCGATCCTGTGGCTCGTCGGCGGGTTCAGCAACGACATCAGCGAGCTTGCCTGGACGCCCGGCCCCGCCAGCAACGACCAATCCGCCAGCGCCTTCCGCGAGGCGGGCGTGCTGATGATGTACCCCTCGCTGCGCGGCGGCAACGACAACCCGGGCCAGCGGGAGAACTTCTACGGCGAGGTGGACGACGTGCTCGCCGCGCGCGACTGGCTGGCGCGGCAGCCCTCCGTCGATCCCGCGCGGGTCTACCTGGGCGGCCACAGCACGGGCGGCACGCTGGCGCTGCTGGTGGACGAATGCGCCGGGGGTTTCCGCGGCGTGTTTGCCTTCGGCCCCGTCACCAACCCCGTCGGCTACGGCAGCAACACGCTCGCGTACGACACGGCCAACCCGGTCGAGTCCAGGCTGCGCGCCCCGGTCTCCTGGCTGGAGTGGATCACGAGCCCGACGTTCATCTTCGAGGGCACGGACGAACGCAGCAACATCTCCGAGCTGAAACGGCTGGAGCAGGCCAACCGCAACCCGCTCGTGCAATTCCACCCCATCACCGGGGCAACGCACTTCAGCGGCCTGCAACCCGTGTCACGCCTGATCGCGCGCAAGATCCTCGCGGACACCGGCCCCGCGACGAACCTCGCGTTCACCCCCGCCGAGATGGCCGCCGCCGGGGTCGGCACCGCGCCACCCGCGCCATGAAGGACCGCCCCGCCGCCCGCCGCTACTTCGAGATGATCTGGCCCGTGGCGAAGTCGTAGAAGTACCGCGGGTTCGTCGTGTAATGACCCGCCCGCGCCGTGTCGGGATAATAATACAACACCGTGTTCAACGTGAAGTCGTACAGGTACGGGAACGGGAAGCTCGGGCTCGTGTAGAAGAAGGTCCGGCTCGTGAAGTCGTAGAGGTACACCCCGTTGTGGCCGTCGGCGGCGTCGAACACGTACTCGTAGCCCAGGTCCTCGTGGAAGAGGTAGTTCGCGTTCGTCAGGTACGAATAATAGCCGAACGGGTTGCCGCTGGGGAACGCCAGGTAGTACACGCCGCTGCCCAGCGAGGCTTCCCCGGTGAAGAACGCCGGGTGCACGACGGGCGGTGCCCCCAGGGCCCGGACGATGGCCGCGAAATCCGGCGTGCCCAGCCCGGTCATGGAATCATAGCCGGGTCCGGCGGCGTAGATGCCGTTGTTGCCGCTGGTGATGTCGTGGAAGCTGCTGGTGGCCTGCAACGGGTAGATCGCCGGGTTGAGCTGGTTGAGGGCCGCGAGGCCGTTGGCGGCGCGCGACTGGTTGAGCAGCGCGCACAGCGCGGCCCAGCACGGCGTGCCCCAACTCGTCCCGCCGTCCTGCTCGGCCTTGCCCTGGAAGATCAGGTAGCAGCCCGTGTCCGGGTCGCCGTCGAACGCCACGTCGGGCACCAGCCGCGCCACGCCGCCCGGCACCGTGCTGCCCGTCTGGTAGTCAGGCCGCGAGAACGCCTTGCTGATCCCCCCGCCGCTGGAGCTGTCGTTCCGGGGGTGCAGGGCGCTGATCGACCAGCCCGTCTCGCTGCTGATCACGTCGCTGGGGGTCAGGGTCAGGGTCGTCGCCCCCACGCCGGTCACGAGCGGATCGGACGCCGGGTACTCGACCTGCGCGGGCTCACCGCCGTTGCCGTACGGGCCGTCGTCGCCCGAGGCGGCGAAGAGCGAGACGCCCAGGGCCGTGATGCTCGTGAAGAGCTGGTGCACGGCGCTGATGTCGTCGGGCGTCTCGTCGGATTGCTCGCCCGCGCCGAAGCTCATCGACGCCTGGTGCAGGCCCGGCTGCGCGTTGCTCTGGAGGTCATCGAGCAGGCGGCTGTAAGCCAGGTTGACGTAGTTCAGGTCGCCGCAGGCGTAGACGATGACCTTCGCGCTCGGCGCGAGGGCGCTGCTCCAGGCCACGTCGAGCGTTTCCTCGCCGCTGGGGGCGGGCAGCGTCTTGTTGCGCACGTTGATCGTGATGATGTTGCTCGTGCTCTGGACGACGCCCGTGCTGCTCCAGAACGTCGTCAGGTCGGTCAGGGCCGGGGTGTAGTCGATGATGATGCCGATGCGCTGGCCCGCGCCGGTCAGGCCGGTGGAAACAGCGTCGTAGGCCGTCAGCATGTCCCGGGGGATGAAGGGCGGGGAACCGGCCGCAGAGATCGAGTCGGTCTGGCGGTGGATGAGGTGCTTGTGCGGGTGCAGGTAGGGTTGCAGGCCGTGGACGCTGCGCACGAGCCCCTGGACCTCCGTGGGCAGGCTCGGGGCCGTGACGGCGGCGGTGTGTTCCTCGCCGCGGAACTTCACGCGCGCGAACCGGGTCTGGAACACCTCCTGGAACTGCGCCGGGGTGCCCGTGACGACGACGACCGAGCGGCTGGCCCCGGCCTCGCCGACGGTCAGCCCCTGGCCGGTGAGCCACGCGGCCACGGTCTGGTACTGCTGCTCGGTCGGCAGGAAGCGCGCGGCCATCTCCTCGCGCGAGATCGTCTCGCCCGCGGCGACGCGGCGTTCCAGTTCCGCGAAGTTGCGCATCCGCAGCGTCAGGTCGATCTGGAGGGGTTCCGCGCTTTCGCTGGCCGTCAGGAGGTCGCGGGCGATCTCGGCGTGGGCGGTGTCGGGGGCTTTGCCCGCCGCGGCGACCTCGCGGAAGCTGTCGGCCAGCAAGACCCGGGTTTTCGCGGGGGTGGCGGCCGTTTGCTGGGCGCGGGCGGGGGTGGCGCAGAGGAGCAGGGAAGCGGTGGGCAAAGCCGTCAGCGCCAGCAGGAAGGCGGCGGAACGGCGGCGGGCGCGGCGGTCACGGGCAGGGGGCATCATGGTGGTGAAAGGCTGGGAGGTCGGCGGAAAGTCTATGACAATTTAACACCGAACGGCCACGAACGGCGCGGCTTTTTGGTGCAAAGTTGTCAGGAAACCGTAGGATCGGCGGTGTGCCCGGCGTATCCCATTGGCGGGCAACCGCCTCCGGCGGCAGCCGTCCGGCGAAGTTTTGGTCGTTGTTCTTGCATCTCGTTTTTCCCAGCAAGTAGCTTGGTCTGCCATACCAGATGAATATCTGCCGGGAACAGTTTCGGCTTGTTAGGCTTGCGTGATAGCTTCTTCGCTTCGGGAAAGGGATAACCCTTCAAAGATCAGTTTGACACTCGCCTGAAGACCCTATTAAAGCATTCTCAATCCGATTGCATAACAACTTATTTTAGATGTTACGTCTTGGAGCGTGTAAAGCTAATCAAAGTAATGTATCAAACAGTGATTGTGCTACCTCCTGAATTTGAGCTTGCGCGTACTCTTGGCACAATCGGTAGAGCACGTTAACTTGGTCTTTGAGAGTTTCCCGCGTTTTTACGCTCCATTCAAGTGCCTCGGGATACGAGGCACGAAAGATATCGATACGGTAGATCGCTGAAACCAAATTTGTTTGTCGCTTCTCAAATGTTGGCCAAATCATTTGCCAATAAGCGCAGGTTTTGCAACCGGCCGGGCACCTTGTTCCGTCGTGGGAGAGAAAAGACCGCCAACCACTTTCAGCGAGATGTAATATTTCGCGCTGATCGTCAGGGCGCTTGGCGTTATTGCATCGTTTACAGGCCACGATCACGTTGCCTGGGATGTGCAGCCCGATACGAAATCGATTCATTCCATCAAGATGCTCGACCATCGCGCGATCTGCTTCGAGTTCCCGTCGACAGTAACCGCAATGACATCCAGGTGGTGATTAGATCGTTGTTGCACGCCGTATGATTTGCAGGTTGTAGCCGGTG
>CAXTVY010000220.1:0-7836 GCA_964247665.1 uncultured Chthoniobacterales bacterium | reverse complement strand
GGGCCACCCTCGGTCACGTCCGTCACCCTGACTTCCCCCCGGTCCTCCTCGCCGCCCATCGGCTCGGCCCCCACGCCCAGCCAGCCCGGGCGCACCGTGCTGAAGCGCAGGTAGTCGGAACGAACCTTCTCCGCCGCCTGGATGGGCAGGCCGAGACAAATCGCGCCGTAGTCGAGCTGGAGCACGAGCATCCCGACGACCTCGCCCTTCTCATTGAGCAGCGGCGCGCCCTGTTCACCGGATTGCACGGGGACATTGGCGCGGATGTGCGTCGTCGGCAGGTAGTGGCCGAGGATGTGCTGGTTGAATCCGCCGATCAGCCCGAAGGTCGGCGACACGGGCATGTCTTCGGGATAGCCGATGACCACGATGGGCGAGGCGATCCGCAAATCCGCCGAGTGGCCGATGGGCAGGAAAGGCGTCTGCGTGGCGTCAATCTTGAGGATCGTGACGCCGCTGCGGGGGTCCGCCACCAGGCAGGTAGCGGGATACTTCTTGTTGGCGAACTTGACCGTCAGGTCCCACGACCGCCCGGCCACGGAGTAATGCGTGTAGATCGTCCCGGCGGGATCGATGAAGAAACCTGTCCCCTCGTGTGGTCCGTAGAGGTCCGTGCCCTCGATGCGCACCACGGCGTCCTTGCACTTGGTGAAAATGGTTTCCACCTCGCCGCTGATGGCCTTGAAGGTCGCGCTCTCCTCGGCGGAAGTCACCGGCGGGGCCTCCGGCGCGACGCTGGGCAACAGTCCGGCGTCGTCGGGTTTGCCCGGTTTCGCCGACCTGTCCTGCTTCCGGAGCGAGGGCTGGGCCACTTGCGCCCACAGGGACACCGGGGCTGCCACGGCCCCCCCCAGGCACACACACAATCCGCAGAAAACCGCCGTCAGCCGCTGGCCGTGCAACGGCCCGAGCAGACTAGAAGGAGAACGGCTTATCATATCTCACGGGCTGCGTGTCGAGCACGTAGCGCGGGCGGCTGCTCGTGTATGCAGCCGTCATCGGGCGGGGACGGTCGAAATCCAGCTCGGGAGAAATTCGCAGCGACGGCCGGGAGGTGTTCAGGTTGATCCGCGGCGAGTTGTTCGTCGCCACCCGTGTGAGCCCGGCAGGGGCGTGTGGCAGGTAAGTGGTCGCGGGCACCATGGCCAACTGGCTGGTTTCAGCCACCGCCGTACCCACCGGACCCGTGGCCAGAATGTGGCTGGAGGCGAGCACCGTCGCCGCCACGGCCGTGGCGCAGGCCCCGGCGTAAGCGTAGTGCGAAGGCGTGAAGCTCGGGAGCGCACCTTCCAGGCGGTCGAGCATCAAGCGCCACAGCGGACGCTTGAGCAATTCGGCGCGCTGGCGGCGGTGGAAATCCACCAGGAAGTCCTCGAAATAGTCGGGCGGCGGCGCCTCGTAGCGTTTGAGCCTGAGCAAGCGTTGCAGGTCTTTGAACTCGTCTTCCATGGTGCGGTTGGGAAAAGCTTCGGTCCGGCTACCTAACTGCGAAATTCCTCAAGGTAATTCTGCAACTGGCGGTGAGCGTAAAAGAGACGCGAGCGCACGGTGCCCTCGGACACCCCCAGAATCTTGCTGATTTCCGCGTGCGGCATCCCCTGGATGTCAAACATGGTCACGACCATCCTATGCTCCACAGACAGCTTCTGCATGGCCTCGTTCAATCTTCTCTGGAGTTCGGAAAGATTGGCTTCGCGCACGGGATCGCTGGTCGCCGTCTGCTCCAGAAATTCCTTGTCATTCTGGATGTTCGAGTCCACATCGTCCAGGCTCATCTGCCACCGTTTTCCCCGTTTCTTGAGGAAGTTGATGGTCATGTTCTTGCCGATGGTGTGCAGCCAGGTGTAGAAGCTCGAATTGCCCTGGAAGCCGCCGATGGAACGGTAAGCCTTGAGAAAGATTTCCTGCACGAGGTCGCGCGCGTCCTCGTTGTTGCTGGTCATGTGGTAGACCAGGCCGTAGAGCCGCGTGTGGTAGCGCGTGACGAGCGCGCTGAAGGCATCGGCGTCGCCGCCCTTGGCGCGGGCGACCAGGGCGGGGTCGCTGTCCACAGCTTCCGGGTCGGAAAAAGTGGCGGACGCAGGAGCCTTGTCCATCGGTTTGGACACGGTTGTAGCAGCGTTCCGGGGAATTGGAAACACGCGAGAAGCAGCCATCGGGTGGAGATTTGTCGCGGAGGCGCTCACGTGCGTCCTGTTGGACGCCGATTGGGTCTCGGCGTTCAACATAACACGGAACCGGCTGATTCGCTGCCGCAGGCGGAAGCACGGTTGGAAAGATGCAGGAAGGCGGAAGGCAGCGGGATGCAGGATGCAGGATGCAGGATGCAGGATGCAGGATGCAGGATGCAGGATGCAGAGCCACGCTGTTCCTGCTTGCCTTGGTTCGTGTCTTCTCCCTCCTTGCTGCTTCTCCTCCGGGCTCTGTGTTCTCTGTGCTCTCCGTGTTAAAGCTCCGCGTTCCTGGCCTGACCGCCCTCCCTCGCTCCTGGCAGCCTTCTGCCTTCTGCCTTCCGCTCACACCTCCAGCCGCTGCTCGAAGTCTGACAGCATCTCGCAACCCTTCGCCGTTACGGCGGCCACGTCCTCGATTCGCACCCCGCCCAAACCCGGAAAATACAGCCCGGGCTCCACCGTCACCACCGTGCCCGGCTCGAACGAACGCACCGCCGAAAACCGCGGCGCTTCGTGCAACTCCAGCCCGAGCCCGTGGCCCGTGCCGTGGAAAAATCCGACGGGCCGACCGTCGCGCGTTTCGGTGGGATAGCCCCGGTCCTTGAAGAACTTCTTCGTGCCCTCGTGAATGGCGTGGCCGTCCGCCCCGGCCCGGAGCGCCTTGAGCGTGCGCCGCTGGCCCTCCTGCACGGTCTGCCAGAGCTGGCGCTGGGCGTCGGTGGCCCGGCCCTTGACGAACGTGCGGGTCAGGTCGCCGAAATACCCGCTCGTGGCGTCCCGCGGAAAGATGTCGATGATGATCAATTCCCCTGCGCGCAACGGACCCGTGCCGCGCTCGTGGGGATCGCACGCCTGTTCGCCCCCGGCCACGATGGTGTTCGCGGGCAGACCACCCGCGCGCAGCACGGCGGCGTCGATCTCCGCGCGCAGCCGTTCGCTGGTCAGCACCCCGCCGCCCCATTGGAGCGGCGCGCCCGCCCCGGCCCGGCGTCCGCCGGGCACGGTCGCGGCGGCGAGCACTTCCATCCCGCGCGCCATGCCCGCCTGCGTGATCTGGCCCGCGCGGCGCAGGTGGCCGCGTTCCTCGGGCGTCTTGAACATTCGCGCGGGCCAGAACCCGCCCTTTCGCGGTGGCGCGACCTGCACGCCCTCGGCGGCCAGCGCCAAGCTCAAGGCCAACGGGAAATCCTCCGGCACCACGGCCCGGCGGACCCGGCGTTCCTTCAGAAAATGCGCCGCCACCCTGGCCAGCGTCGGCTGGCGGCCCAGCGCCTTCTTGTGCCCGGCGGTGAACTCCGTGAGGCTGAGCACCTCGTCCACGGCGGCCTCGCGGCGTCCGCGGCCCACTTCCAGGTCGCTGAGCAGGATCGTCTTGCGGCCGTCCTGGACGAGCAGCACGAACGGGTCGGGCACGAAGAACCGCGTGGCGTAGAGCATGTCCGCGCTCGCCTCGCTGCCCGCGATGATGAGCCGGGGCGGCTCGCGGCGGGCGGCGGTCGGCAGGGCGGGGGCGGGGGCGGCGGAACGCTTTTTCATGGGGTCACGGGCGTGAGGCGGGAGCGCGACAGGCGCACGGCCACGTAATCAGTATCCGGCAGGACATATTTGCGCAAATCCACGTCCACCGCCGCGCACAGGTCGAAGCGCGCCAGCACGGTTTCCGCGATTTCCAGCGCGAACGTCTCGATGAGACAGCGCTCCCGGTCGGCGGCGGCGAGTTCGCGCAGGGTCTGGCAGACGGCCGAGTAGTTGATCGTGCGCTCGATCCGGTCCTCCAGCCCGCCGAACCCGTGGCGCGGGTGCAGGGTCAGCGAGACCGTCAGGCGCTGCGGGAACGTGCGCTCCCGGGCCGTGACGCCGATGCGCACCGGCAGTTCCAGGCTGGCGACGTGGATCTGGTCGTTCCCGTACAGCATCGGCGAACGGTGGGTCATCCCAGCCGGAACCGCAGTTCCCGCACGGCCCGGCCGCCGAAGCGCGCCCGGAGCTTTTCGATGATCTTGGGCCGCCAGACGCGCTCCAGTTCAAAATGGATCGTCGGCTGCAGGACGCGCACGTAGAGCACGCCGTCCTTGAGGCTGTGCGGCTGGGAATGGGCCGCGATGAAGTCGCCCACCAGTTCGTTCCACGCGCGCAGCACCTCGTCCTCGCGCACGCGGTCGCCCAGCCCCAGATCCTGCACGGCCTTGCCGATGAGCGCGCTCAGCGGGTTGACCCGCTCCATCAAGGGGCGCGGTTCTTTGTAGCCGCGCCACTCCGCGATGGCGCGGTGACGCCGGGCGGCCGATGCGGAGATCCTCGTCGCCCTGGCCATGGTCGCGGTAGGAGCGGGCAGCGGCAGCGAGGGCTGGCAGGCGGGCGCGGCCTAGTGGCCGTCGGCCCCGATGGCCTCGACCGGGCAGCCTTCCATCGCTTCCTTGCACAACCCGGCTTCCTCATCGTTGAGGGGTTGCTTGTACACGTAGGAATGCCCGCCGTCGTCGTTGCGGGTGAAGTTTGCCGGAGCCGTTTCGCGGCAGAGATCGCAGTCGATGCACTGGTCATCGACGTAGAACGTACCCGTGATGTTTTCGGCGTATTTGTTCGCTAGGTCGGCCATAAGGTTATCGGGGGGTAACGTAGGGGACGCGCCGGGTGATGCAAGGTTTTTTGCAGCGGCGGACTTTCTTTTCCCCGGGGTCTGGGGCAGGCTTCGTGCTTTGTCCGCTCCGTCCCCGTCCCTTTGAAAGACCGCCCGCCACCGCCGCCGCCTGCCCCGTCCGCGCCCCCCGGCCGCGCGCCCGCGCGTCCCGTGGGCCAGGGGCCCCGCCGGCGCAGGCTGCGCTGGTGGCATTGGCTGGTGCTGCTCGCGCTGGTCCCGGCGGCGGCCGGTTTCAGCTTCTTCGCCGTGTGGGCCGGGTCGTTCGACCTGAGCCGGCTCGGCGACATGACCCAGGTGGCCAACGTCTACGACATGGACGGCAACCTGTACACGCACCTGCACGCCAGCGAGACGCGCATCGTCGTGCCCATCGACAAGGTGTCCAAAAATTTCCTCGATGCCCTCGTGGCCCGGGAGGATTCCCGCTTCTACTCGCACCACGGGGTCGATCCGCACGGCATCGCCCGGGCCCTGTTACGCAACATCACCCGCCACCGCGCGGCGGAAGGCGCCAGCACGCTCACCCAGCAGCTCGCCCGCAACAGCCTGCCCCTGGGCGGCAAAACCCTCACCCGCAAAATCCTGGAAGCGTTCGTCGCCGTGCGCATCGAGCAGCATTTCTCCAAGCGGCAGATCCTCGGCTACTACGTCAACCGCATCTACTACGGCGGCGGCCTGTACGGCATCGAAACGGCCAGCCAGACGTACTTCGGCAAGCCCAGCGCGGACCTGGACCTCTCCGAGGGAGCCATGATGGCGGGGCTGATCCGCAGTCCCAACCGCTTCTCGCCCCTCAACAACCTCGACGCCGCCAACCGCGAGCGCGACACGGTGCTCGGGCGCATGGCCCAGCTCGGGCTGATCACCGGGAAGCAGGCCGACCACGCCGGGCACGAGATCATCCAGGTCAACAAGGGCCACGGCCTGGGCAACCAGGAGAACTACGCGATGGAGGGCGTGCAGAACGAGCTGGCCAGCCTGCTGACCGACGAGCAGGCCGACGAGGGCGGCCTGAAAATCTACACGACCATCGACCCCGAGATGCAGAAGCTGGCCACGGCGGCCGTCGAATCGCAACTGGCCAAGATCGAGAACAGCCGGGGCTACGAACACCCGCGCAAGGGCCAGAACCCGGAAGCCGACACGAGCAAGGGCACGGACTACCTCCAGGGCGCGCTGTTCCTGATCGACAACCGCGAGGGGGCGATCCGCGCGGTCGTGGGCGGGCGGGAGTACCAGCGCGGCGGCTACAACCGCGCCACGCAGGCCGAGCGGCCCGTGGGCTCGACGTTCAAGCCCTTCGTGTACACGGCGGCGTGGCAGCGCGGGCTGCTGCCGGGCGCGAGCATCGACGACGGCCAGATCCAGCCCGGCGAACTGCGCGACGCGCCCACCTGGAGCCCGGGCAACTCCGACAGCACGTTCGGCGGCGTGCAACCGGCGGAGGTCGGCCTGATCCGCTCGCGCAACACCATGAGCGTGCGCGTGGGCGAGCTGGTCGGGCTGGACACCGTGCGCAAGCTGGGCGCGGAGGTGGGGCTCGCGGCCGACATGCCCGCCTCGCCCACCATTTATCTCGGCACGTTCCCGACGACCCTGCGCAAGCTGACCGAGGCGTACACCTTGTTCCCCAACTTCGGCCTCCACAAGCCGGGGTATTTCATCGAGCGCATCGACGACGCCGACGGTGCGACGGTCTACCGCGCGCCGCACGGCACGAGCCAGCTCATCCAGCCCGGGGCCGCGTGGATGACGCACGCCGTTCTGGAAAAGGTGATGCAAAAGGGCACCGCCGCCGAGGCCGGCAAGCTGGGCTTCAACAAGCCCGCCGCCGGCAAGACCGGCACGACGAACGACTTCCGCGACGCCTGGTTCGTCGGCTACACGACGAGTCTGACCTGTGGGGTGTGGGTCGGCCTGGATCACAACGAGACGATCATGTCCCGGGGCTACGGCGCGGCGCTGGCGCTGCCGGTGTGGTGTCAGGTGATGGCCAAGGCGAACCCGCAACGTTACCCCGCGAAAGATTTCCAGCCGCCGGAGCCGCTCAAGCGCGTGCGGGTGTGTTCGTTCTCCAACGAGTTGGCCACGGACGGCTGCGAGGCGGCGGGGACCACCTACACGATTGACCTGCCCGCCAGCCGCGTGCCCCGGCTCGCCTGCACGGCCCACCAGGGCAGCACGCTGACCCCGAACGGCCAGCAGGTCGCACCCGGCGAAACGCCGCCGGACCAGAACCACCCGCCGCAGCCACCAAACCAGGACCCGTTCCCGAAGCGGTTCCTGCGTTCGTTCCAGAAGTTCTTTGGCGGCTGACGGCGGCGCGGGTTGCGCGTTGCGGGTTGCGGGGCAAAGTGCCCGAGCACCGGCTGGCCGGTCCCTTTCGTTCCCTGTGCATGCTCCCCCTCCGCTGAGCCGCTTCGCCATTTTCTTTTTGCTGGGCGCACTCGCGCTCATCCTGGGGATGCTGGGATTCCTCAAGAACTTGCCGCCTTCGCCCAGGGGCAAGCGTGCCGGAACCGTCCAGACACAGCCGAGGCCGACGCCGTGATGATAGGGCAGGCGCTCCGCCTGCCCTGCAATACCAGCCGGAGCAACTTCCGGCCTCACGGCTTTACCAGCGGTGCGAGCGCCTTCCACATCACGTCGGCCACGATCTTGTGGCCCTCGGCGGTGGGATGGAGCTGGTCGCGCTGGTTGAGCCGGGGGTCGCCGCCGACGCCGTCCAGCAGGAAGGGGATGAGCGTCGCGCCCGGGTTGGCCGCGGCGAGCGCGGGGAAAACGGCCTCGAAGCGCGCCGTGTACTCGGGCCCGAAGTTGGGCGGCATCCGCATCCCGGCAATGACCACGCGGACGTTGGGGTTCCTGGCGCGGGTTTTGTCGATGATGCCCTGGAGGTTCTTCTGCGCCGCCTCGACGGGCAGGCCGCGCAGGCCGTCGTTGCCGCCGAGTTCGAGCACGAGGATGTCGATGGGCCGCCGCAGGACCCAGTCGAGGCGGGACAGCCCGTCGGCGGTGGTG
>CAXTVY010000219.1:2958-7847 GCA_964247665.1 uncultured Chthoniobacterales bacterium | reverse complement strand
ACACGTTGACGAAGCGGCGGATGTTGCCTGCCTCGTCGCAGATGCGCTCCTTTAAGCCGGGGTAACTGGTGTCCAGAGAGCGGAGAATGTCACCGACCGTGGAGCCGTCCGCCTGCACGATCTCCTGTTCGCCGGTGAGTTTGCGCAGAGGGGTGGGGATGCGAATGCTTGTTGCCATAAAGGTGCCAGTGTTCCTTAGCAGAAGTTGAAGGAGAGAATCAAGCCTTGGTCAGGCTGCCGAGTTCGTCACTGACCAGTTCCTCGAAATCCCGCAGGCTCGGCTTGATGACGCGCGGGGCACCGCAATGCGCCGCGACCGCTTCGGCAGTTTTCAGGCCGTGACCGGTGATGCAGAGCACGACGCTTTCGTCCGCCGCGATCTTGCCGGTTTCGACGAGCTTCTTGGCACAGGCCACGGTGACACCACCCGCTGTTTCGGCGAAGATGCCCTCCAGCTCGGCCAGCAGCTTGATGCCTTCGATGATCTCCTCGTCTGTCGCATCTTCCGCCGTGCCACCGGTATCGCGCATCGTGTGGATTGCGTAGTAACCGTCCGCCGGGGTGCCGATGGCCAGCGATTTGGCAATGGTTTGAGGTTTGGCGACAGGTTTGACGAGGTCGCTGCCTTTTTTCATGGCCTCGGTGATCGGTGAACAGCCCGTTGCCTGCGCGCCGTGCACCGTGAAGCGGGCCGACTCGATCAGGCCGATGGTGGCAAGTTCCTTGTAAGCCTTGTGAATTTTCGTCAAGAGCGAGCCGCTGGCCATCGGCACGACCGTATGCTGCGGCGCACGCCAACCCAGTTGTTCGCCGATTTCGAAGCCCATCGTCTTCGAGCCTTCGGCATAATACGGCCGCAGGTTCACGTTCACGAAACCCCAGCCGTACTTGCCAGCGATCTCCGAGCACAGGCGATTGACCTGATCGTAAGCCCCGTGAATACCGATCACGCGCGTGCCATACACAAGCGAGTTGAGCACCTTGCCGCTTTCAAGATCGGCCGGGATGAGCACGTAGCTCGTCAAACCGGCGGCGGCGGCGTTCGCGGCGACGGAATTGGCGAGGTTGCCAGTGGACGCGCAGGCCACGACTTCAAACCCGAGTTCACGTGCCCGGCTCAGCGCGACGGAGACAACCCGGTCCTTGAAAGAGAGGGTAGGGTAATTGACGGTGTCGTTCTTGATGTAAAGCTCGCGCAGCCCCAAGTGCCGGGCAAGGCGGTCGGCGCGCACCAGCGGCGTGAACCCTACCTGCGTGCCCACCGTGGGCTCTCCATCAATCGGCAGCAGCTCCCGGTAGCGCCACATGGTTTGCGGGCGCGAAGCGATCTTCTCCCGGGTCAACGCTGCGCCGATGGCGGCGTAGTCGTAAGCGGCCTCCAGCGGACCAAAGTCAAATTCGCAGATGTGGATGGCCTGTTTGGGGTACGTCCGGCCACACTCGCGGCAGCGCAGGTTAGCGAAGAAGGGATTGCGGTTTTTGTCCATGGTCAGTTCGTGCCTCGTGTTGCCGAGCAAGCGGGGAAACCAGGAACGAACGCCCTTCCAGCCAGCGGAAAAAAGAAAGGCAGAACCTCGGATGGACGTACTCTGTCGATACGTCAGGGCAGACGGGTACCACTTTTCTCTCATCGCTCCTCACTCCCGCGATTGCTCGCTGGATCAAGGCTGGATTTGGCACCTTGGCCTGGAGACCGCACTTTGCAGCGAGATCTCCAGCGGTTGCCGTGGCATCGTCGGGCCAGTCCCTCCGCCACTCTTGATAAGAGTTAGGCCGAACCCGTATTGTACGAAGTCTGTGCCGTCAAACGAAATCTGCCGGTGGCGATTGCCCGGCACTATGCACAAACTTGCGGGCGAGGACGGTGGGATCAATCGACACCGTGGCGAGGGGTAGGATCTCGCCATCGCGCAGGCTGTCGGCAGCACCGGAATTCCCCCGCTGGCCGAAGTTCAGCGAGCGTTGCTGCCGCGCCAGGGATTCCAGGGCGGACGCACCGGCTTCCCGTGATTCGGCAGTGAACGGAGTTGCGCTCGCAGCGTCGGGATGGATGATGCCAATCCGCGTTTGTTCTGGCAGAGTACCTTCCTTTAACGCCAGAAACATCAGGGCGGCGAGGTTCAACCCCTCGCCCTTGGCCAAACGATCCGGCGACAACGCGGTGGCCGCAACGGAGCCGGTGCGGATGTCGATCAGTTGGCACGACGCGCCTTCAAGGGTTGGCCGGTCGGCGAGCACCACGTCGCACGTTGCTTGCAGACGCAAAGGGCCGATGCGGGTGCCGACATCCCCCCGAAAACGCTGGTTCTGGCTCAACCAGATCGTTCGGCCTTCCGCCCCTGCTACGGTGGCGAGGGTTTCCAGGCAGCGGAACGTCGCCCAATGCGCTTTTTGCAGCGTGCTGCGCCACCACAGCGGCAGCAGTTGATCCGGGGTGGCGGCATGTCCCGTCTGCTTCGCCAAGGCAACATGCAGCGTTCCTTCCGTGCCTCGCCGCGCGTCCGCCAAGCCCTCCGTCAGTGCCTTCCGCCATTCGTATGGGGTCATCTCACGCGGTTCAGACGCCGCGCCCAGCGCAACGAGGAACCATTGGTGGACCAGCCGTCCGACCATCCAGCCCTCGCCCCGCATGAGTTCGCGTCCCTGCGCCTGCGCCGGTGCAACGCTAAAAATTTGTTGTAAGGCGAACGTTGCCGGATGGTTCCAAACGGTTTCCAGGTCGCGCACCGACCAGGCATCAGTCCAGGGCAGTTCGTCCGCGGAGGTCAGGGACTCGAAATTGAATCCGTATTCACCGAAGCCGGTCTCCGCGTCGCGCCGCGCATCGAACACGGCCCGCAGATGTTCCCGCTCCGCTTTCGGAAGGGTGGGGATTGCTCGCTTCGTGCGACGGATCGCGCCGCGCCAGCGGTCGAGCAGCTTTTCGCCTCCGGTGAGCGGCTGGCCCGTTTCCAGCAGGCAGCGGAGCGCCCACTCGTTGGCGTAGAGTTCCTTGCCAGGCTCGCTGGCGTCGCGCGCCAGCCCGGCGAAAGCGACTGGCCCCGTGCAGTTGCCGAGGATTTCCATGAAACGGAAATGCTCCAGTTGCGCCTGGTCGGCGGAGGTCAGCAAATGTCCGCGCCACGGCGCGCCGGGTAGATCGTGGTACTCCGCGCGCCGTTGGTTGAGGCGTGTGCGCAGGGCATCGTCAAGGAAAGCGTTTTCTTCCGGGTAGAGGGGCCAGGCTCCCTCGTTGGAGTCCAGGAACACGGCTGCGCCCCAGGTTTGGCCCATGGCTCCATTCAAGGTGGTCAGTACCACGCGCGCGTACCGGTGCATCCCGTCGGGAGAACGCCGCGCTGGAGCACATTCGAGGATGCCGCCGAGAAATTGGAGAAATGTGGCGGAGGGCACCGGCTCAACGAGGGGAAGCTTCTCCAATTGTGACCAGAGCGGTTCCAGGAGCCCGGTGCTCAACCCCAGCCCGACGAGTCCGTGTTGCCAGCGAGCGAGCGCATCCGGCCAGCCAACCCGCTCCGGCCACTCGCCGAGGTGGTCGACCAGTTGCTGCAATGGCCGCGCCGTCTCCGAGCGCGAACGGGCGAACGCGTCGCGCAACACGCGCACGCTGTGGTGCTGCACCTCGCCAAAAGCCGAATGGAGTAAGCGCCGCACCTCCGCCACGTCCAAGGGAAAGACCCCTCGCAGAACGGCGTCATCCTGGCCGTCCCGGATAGCCACGTGTTCGTTGAGGAGTTCGACGATGGCGATGAGCCGTTCGATGTCGGCTCCGTCCCGATGGTAGGCTAGGATGGCACGTTGAATCTGCACCGCCAGGACTGGCTCGGGCACCTCGCCCAACTCATCCTCCACATCAATTCCCGCAGCAGCGAGACCGCGCAACAGCGCCACGGCAGAAAGGTCCCGGCGCGGGCTGAGGATCACCAACCGGTCGTCATTCATACCGCCCTGACCTGCGGGATTTTCCGACAGCCAGCGGGCCACAAAGTCGCGGGCGAGGATCGCGGCGTCGTCCACGTCGAGGCCCACCAGAAGTTCCGGCTCCCCGGGATCGGCTTCGAGCGAGGAGAGATCCGAGCCTTCCAACCGGCTGATCATCGTGGCATGGGCCGAGGCGAAGTTCACACTCGGGCAAGACTCGAATGCCTCTTCAGTCAAGGTTTCCATCGCCGTCATCCATTCGATCTGGACGCCCTCGGACGAACCGCGGGGAAGCGGGGCAAAGACGAGCGTGCTTTGCGCCTCGCGGACTGCCGCCGCCAGCAGGTTGAACGAGGGCCAAAAGCTGGCGTCCCAACCGAACGCACAAAGAGCGAGCGGCGAGGTCTGGGAGGCACGAGGCACGGTTAGCAGCCAACGGTCAATCGCTGGTGCCCACTCACCACCTTGCTGGAGCTCGGCGAGCCAATCATCAAGTGCCGGCGGCAGTATTTCCCGCCGCCAGGCTGGCTCATCCTCCAGCCATCCTGCGGCTGCGAAGTCGCTCAAGGCCGCCAGAAGAGCCCCCGGATGCCGGGCTACCGGGTCCACGTCCGGCGACAGCGCGGCACGTTCCAGGGCGCGCAAACGTAAAAGGAATCGGAGGGTGTCGCCTCCTAACTGTGCCGGACGGACCCCGCAGCGTAAGCACAGTTCACGGCGCAAGGGCGCAACGTTGAAAAACTGGAGGCCGAAGAGACTGTAGCCCGCCTGGAGCATCCGCCGCTTGATCCAGTTGGCCTGTCCATCGCTGACAGTGACCATCCAGGCCCGCCCACCGCCGAGCGTGTGCCGCGACGCTGCCCCGCACCATTCTGCCACGCCTCCTTGCCAGGCGTCCTCCAGGAATTCGTAAGAACGAAGAGAAATCACGTTGCTAGAGGAAAAGGACGAAGTGGGAACGTGTGATC
>CAXTVY010000219.1:2450-2948 GCA_964247665.1 uncultured Chthoniobacterales bacterium | reverse complement strand
GGTTGGAGGATGATTCAATCATTCGTCGCGCCGGGCGTCAGCAGGAAACCACCCGCCAAAAGATTTCGACTTGAGCCACAAGGGGAAGCGTGAGAACATCGCCCACGTCGTTGCATCAAAAGTGCTGCGACGGACCGTGATTGATTCGGCGGGGTAGCCAAGTGGTAAGGCCGAGGTCTGCAAAACCTCTATTCGAGGGTTCGATTCCCTCCTCCGCCTCATTCTCTTTTCTCTGCGAGGCGGCAGCACAGTTCCGGGGAAACAAGGCAATGTTCTCGCGCGAGGCTGTCTCTCCAATGAAAGGAGAAGCCGGGAACGACGGACCCGGTTGTTTGTCGCTGTCGTCTGCCACGGCGGCTCAGTAGCGGTTTGCCTGCCTGATTTTTTGAACAAGGTCTCTTTTCCCCCCGTACAACAAAGACGAAAAACCTGCTCCCCGACCCAGGATGCTGTCGAATAATGGAGCACGGCAACGTCCACCCCACGTATACGTTGGAT
>CAXTVY010000219.1:0-2440 GCA_964247665.1 uncultured Chthoniobacterales bacterium | reverse complement strand
GCTTCAACCAAACTCGCAATCCCGACTGGAGCTTTGGGGTGGGGTCGAATGCACCGTCAACCGCGTCGGTGATCGCTTCTTCGATCAACTCGAACGCAATGGACATGCCTGGCGCGAGGACGACCTTGAGCGGTTTGCCTCGCTTGGCCTGAAGGCATTGCGCTACCCTGCGTTGTGGGAACGCCTCGCACCCGACCGGGCAACCGTGGAAGACTGGGCCTGGACCGACCGGCGTTTACAGCGCCTGCGGCAGTTGGACATCCACCCCATCGTCGGCTTGGTCCACCACGGCAGCGGTCCCCGCCGCACCCATCTGCTCGACCCCGGTTTCGCCGCTGGACTCGCCGGCTTCGCGCGGCAGGTGGCCGAACGGTATCCATGGCTTGACGAATACACACCGGTGAATGAACCGTTGACCACGGCCCGCTTCAGCGCGCTGTACGGCCACTGGTATCCGCACGCACACGACATCCGCAGTTTTGCCCGCGCCTTCCTGAACCAATGCAAGGCAGTGGTGCTGTCGATGGACGCCATCCGCAGCGTCAACCCTGAGGCTCGACTGCTGCAAACGGAAGACCTGGGAAAGACTTTCAGCACTCCGCTGCTCGCGGAACTGGCGGAGTTCGAGAACCAGCGGCGCTGGCTCACCTTCGATCTGCTGGGCGGCCATCTCAACGAGCGGCATCCGATGTGGGCCTTTCTGACGGGGGCTGACATCCCGGTACGGGAACTCCACTGGTTTTTGGACCATCCCTGTCCGCCAGATGTCATGGGCATCAACCATTACATCACCAGTGAACGCTTCATCGACGAGCGCCTGGAGCGCTATCCATCCTACGCCCGCGCCGGGGATGAACGCCGGGCATACGCTGATATGCCCGCGGTGCGCGCGAGCGTGCAGGGCGTCAGCGGGCTAGGACGGTTGCTGCGCGAGGCCTGGGAACGATATCACCTGCCCTTGGCCGTCACCGAGGCTCAGATGAATTGCACACGCGAAGAACAGATGCGTTGGTTCGTGGAGATCTGGCGAGATGCGCGCGCGCTTCGTGCGCAAGAGGGGGTGGATGTGCGTGCGGTCACGCTATGGGCGCTGTTGGGGGCGTTCAACTGGACGAACCTGCTCACACGCGATGATCCCGACAGCTACGAACCCGGGGCATTCGATCTGCGCGGTCCGTTGCCGCGCCCGACAGCGCTCGCCACGCTCGCCCGCACGTTGGCGAAGGATGGCGACACGAATGATCCGGTCTTGCGCGTGCCGGGGTGGTGGAAACGACCGGAGCGGTTCGCCTGCGTGCCCGCCGATGCCTGTCAACCGCTGACGCCTTCAGTCAGGCGGGCTGATGGGGATAACGCCTGTCCGCCTGCACCGTTGCTCATCGTGGGAGCAGGCAGTACGCTCGCCCGAGCGTTCGAGTCAATTTGCAAAGAACGCGCCTTACCCACCTGCTTGCTCGATGACAGCCGATTCGATCTCGTTGATACCGTCTCGGTGCAGCGAGCGCTGGATGAGGTGAAGCCGTGGGCTGTGATCCACGCCACCGATGAGATCACCACGAGCCAGCCAAACCTTGGCGTCCGGTGTGCAGAAGGTGGTGATGTGGACGTGGTTCTGGCCGAAGTTTGCGCTGCACACGGGTTGCCACTGCTGAGTTTTTCTTCAAGCCAGATTCTTGATTGCCAGGTGCCACCCGTTGCTCCTGCCGCGGCGGGTCCAACGGCACCTGCCACCATGCGAACGCCAGATGGATCGCAGCCGGTAGAGCCCGGCACGTCCTGCGGCCTGACCATCCAGACCGGGATTCGCTTCAGTCCCTGGGAGGAGCGCGACCCTGTGCTGCTGACCCTCGAAGCGGTCGCTGCCAGACAAACGGCCCCATTCCTCCCGGATGCACCTTTCTCGCTGACCTACCTGCCAGACTTGGTTCACGGATCGCTAGACCTGTTGCTGGATGGCGAAAGCGGTGTCTGGCACTTGTCGAATGCTGGGACCATCCATCGGGAGGTCTTCCTCTTATACGCCCATGATCTCACAGGTATCGAGCTGCGCGAAGAGCGGGCAGATTCCGCTGCACCCGCGGAACCGGACGCGGCGGTGACGAACACCACTCCGCAAGCCAGCCGCAGGAGTTTGCCGCTGCCCTCATGGAAGTCTGCGCTGCATCACCTCGCGGATACCCATGCCAACGCACTCTCGAAGGTGGCCATGCATGACAAGCCGCTCGTTGGAAAAGGCAATCGTTGAGTGCGGTCCGCGTTCGTGCGGCCCAGACATCCGCTACCGGCCCGCTCCACCCAGTCTCCGGGAGGGAAATAAAAACCGCAGCGTCCCTTCCATCCGCATGGCCCAGGCAGCCTCGGTGTGCTCGCCGCCTTCCGCCTCGTGGTATTGCAGGTCCAGACCGAGCGTCCATCCTTTAGCAATCAGACGGTCGCGCAG
>CAXTVY010000218.1:0-7871 GCA_964247665.1 uncultured Chthoniobacterales bacterium | reverse complement strand
CGTTTCCTACTTCTTCGGCGGCGTCTTCCTGGCCAACGCCGTCCCGCACCTGGTCAGCGGCACGACAGGCCGTTCCTTTCAAAGCCCCTTCGCCAAGCCGCCGGGCAGGGGGCTCTCCTCCTCGACCGTCAACGTGCTCTGGGGGTTCTTCAACGCGGTGATCGGCTATGTGCTCGTGGTGCGGGTCGGCCACTTCGACCTGCATTCCACGGCCGACGTATTGGCGAGCGGGCTGGGCGCACTTCTGATCGGTCTCCGACTGGCGCGGCACTTCGGCCAATTCCACGGCGGCAACACACCTGGGCGTCAATGAACGATCCAGCCTCGGGGGCGTTCCGCGCACTGCGCAGCTACAACTTCCGGGTGTGGAGCACGGGCGCCCTGGTGTCCAACGTCGGCACGTGGATGCAGCGCGTCGCCCAGGACTGGCTGGTGCTCACGCAACTCACCCGCCACGACGCCTCCGCCGTCGGCGTGGTCATGGGCCTGCAATTCGCGCCGCAGCTCTTGCTGCTGCCGTGGACGGGATCGGCGGCCGACCGCTTCAACCAGCGCAAGCTCCTGATGGCGACCCAGGCGGCGATGGGTGCCTTGGCGCTCGCTTTGGGCATGCTGACTCTCGTGGGCGTGGTCCGGCTCTGGCAGGTCTACGTGTTCGCTTTCCTGTCGGGTTCCGCCGCCGCGCTCGACGCCCCGGTCCGGCAGACGTTCGTGGGCGAACTGGTGGGCGACGAGCTTTTGCCCAACGCCGTCGCGCTCAACTCCACCTCGTTCAACGCGGGCCGGATGATCGGCCCCGCCGTGGCCGGGGTGGTCATCGCGCGAGTGGGCACCGGCTGGGCATTCGTGCTCAACGGTCTGTCGTTCGCCGCCGTGCTCCTTTCCCTGAGCTTTCTGCGCGCCGGGGAACTGCGTCCGAACGTCCGGGCATCACGCAACGCGGGTGGGTTCCTGGAAGGATTCCGCTACGTCTGGAGCCGCGCGCACCTGCGGGCCATCCTGATGATGCTCTTTCTGATCGGCACCTTCGGCCTGAATTTCCCCATCTTCATCTCCACGATGGCGGTCGGAGTCTTCCATGCGGATGCGAAAAGCTTCGGCCTGCTGTCCTCCATCATGGCGGTCGGCACGATCACGGGCGCGCTGCTCGCTGCCGGGCGGGACCGGCCGCGGTTCGGCTCTTTGTTGGTGGGTTCGGCCATCTTCGGGCTCGGCTGTACGCTGGCCGCCCTGGCTCCGGGCTACTGGTGGTTTGCCGGGGCGCTCGTGGTCATCGGCGTGGCGGCCCTGACGTTCACGAACACGACCAACAGCCTGATGCAATTGGAGGCCGCGCCCGCCATGCGAGGACGGGTGATGGCGCTGCGCCTCGCGGTAGCTCTGGGTGGAACGCCCATCGGCGCACCCATCGTAGGCTGGGTGGCCAACCGGTTCGGTCCACGTTGGGCGCTTGGCATCGGTGCCGGGGCGGGCTTTGCCGCCGCCGTCGTCGCGCTGGCCGCGCTGATCCGTTCGACCAGTGAACATCGAAGAGTGTTCGACGAAACACCTCCGGCGTGCTTGGCCGAGAACGATGCATCGGGTAATACCTGCGGCCACGAAGCAACAGGACAGACATCATGAAAGCGATCCTTTTACCCGAAGCCGGTGGCGTGGAAAATCTGCGCTTCCAGGAAATCGAGATGCCAGGCGTGGCGCGTGGAGAGGTGCTCGTCGAAGTGCGCGCCGTCAGCGTCAACCCGGCCGACGTGAAGATCCGCGCCAGCGAGGACCTGTTGACCGCTTTCCTGGGCCCAGACAGGTCGGCCCGCCTAGACGGTGTCCTGTATTTTCAAATACCCTGCCATGAGCTTTCGCCAAAGAGGCGGGTGAGCATGAGCATGGCAAAGGCAACGAAATGCAGCCCGGCGAGAGTCGAGCCCAGCCGTTCGTAGTCACGGGCCAATCGCCGACAGCGCGCGGTCCATGCAAACGAGCGTTCGACCACCCAGCGTCGAGGCAAGAGCACGAGGCCTTTCTTGGCTTGCGGCAAGCTAACCACCTGCAGTTGAACGCCATGTTCTGCGGCCACGGCTGCCACGGTCTCGCCGTTGTGGCCCGAATCCACATCGGCCACCTCCACGCTCTGTCATGAGTCATCGCCTCGAAGACCTCGGGTAGCCAGCCAACGTCGGGCTTGCTGGTAGACGATCTGCCAGGGCGGTAAGTCATTGGGCAAGAGCCGCCCAGGACAGCCTGCACGGACCATGTACTGTGGAGCGTCGAACCCCGCCCGTAGCGAGTGCATGCGTTGGGGCGCATCCTCCTTCATCAAGCAAAGGTACGGGGCCACAAACGCCCACTCTTCCATCGGAAACATTCGTCGCGTAAACTCCAGGCTGGCGCATGGCTGCTAACCTAGCCCATAAAGTGCAGAACACCGTCTAGGGTCGACATAGCTACCGACGTTACAAGGATTTGTGCAGCACGCACGATCTTGGCTGTGACGATCTCTGACTTAGGTTCCATGCGGCTCGTCTTTCTGACCGATGGTCTTGCCACTACCGTCTCCGGTTGCTTCTGGTCAGCTCTCCGATCAGCCGAGCAGGATCGGTAGGGCCACTCCCAGGCCAACGACAAAAAACCAGAGGGCAGGCGCAGGCGTGCCCACGGGCCGCCGTCGGGTTCTCTCCCGGGCGGCAAAACGCGGGTCGAGCCGCTCCCACCGTTCACGGCGACGTTCGAGCAGCAAAAACACGGTGGCGGTGGTGATGCCGTAGAGCAGGTGGCCGAGGAGCGAGGGCAGCGAGTTGGCCACCGCCTCCGGCGACCAAGTGAAAGGCCGCCCCAGCACGGTCTGAAACAGGGTGAACGGTCCCAGAAACCACCAGATCAGCCCGTAAAGCAGTCCCCAACCGACCCCCGACAGGAAGTTGGGCGATTCGCGCTCGAAGAGCCAGCCGTAGCTCATCCCGACGAGAACCGCGACCACCAAGTGCAGCGCCATACCCAGAGAAAACGACGAGCCGCCCGCCAGCGTGGCGATGCGCTGGAAGCCAGCGATGCCCGCGATCATCGGGATGAACACGATCCCGCCCACCAGCCCCGCCAACGCCCCACGGCCCAGCGAGCGCAACGTACGCGGACCAGGACCCTCTGGCTGACGACGGATCGGGTCGCTTTCGATGAACAGGGTGACCCATACCCTGTCGAGGGTCGCGTAGATCAGTCCGAGCAGCAGCCCGTAAACGATGTGCGCGGGCAGGAGGTCGAACAACTCTCGCGCCCGCGTCACACCCCAGTCGGGCAGATGTTTCTGTGCAATGGCCAGCAGCGTCAGCGGCCCCAGGAACCACCAGAATATCCCGTAGGCGAGTCCCCAGCCCATGCTGGAACCATAGCCGCGTACATCCGCCTGGAAGAGCAGCCCGAACGATCCGCCGATGGCCAGCGCCAGGGTGAAGTGCACCGTCAGGCCGACCAGCGGGGAGCGCGAGCCGACCAAATCTGCCACCGCCATCAACTGCCCCGAGCGCGCGATCCACCAGGCGAACACGCTGCCCCCGATCAGCCCTGCCGCTCCACCGCACGCCAAGGCTCGCGCTAGGGAAAACGACTCCGTCCCACCCTCGCCCGGCGTCCGCACGCGGGCGCGGTAAGCTCCCAGCGTCAGGCCCAGCGGCGCACCGATGAGCAGCAGCGCGGCGACGAGTTGCGGGAAGTGTGCCCGCGCCACGTCCATGGTCGGCATGGCACCTACGACCAGCGGCAGGAGGCTGGCGAACCACAGTAGTAGGGCGAAGGCCAACCCCCAGAGTAGTCCGCCACCAGCCGTGCGTGCCCGACCGGCCGTCAGCGCCGCGAAGCCTGCCCCGGCCAAGGCTCCGAGCAGCGGACCACTGACCGGCCCGGCCAGACCGGCCACCTGGAAAGCCAAGCCACCGGTCAACCCCAACAGAGCCCCCAACAGCAGGGGGAAAACGTGAGCAGGCTGGTTTGACCAATGCGTGAGGGGCTCAGCGGCGGTTTCGGTGATCATGTAACGTCGGGAAATGACTTGGCGTGCGGTGGGTCGCTGGATCGCGGGCCGGACCGAGGAACGCCCGCCCCGCCCCGCTCGTCGCCGAAGTCGAGCGTCTGAACGATGTCGCGGGGAAAGAACAGCTCGATGAGCCAGTCGCCCAGCACCCGCACCTTGCGCTCCACTCCCGGCAGCTTCGCCCAATAGATGCCCCGCCAGAGCAGCCACGCGAAGAAGCCGCTGAAGTGGTAGCCCTTGATCTCCGCGCAGGCGGTCTGGTGACCGACGACACAGAGCGTGCCGAGTGCGTCGAAGTGAAATCCCTTCGGCTCGCGCCCGTGCAGAGCAGCGTGGAGATTGCGCGCCAGGTGCGGGGCCTGTCGCACGGCGAACTGCGCGGTGCCGGGGCAAGGCTGGCCGGTCTTGGCGTCGGGAACGGAGGCGCAGTCGCCCAGCGCCCACACGCCCGGCCAGCCTTTGACGGCCAGAGTCGGCTCGGTGACCACGGCCCCGCGCCGGTCGTGCTCGACGGGCAGGGTTTTCAGCACCGGGCTCGGCGCGGAGCCCGCCGTCCACACGAGGGTGTCGGCGGCGATTTCCTCGGGCGGCGATCCGTCCCGGCCTTTGGTCTGCACGGTCACTCTCCCCGGCGCGGCATCCGTCACGCGGGCGTTGAGCCGGAAAGTGACCCCGCGCGCCTGCATCCGCTCCAGGGCATAGGCCGCCAGGCTCTCGCTCAACTCGGGCAGGATGCGCTCGCGCGAGTGGACGACGACCACGCGCAGGTCGTCCGGGGACAGGTTCGGGTAGTCAGCCAGCATCCCCCGGGCGAAATCATTGAGCGCGCCAGCCAGTTCCGCGCCCGAGAAGCCGCCCCCCGCGATGACGAAGGTCAGCCGTGCGCGGCGTCTGGCCGGGTCAGCTTCCGTGTCGGCATCGTCGAAGGCGGCGATCACGGCGTTGCGCACGCGGATGGCGTCGCCCAGCGACTTGAAGTCCAGCGAGTGCTCGCGGACCGCGTCGTTGCCGAGGTAGTTGGAGACCGCGCCCAGGGCGAGGACGAGGTGGTCGTAGGAAAGCTCGTCGCCGTCTCCCGCCGACCCGCCTTCCGGCTCACGGCGCCGGATGCGAACGCAGCGCCGCTCCAGATCAAAGCCCACGGCGCGCCCCCGCACGATGCGGGTACGCCGCAGGCTGGTGCGCAGGGGACTGGAGATGTGGGTGGGTTCCAGGCTGCTGGCGGCCACCTCGGTGAGCATGGGCGTAAACAGCAGCGCATTGGTCTCGCTGACCAGGGTGAACTCCACCGATGGATCAGCGCGGAAGAGCCGTTCCAGTTCATTCGCCGTGCCGACGCCCGCAAAGCCGCCGCCGAGAATGAGGATGCGCTTTCTTGCTTCCGGTGGCGCGGCGGGTGCCCCGGCAGGCTCCGGTCCAAGCCAGCGTTCCACAAGTCAGCGCGCCAACGGGGTCAGTGCCCCGAGCAGGAAGCCCGAGAGCAGCCAGCCGAGCAGTGCCGGGAACAGGGCGCGCATCCCTTCGGCCGTCCACTGTGGCTCCTGACCGGCGAGGCGAGGCAGCGTGTAAACACTGACCGCCCCCCAGAGCGGGACCCCGAGTGCCGCCGCCGTGAACGCACTGTCCAGGAAGTCCGTCAGCCGGGCCGCGCGGGGGCTGATCGTGGCATAAACGGCTCCGCAGACCATGACTAGGGCAACCGCCAGCATGGGGCTCCCCGAGGTCGCCGCCAAAGGAAAGCTGGCGAACACGCCGACAGCCAATCCTACGGCGCTGCCCCGCCGATGACCCCGGAAGCTCATGCGTTCCAGATCCCCCGGTGGCACAACGCCGTCCGCGGGCTGGCCGCTGGCCGCTCGACCGATGCCACCTTCGGCGTGGAAGCATCCGCCGCCACCACCCGGCCACGGACCCAGTGTAATCCCAGCGCGCCATGGGGCACCTGGTCGCGGAACTCCTCGACTTGGCGCTCCCCCTCGCCGTTGATCGCACGCACGTACACCCGCACGTCGTCGGATACTTCGGTGGGCGTCCAAGTGTAGCGCCACAAACTCCAACTGATCTTGGTGCCTGGCGCGTAGATATCGGCTGCCGCGTAGGTTTTGCCGCCGTCCGTGCTGACCTCCACCTGGCTGATGCCCTTGTCGCCGCCGTGAGCCATGCCACGAAATTCCACCGGCTGCCCGACGCGGAAGGGCTCGTCGAAGTCGCCGCCGCGCGCCGGCGCGTCGATGCGGCTGGTCGTAGGCACGTACACGTTCGGCCCCCAGCCCTGCTCGGTGTAGAAGCCGACGCCCTCGATGCCGTGGCGGTTGATCTTCAGCCGCGGGTCGCCCTGGGCGATGAACTCCAGGCGGGTCACCCACTTCGGGTTGCGCTCCCCGTAGATGCCCGGCACGATCAGGCGCATGGGAAAGCCGTGGCGCGGCGGTAGAGGCTGGCCGTTCATCTCATAGGCCAGCAACGTCGTCGTCTCACCTAATTTGGCCAGTGGGATGGTTTCAAAAAAGCCATCGGCCGCGTGGAAGAGCACGCCGCCGCAGTCCATCTTGGGCCGGGCGCGAGCGAGGAGCGTCGGCAGCGGCACGCCCTTCCACACGGCGTTGGAGATCAGCCCGCTGCCCACGCCGTAGGAAATACATTGCATGGTAGTTTCCTGCTCGACGGCGGGGAGGGCCGCCAGTTCATGGAAGGTCCATTGAACCGGCGTCTCCACGTTGCCCACGATGTCAAAGCGCCAGAGGTCGCGCGCCACCTCGGGATCGACGAGGTTCTTGGTGACCTGGTAAAACTGGTCGTTGGGCGTGATCTTCTGCACCTGCGGGCCACCGTACTGCGTGCCGTCGTAGCTGAACGAACCCAGCTCGTAGAGGCGGCGCAGTAAGCCGCCCAGCGTCACGGCGAGCAGCGCGCCCAAGCCGCCCGCCAGGAAGCGGCGGCGCGTCAAGTCGGCGGTGGGCGGCTCGCCGCTGGCCGGGCGAACGGACGGCGGGCTGGTCAGCAACCCAAAGAAGAACATGATGCCCACTCCGCACAACCCGAAGGAAGCCAGGAAGCCCAGCGCGGTGATCATGTCCGCCTGCGCGGGTGGGCGACCGTGATAGTTGGTCAGCAGTTGCGGCCAGAGCAGCGCGGCGATCAACGCCCAGACTCCGAGCACGCCCGGCCCGATCAGCCGCCAACCGCGCGGATCGAGCAGCCGCTGCGGCGCATCCGCTGGCTGCGGCCTGGCCACCCGCCCGAGGAACAGCGCGTAGACGACCCCGCCGAAGGCCGCCGTGCCGAGTTGCCCGGCCAGCGCGCCGTAGACGCCCTGGAGCTTGAGTTGCGAGTAGCCCCCGGCGCGCACGAGCGAGCCGATGAAGAATTTGACCGTCAAAAACGGGAACAAGCGGTCGAAGATCGTCTCCGTGGGCGTGGCCACGCCGAAGAACAGCCGCAAGGCCGCCATGAGGGTGAGCATCGCCACGCCAGCCATCAGCCCGGCGAGTGCGCCGAGGACCACCAGTCTGAAAAGCGAAGAACGTGGATAGGAAGGGTTTTTAAACATGGGTTGTAGACGTGGGTGATGGAGTTGGAATGGAGGCGAGGCGAAGAATCATCAGAATTTTGACTAGTTCCCGTCGAGGAAGACCGACCTGCGTAGTGGCGCGAAGAGGACAAGGAAGGCTCGGATCGTGAGCTTCATCGGCATTGGGTATTGCAGAAAGACTGCGTGTCAGAGCAACAGCGAGTCTGGCGTTTATTGACTCGCGCCCAATGGAATCTTCTCCAGAAACGCTTGGGTCAGCGCGATCATTTCATCCGCTTTCTCGTCCAGCGCGAAGTGGCCCGCGTCGAGCAGGTGGATTTC
>CAXTVY010000217.1:0-7927 GCA_964247665.1 uncultured Chthoniobacterales bacterium | reverse complement strand
CGGCGAAGGCAAGCTCATCAAGCAGTCCGGCGGACGCGGCCAATACGGGCACGTCATCGTCAACGTCCAGCCCAACGAGCGCGGCAAGGGCCTGACCATCGACAACAAGGTCGTCGGCGGCACGATCCCGAAAGAGTACATCCCCGCTTGCAAGAAGGGTATCGAAGAAGCGGTTCTCAACGGCATCGTCGGCGGCTACCCGGTCGTGGACGTGAACGTGGACATTATCGATGGCTCCTACCACGACGTGGACTCCAACGAAATGGCGTTCAAGCTCGCTGCGATCTTCGCGGTGAAGGACGGCTTCAAGAAAGCGAAAGCGATCATGCTCGAACCCATCATGAAGGTGGAAGTTGAGACGCCCGAAGACTACCAGGGCGACATCATGGGTGACCTGAGCCGCCGCCGCGCGCAGCTCAACGGCACCGAGATGAAAAGCGTCAACGTGGCCGTGGCCGCCGACGTGCCGCTGGCCGAAATGTTTGGCTACGCGACGGCGATCCGCTCGCTGTCCAAGGGCCGCGCTTCCTACACGATGGAGCCTAGCCACTTCGCACAGGTGCCCGCCAACGTCCTGGCCGCCGTGCTAGATCAGAAGGAGAAGTAAGTCTCCGTCTGTTCCATCCCTTATCTCCTAGACTCTCTTCCTAAATTTATGGCAAACGGCCAACGTATACGCATCCGCCTCAAAGGCTTCGACCACCGGATGCTCGACCAGTCCAGCGTGGAAATCGTGGAAACCGCCAAGCGCACGGGCGCGAAGGTGGCTGGCCCGATCCCGCTGCCGACCCAGATTGAAAAATTCACCGTCAACCGCTCCCCGCACGTGGACAAGAAGTCCATGGAGCAGTTTGAAATCCGCACCCACAAGCGCTTGCTCGACATCATCGAGCCGACCGCCAAGACCGTGGACGAGTTGAAGAAACTAAACCTCCCGGCGGGCGTGGACATCACGATCAAGATCTGACGCAAGTCTTGATCCCCTAAAACAACCCTTCCTCTACCGCTTTTAATTATGAGCTTTGGACTCCTTGGCAAGAAGGTCGGCATGACCCGCATCTATGATGCCGCGGGCAAGCTGATGCCTGTCACCGTCATCGCCGCCGAAAACAACACGCTCTGCCAGCGCAAAACCGTCGAGAAAGACGGCTATGCAGCAGTGCAGATCGGCTTCGACACCCAGAAGAAACAGCGCCTCACGAAGGCTGAATTTGGCCACCTCGAAAAGGCCGGTTCCGAACCCAAGAAGAAGCTGTGCGAGTTCCGTCTGACCAACGGCTCGACGAACGCCGCCGACGGCGACCTGAAGCTGGGCGTGACCCAGTTCGAGGTCGGCCAGTATGTGGACGTGAGCGGCCGGAGCAAGGGCAAGGGCTTCATGGGCGTTATGCGCAAGCACAACTTCGATGGCCAGGGCGCGGCGCACGGGTCCAAAACCCATCGGCGCAATGGCTCCATTGGCTGCCGCTCGACCCCGGGCCGCATCTGGAAGAACCAGGGGATGCCGGGCCACATGGGCGACAAGAACACGACGACGATCAACCTTGTAGTGTACCAGGTGCGCGAGGCCGAAGGAGTGATCCTCATCGGCGGCGCGGTCCCCGGGGCCAAGGGCTGCTACGTCGAGGTCCGCCCGGCGGTCAAGAAGACGCAGGAAAAGCGTTCCACCTTCGGCGTCAAGGTCGTGGAATCGACCGGTAAGCCGCAGAACCCCGCCAAGAAGGGCAAGAAATAACGATTTAAACTAGCGGTTCCGGTCGCGGCGCAACCCGCGACCCGCAACGTGCCCGCCGGGCACACTGCAACCCGCAACTCCCATCATGAGCGCAACTGTTCTCACCCTCGAAGCCGCCAAGGAGGCGCGCATCGACATCATTTCCAACGGCAAGGGCACCCAAGCGGTGCACGACGTGATCACCGCCATGCGTGCCAACCGCCGCAGCGGTTCGGCCAGCACCAAGACCAAGGCGACCGTCAGCGGGTCGGGCAAGAAGCCTTACAAGCAAAAGGGTACGGGCCGCGCCCGCGCGGGCTACATGAGCAGCCCCGTCCGGGTCGGCGGCGGCGTGGTCTTCGGGCCGCACCCGCGCGATTACTCCAAGAAGGTTACGAAGTCGGTCAAGCGCCTCGCGTTCCGCAAGGCGCTCAGCAGCCGGATCATCGAAGGTGACGTGTCCGTCGTGGACACGTTCGCGCTGACGGAGATCAAGACCAAGGCGTTCGTCGCCCTGATCGGCGGGCACACCGATGAAAAGAAGAAGGTGCTCGTCATCGGCGAACAGTTTGACGAGACGACCTACAAGTCGGGCCGCAATGTCAAGTCCGTGCAGATGGCCACGGTGGATAGTGTGAACACCGAAGACCTGCTCCACTACAACAAGATCCTCATCACGCAGGACGCGCTCAAGCAGATCGGCGACCGCACCGCTGCCCCCGACCGCAAGCCTGCCGCCGCTTCCCCGGCGCTCTAAGCCACGACCATGAACGAGCCCTTTGACCTCATCCGCACCGTCCGCCTGACGGAAAAGGCGACCCTGCTCGCCGAGAAGGAAAACAAGTATGTTTTCGAAGTCAGCCCGCGCGCCAACAAGATTCAGATCAAGCATGCCGTCGAGGCCTTGATGAAGAAGAAGGTTGTCGCTGTCAACACCGCCAATTACGAGGGCAAGAAGCAGCGCGAGCGCCGGGCCGACGCCGGCAAGCGCCGCGACTGGAAGAAGGCCATCGTGACGCTCGCCCCCGGCGAGAAGATCGACCTCGCCTGATGCCTCGAGCCGAAAACCATTTTTTAATTTTATCCTATGGCTCTGAAAACCTTTCGCCCGCTGACTCCCGTGCAGCGGTTCCAGCAACTGCCCAAGTTCGACGAGATCACCAAGTCGAAGCCGGAGAAGTCGCTCCTGGATGTCCGCAAGAAAAGCGGCGGACGCAACAACCATGGCCGCATGACCAGCCGCCACATCGGCGGTGGGCACAAGCAGAAGTACCGCATCGTCGATTTCAAGCGCCGCAAGCATGGCATCACGGCGCAGGTCATGGGCATCGAGTATGACCCGATCCGCACGGCGCGCCTCGCGTTGCTCCAGTACAAGGACGGCGAGAAGGCGTACATCCTCGCGCCGGACGGCCTGAAGGACGGCGCGATCATCGTGGCTGGTCCCGACGCCGCGCCGGAACTTGGCAACAGCTTGCCGCTCAAGAATATCCCGCTCGGCACGGCGATCCATTGCGTCGAGTTGACGCCCGGCCGTGGCGGTCAGGTGGCGCGTTCGGCGGGTCAGCAAGTGATCCTGAACAATCGCGAGGGTGGCTATGCGCTCGTCAAGATGCCGTCGGGCGAAATCCGCCGCATCAACGAGAACGCTTATGCGACCATCGGCCAAGTCGGCAACATCGACCACATGAACGTGAGCAGCGGCAAGGCCGGGCGCACGCGCTGGCTGGGTCGTCGTCCGCACGTCCGCGGCATGGTGATGAATCCGGTCGATCACCCGATGGGTGGCGGCCAAGGTAAGAGCAAGGGCGGTGGCGGACGCCATCACCCGATGAGCCCGTGGGGCCAGTTGGCCAAGGGGTTCAAGACGCGCCGCAAGCACAACAGCACGAGCCGCTGGATCGTCGCGGGCCGCAACGCGCACAAGAAGGTGTCCTAAACACCATTTTTACCTGAGATGAACATCGCTCGCCGCACACTTATCGTTGGAGCTATTGTGGCTTCCGTGTGCTTTGTGAGCGAAGCAATGGGTTCAATTACCGCCAAAAGGCAAACCACGACAACTGTATCAGGGGTGCAGATTGTTGATTACGAGGGCAGCGTAACGCTGAAACTCAGCAAGCCCAACACTGAACGAGCGGTATACGCTCATGCAGCAAAAATCCGCTTCAACCCGAAACAGAAGAGTTATCTGATATCCAGTCCCGCTTCCATCCACCTGAACCATTTCGTTTTCACTCAGGCGCAACCCGGTACGACCCTTCTCGTATCGGCGGATGGCGAGATGATGAAAGACAACGGTCGAGGGAAGTGGAATGCAACGCTCACTTCTTCATTAGCAACATTTTAACTTATGGGACGTTCACTCAAAAAAGGCCCGTTCGTCGCGGGCCACCTGTTCGAGAAGATCGACAAGATGAATGCGTCGGGTGCCAAGCGCCCGATCAAATGCTGGACCCGTTCGTCCATGATCGTGCCCGATTTCGTCGGCCACACGTTCCTGGTGCACAACGGCAAGGTGTTCAACAGCGTGTTCGTCACGGAAAACATGGTCGGCCACAAGCTGGGCGAGTTCTCCCCAACGCGCACCTTCAAGAAGCACGGCGCGCACACGGCCAAGGTCACGAAGTAGTTTCACTGGCAGCAACCTTCACCCTTTATCTTATGCGTGGGTCCGCGTGGCGGCTCGCGGCGGCGCTGATCGGGAGCGCGGGCATCCTGGCGATGTCCAGTCCGGGTCAGGTTCCGCTCAGGCAACCGGAGTCAATTCCCGGCCAGCCGAGCGTGAATGTCAACCCGCCCTTGCAAGCGCCACGGCAATCGACCCCGCTGGAAAACCTCAAACAAGAACTCAAGGAGACCCAAGACCGGCTACAGGCCTACGAGGCTGACAATGCAGCCCTGCGCCGGCGAAATGATTTGAGCATGGGAACGATCCGCACCCTGGATGAAAGTCTGGCGGTGGCCAACGCGGAACGCGAGGTTTTCCGCCGCCAGTACGGCGAGTTGAAGCTTCGGATGGAAGCGTTGGGCATGGCGTCGGTGGGCGACAACAAGGAAGCGCTGGAACAGCGGCTCCTCAATGCCGTCCGGGACTTGGCGCTGGTGCGGGACGAAAAGATGAAGATCGCGGATCGGCTGGTGGCACTCTCGGAAACGGTGATGCTCTACATGCGGTCGGCGACGGTGGCGGACGCGCAGGTCCGGCTCGAAATGGAGGCCCAACTGCGGGCGGCCAACGAGGCGGTGCAAGCGAACAAGCTCGGCAAGAGCGAGGGCGGACAACCGGCCGAAGCCCCTGCCAGCCTGACGGATGCCAAGGTGGTCAGCGTGAAGGAAGAGTTTTCCCTGGTCGTCGCCAACGTGGGCAGCCGCGAGGGCGTGAAGATCGGGATGCCTTTCCAGATCGTGCGCGACCACAAGTACGTCGGACGGGCCCGGGTGGTGGATGTGCGGGAACGGATCAGCGGCGCGGTCATCGAAGAATACAGCTCAAACGCAGAAAAGGTGAAGGTTGGCGACGGGGTCCGCGTGGACCTGCAGGGCTAGCACTTCCTCCCTTGAAAGAAAATTTCGGCAATCACAGACACACAGAAAGCAACGTTATGGAAGTTCTCTCGGTTTATCGCGGCGCACGCATCTCGGCCTTCAAGGCGCGGGAATTGACGCGTGAAATTCAAGGATTGTCGGCTTCGGCCGCGCTGGACCTCATCGCGTTCAGCGTGAAGAAGGCCGCGCTCATGGTCGGCAAAACACTCAAAAGCGCCATCGCCAACGCGGAGAACAACAACGAACTGCGCGTGGACACGCTCGTCGTCAAAGAGGCGACCGTGGGAGAAGGCCCGACGATGAAGCGCATGAAGTCCCGCGCCCGTGGTTCCTCCAGTGCGATTCGCAAGCGCACCAGCCACATTCGCATCGTCCTGACCGACGAGATCGTTATCCCGCAGCGCAAGCCCAAAGCGGCGGCCAAGAAGAAGTCCGGCACCGCCGGTGGCGTGCGGACGGCCCCTGCAGCCGTGAAGAAGGAGCAGGCTCCCGCCGTTGCCGCCCCGGTGGAAGCTGCCGCTGCCCCGACGCCCGCCGAGAGCGAGGTCGAAACCGAAACTAAAGCCACGCCCGCCTCGCAGGCGAACGATGGTCCTGGCGAGACGGCCGCCGCGCCGAAGTTGTCTTCCGACGAGGACACGACGAAAGATTAACCCCGCTTCAGAAGACCGCACTTCCACCAAAGGTTTTTATGGAACAGAAAGTCAACCCAACCGGTTATCGGCGCGCACTGACCAGGGACTGGCGCTCGCGCTGGTACGCCAATCCGAAGGAGTATCCGGATTTCCTGCACGCGGACATCAAGATTCGCGCCTACGTCAAGAAGAAGCTCCAGAGTGCTGCCGTGGCGAAGATCGTCATCGAGCGCGCCTGGAACAGTCTGCGCGTGACCATTTTTACGGCGCGCCCCGGCATCGTGATCGGCCGCAAAGGTGCCGAGATCGAGAAGATGACCGAGGATATCACCCGCATGAGCGGCGGCAAGCAGGTCAAGATCGACATTCAGGAGATCAAGACGCCGGAACTCGAAGCCCAGCTCGTGGCCGAGAACATCGCCCTCCAGTTGGAGCGCCGGATTTCATTCCGCCGCGCCATGAAGAAGGCGATCCAGACGACGATGGATTTCGGCGCATTGGGCATCAAGCTGCGCGTGGCGGGCCGGCTCAACGGGGCGGAAATCTCCCGCGCGGAACTGATCCGCGACGGTAAGACGCCTTTGCACACGTTGCGCGCCCACATCGACTACGGTTTCCACGAGGCGAACACACTTTACGGGAAAATCGGCGTCAAGTGCTGGGTCTGCAAACCCGACCCGAACAGCGTCCAGGCGCAAGAAGCCGCCGCTGCTGCCGAGAACCGCGAACGGGACCGTCCGCGCGGTCGTGGCGGTGACCGTGGCCCCCGCCGTGATGGTGGCATGGGTGGCGGCGGACCCCGCCGCGATGGTGGTGCACCTGCCCCGGCTCCGGCTGGCGGCAATGAAACAACGGTGATCAACGATCCCGTGGCTCCTGTCCCGGCCCACGATTCCGCCGACGCCGTGAGCGCCTGAACCGGCGTGGAACGAACAACCCGAATTTAACTTTTAAGAGGACCGACCTATGCCATTGCAGCCTAAGAGAACGAAGCATCGCAAAATGCAGCGCGGATCGCGCGCGGGAACGGCGACGCGCAACGTGCGGATTGCGTTCGGCGAATTCGCCCTCCAGACCCTGGAACGGGGCTGGATCACGAACACGCAGATCGAAGCGGCCCGCGTGGCCCTGACGCGCAACATGAAGCGCAAAGGCAAGCTGTGGATCAAGATCTTCCCGGACAAGAGCGTGACGGCGCGTCCGCCCGAGACCCGCATGGGTAAGGGCAAAGGCCAGCCGGAATACTGGGTGGCCGTTGTGCGCCCGGGCAACATCCTGTTCGAGATGGACGGTGTGCCGGAGTCCGTGGCGCGTGAGTCCTTGCGCTTGGCGGCGACCAAGCTGCCGTTGCGCACGAAGTTCCTGGCCCGCCATCATGCCGCGCCGCTCTCGACGGCGGAAACCGCGGTGGAAAGCGGCCGGGAGCAGCACGCGCCCGACCATCAGGCCGCCGCCGTACCGGCCGCGGCCTGACCAAGCCCATTTGACCTGACCCCAAGGAGACACGAGTATGAAGATCAAAGAGATCCGGGAATTGAGCAGCGAAGAGTTGGTTGGCCGCAAGCGTGAGTTGCGCCAGGAGAGTTTCAATCTGCGTCTGCAACAGCAGAGCGGCCAGATGGAGCGCCCCAGCCGCGTCAAGGATATCCGCAAGGAAGTTGCGCGCATCGAGACGATCATCTCCGAGCGCGCGAACAAGGCCAAGGCTGCCACGGCGTAAGCTCGTGCCTCGATGAAGTACCGCCAGATTTTAGCAACAGAAGAATAAGGAAAGCGCATGAGCGACGAAACCCCAGTCAGCAACGAAACGGCGGCGACGCCGGAGGCCACCCCGGCCGTCACCAGAACCCGCGGCCTGCGCAAGACGCGGGTTGGCGTGGTCGTGTCCAATAAAATGGCCAAGACGGCCGTGATCGAGGCCGTGACCCGCGTACCCCACCCGAAGTTCCGCAAGATCGTCAAGCGTTCGACGAAGTACTACGCGCACGACGAGGAGAACAAAGCGCAGATCGGTGACCTCGTGCGCATC
>CAXTVY010000216.1:0-7933 GCA_964247665.1 uncultured Chthoniobacterales bacterium | reverse complement strand
CCGGTCGGGCGTCAACTTCTGCGCCAGCGCCTTCTGGTCGAGCGACAGGCTGGTTGCCAGCAGTGCGCAGACCTGTGGCAGGGTGTCCGGCTTGATGTGGCTCGCGTCCACGATGACGCGCCGCATGGACATGTCCCCGGCCAGGACCTCGCTGTGCACATCGCGGATCGATCCGCGCTTGGCCGAGATGCTCTGCTTGAAGATCTGTGTCTGATTGGCGAGAGCGGCGAATGCCTGCCGCCGAACGATCTGCAAATAGATCACCCGATAGGAGAAGATGCTGAAAACGACGACCAGCAGTCCGCAAACCAACATCGCCCGGAATCGTGCCGTACGGCTCATGGTGGCAGATGGGGTGATGGGAAAAAGGCCGCTGCTGGGTCAGAGCGACGGTTGGCTCTTCAAGGCCGTTGGAAACCGTCCCGGGAGACCGTTTGGAACTGATTCTCCTGGCCGCGATCTGAGGCGAGTTGGTGGTTGGTTCCCTGTGGTCGAACGCGCACGATGGCCTGCGCGCTGATCGGCACCAACTTGATGAAACCTTCATCCAACCGCCGCTGCAATGCGGAATGAGATGTCAAACAGTGGATCTGGGATTCCAACCCGTTGTTTTGCACGATCAACTCCTGGAGGTTTTGCTCCAGCGCTTTGCGCTGTGATCCGCAGGCATTGAGCTGGTTTTTGAGGTAAACATAGCTCAAGCCAGCAGCACCGAGGAAGGCCGCAATAACAATCCACCGGGTGAGCGCGAGCAGTTGCAATCCATCGGAACGGTAGTGAGAATTCATATGATGACGCTTGGAGCAGCCAAAAACAGCGAAAGGATGTATGGAAGGGAAACGACGCTTCAATTTGCTGAACGGAATGAGAAAACGGAAGAATTTCGTTCGAGCACGCGCAGCTTGGCACTACGTGATCGGGGGTTGCGCGCCAGTTCCCGCGCTGACGGTGGAATAGCCTTCCGGTTCACCGCGCGGAACATCCAGCGCGGGTTGGGACGCGGCGCTGGCCACTCGGGCCGGTCGAGTTCGGCCGTCGAAGTTTCCCGGCAAAAGTTTTTCACGAGACGATCTTCCAGCGAATGGAAGGTAATCACGGCCAACCGCCCGCCTGGGGACAAGCACCGGGCTGCCGCTTCCAGGCCAGCGGACAGCGCGCCCAGTTCGTCGTTTACCATCATTCTCAACGCTTGAAAGACCTTGGTTGCCGGATGGCGCGGACCGCGTTTCGGAATGACGTTCTCTAAGGTCCGGGCCAGACTCAGAGTATCCTTAAAAGGTCCGGCTTGACGCGCTTTCACGATGGCGGCGGCGGCCCGGGCCGCCGCTGGCTCTTCGCCATACTCCCAGAACATCCGGGCGAGTTCCTCCTGGGTCGAGGTGTTCACGACCTCTGCCGCCGAAACGGCCGCCGAGCGATCCATGCGCATATCCAGGGGGCCCGCTTTCTGGAAGCTGAAGCCACGTTCGGCAAGGTCGAGCTGCCGCGAGGACACGCCGATGTCGAGTAAAACGCCGTCCACTTTATCGGTTTTCAGATGGTTCAAAACGTGGTCGAGGTGGCGGAAGTTTGCCTGTACGAGCCTGACACTGTCGCCAGCGTATACTACCAGATGTTGTATGCAATACCCAATTGCACCTATATCTTGATCTAATCCGATGATTTTCGCTCCGGTCTCCAAGACGGCCCTGGCATGGCCGCCGCCCCCCAGGGTGCCATCAACGACCACCCTTCCCGGACTTGCATTCAGAGCAGCCACCACCTCCTCAACCATCACCGGCAGGTGATAGGCATCCATCATCTCACCGTGCGGTGAGAGTGGTGTTGGAGGTGTCTTCATTCTGGCGGGTGCGGCATCCCTTCAAGCCCTGAGTTTGCATTTCCCGATCTGCCGTTTGGCAGTGGGCTGACATGAGATCAAAAAAGCTACACCGGCAGCAACGCTCATCGTGGAGAAACTGATGTCGCGGCACGCGGATTTGGTTTGGAGCACCCGGGCAGGACCTTCGCTCAAGCGAAGGGGGCTGATGTGTCGCTTCTGTAGAAATTGCGTGGCTAGAGCCCTGCCCCGAAGAAGGACAGCAGCCTGCTTGTCGGCGTTGTCAGGCGCGACCTCGCCAAACCGGGGATAGGCCGGACCAGAAAGCGCGGGTGCCATGGCTGGCGGGACGGCAGATACGGCCCGGGCAAAGAGCGGCGAAAACTCGGAAGGCATTTCGCTTGGGCGTTCGGATACGTGCATGGATTTATTTAGATGCCGATGAGGTTTGCGACCTGCTGGTACGTGCTGGACCCCCGAAGTTTCGCGGTGTCCCACCGCTCAGGGCTCCAGATCTCGAAACGGTCAAAGGTGCCAACCAGGACGGTTTCGCTTTCCAGTCCCGCGACTTGGCAGAATTCGTCTGGCAGAAGCAGTCGTCCCTGCTTATCGAGCACGCAATGTTGCGCCTGGGAAAAGTAAAACCGGGCGAACCAGCGGCGGTCGGCCGGGGAAATTTTCGGATCGTTGTTCACCGTATCGTTCACCTTCTTAAATTCCGATGGGGGCAGAACGCTCAGATAAACATTGTCCTGTGAAGGAAGGAGAAAGAACTGCTCCGCTTCCCCCTGGCGCCAACGGGCTGGGATCGTGATCCGATGCTTGGAATCCATGGCGTGGCGGAAGTTTCCTGCGTAGGCCGGGTGAGTAGGATTTTCGTCCGGCATGGCTCGTTAAAGAGGGCGTTCCATTTCCTCCCACTTCCTCCCACCGTATTGGGAAAATACTCGCGGTCAACGAAATACTGTCAGCTTTGCTCAAATCGGCCGCGCGGCGAGTTCCACGGCGTCTCACCCCGCTGGTATCGCTGGGAAAATAGACACGTTCCGGAACAGAAAATTTCTGTGTTTAACCGCTGCAAGATAACAAGTTACAAAGAAGTTTTCTTTGAACTCATTCGAGGAACGAACGTCCTCCGAAGTAGTGACCACATCTGCCCGGTTTCATTTTATACCGTAGGCAAGACTGCCGACGCAGGTCTTTAGCCCACAGGCAATTACAGCCGTCGAAGCAAAAACTAACGGATGCGGCTTTTATTTACATTAATAAAATAACAGTGATAAAATTACAGGTACATAGACCAATATTTTGTGCGTGAGCAAGTAGCGTGAAATAGTTTCACAACCGTATTGTTGAGCTATATCGCGGGTGTTTGCGTCTACCGGAAGAACCGCATGATGGCGTAACAAAAGCGGTGTGCATTTTTCCCGAATTGCGCGGCGGTAAATCGCACACTGGATGCACGCAAAATGTCGACGCTGTGTGACCGATTGGACAGCGAGCCAATCGGCTGATCACCAGCGGCACAGTTGAACCCGGCCTCCGCCGATGATCACGCTCAAGAAATCTTCATGCGCATCGACAAGGCATTGATCAAATGACTAGCCCGACGACGGCACGTAATGACCTGGACGGGTGGCAATAACGTGTTCTAAACAGCAAACTCTCTGCTAGGACCATCGCACGCCGCCAAGGGCACTGGGCCGCCACCACGCGCACAATTTCCAGTATGCGACAAGAAAATGTCCACGGACATGAGTTCAGCAAATTCCTTCCGTGCATCCGGGATCGCTACGACTATCACGACCTCGCGCCGAGCGGTTCCAGCGCAGCAGTGTCCGGTTGCCACTCTGACCAAAGCTTCTCACCAGATCAGAAGTGACGGCCGACCGAGTTAAACCGCAGCCGATTGTATTTGCAGGATGCCATGTACAGGAATCGCGATCCAATTTGGCCGGTTGTTCAGTTCGTAGCCAACTTCGTAAACGGCTTTTTCGATCAGAAATACCTGAAGCAATCTCTCGAACGCGTCGCCTTCTTTTGGGACCAAGTTGGATTCTTTGATGACGTTAAGATAAGCTCGCAGAAAACTGCCCGCGACGTAAGTATACCACTGGTCAGCCCAGGTTTGCAGCAAGGGAGCATCCTCCGGCAGCGAGGCAACCTTCTCGATCAGGGCCGTCGAAATCGCGTAATGAAAAGATCGCAGCATCCCGGCAACGTCTGCTAACGGCGAGCGCTTGAGCTTGCGCTCGCCGAGCGAGCGCGCGGGTTCGCCTTCGAAGTCGATGACGGCGAAATCCTTGCCGGTAAAGAGCACCTGTCCGAGGTGATAGTCACCGTGAATGCGCATCTTCATCGCGCTGATTCGCCCCTGCAACGCACCGGCGACAAACCCTTGCAACCCGTCCTGTCCGCTCAGCAGGCGTTCCACATCACCCTGGACATTGGAGGGCAAACTATCCTTTCTCCGTGTCAGCGTGGTGAAAACCCGGCGGGCCAGCGTGCCGATGGATTGCTGCAATGAACGCTGGTAAAGCATGTTGAAAGGCTCTGGACTCAATACTGGGTCACTTTGTGCCTCGCGTCCTGACAAGGCCAGGTGCATTTCCCCCGTCCGTCGTCCCAACAGTTCCGCCCGACTGGTGTAAACACCGCCGACTATTTCTTGCACAAAGGCCGGTGCCGTCTGGAGATCGTTATCCGCCAGACGTGCAGAAGACGCAGGTTGCACCGCCGCCAAAGTCGTCTTCGCAGCCTGCACCCGCTCGAGGTAACGGCTGGCCGCATCAACGGTCAGTGTCCAAGCGTCGCCCTCGCTTGCGACCCAGCCTTGCAGCAGGGCAATCACCTGCGGAGGTTGGTTTGCCGCTCCGCTCCGGTACTCGATCTGTCCCGCGTATGGAGGGACGTTCGGGAACTTCGCCTTCTCGGTCAGGAAGCGCGTCAACTCGATATCCGGGTTCACCCCTTCCTCGACTTTGCGGTACAGTTTGAGGAAGTACTCGTTTCCGTAAACCATCGAGGTGTTGCTCTGTTCCACGCCCAGGGCACGGCTGGCAACGCCACCTGCCGCCAAGGCTTCCAAGGCCGCACGGGCCGTCCGCGCGGGCACGCCGACGAGTTCAGCCCGGCCGCCACCGCTCAGACGTTTGCGGCCGGCAACCATTGCAAGCAGATCGTGCTGGTAACGCTCGTCTGCGCTGGCATCACATAGGATACGTCCATCGTCTAAAACGGCGATCCCGCTCGTCGGTGAGGCGGACCGGCGGGACTCCCAGGCTTCCACCGGAAGAAGCTGGACTGGTAGCACGTAGGTCTCGGGCAGACCTTCCGTGAAACTAACGTCAACCCAGAGCAGCCGGCATGCGTCCGGCTGCTCCGACACGGCGATTGCCTGGCTGACCTGCATCCGTAGCACGGTGCGGGATTTGGAGCGGTACCACCGGCATTGCGGCAGGTAGGCAGGCAGAATTGAATGGTTGAGCTGCTCGCGTCCACCACGGGACAACAGGTCGGCGTATTCCGCTATCCCACGCAGAGCCGGCAGGGAGGTTTCACCTGCCACCCCGCCGCCTGACATGGTCGCCGCATCCAGCAACAACCAGAAATGTCCATGCGCACCGACGGTCAACGTGTACGGAACGTCCGAGCGAATCCGTGGGAAAGCATTTTGGCTGAAAACCTCACGTGGACGGACTCCGGCAAACGGCGCGAGGTCGAGTTCGACGGCTTGGGCGAAGCGCGACAGATTGACCAGAACGAGGATCACCTCGTTTTCGTAGCGCCGCAGGAACGTCAGGATTTTTGTGTTGTCCGATGGAAGGAACTCCATCGTGCCGCGTCCGAACGCCTGATAACGCCGCCGCATCGTGGTAACCCGCCGCATCCAGTTGAGCAGGGAAGAGAGATTCTTCTCCTGGTTTTCCACGTTCACCGATTCGTAGTGGTACTCCGGATCGATGATGATCGGGAAATAGAGTTGTTGCGGGTTGGCGCGGGAAAATCCGGCGTTCCGGTCCGCGCTCCACTGCATGGGCGTCCGCACACCGTTGCGGTCACCCAGATAAATGTTGTCTCCCATGGCAATTTCGTCGCCGTAGTAGATGATCGGCGTACCCGGGAGCGAAAACAGCAGGATGTTGATCAGCTCGATCTTACGGCGGTTGTTGCCGAGCAGCGGTGCCAGGCGCCGCCGGATGCCCAGGTTGATGCGCGCCCGGGAATCGTTGGCGTACATGCGGTACATGTAGTCACGCTCCTCGTCAGTGACCATTTCCAGGGTCAGTTCATCGTGGTTGCGCAGGAAGATGGCCCACTGGCAGCTTTCCGGGATCGGCGGCGTCTGTTCGAGGATATCGATGATCGGGTAGCGGTCCTCCATTTGCAGGGCCATGAACATCCGCGGCATCACCGGGAAATGGAACGCCATGTGGCAACTGTCCCCGTCGCCGAAATACGCCACGGCGTCCTCGGGCCATTGGTTCGCTTCCGCCAGCAGCATACAATCGGGATATTTTTCCTCGATGTGCGTGCGCAATTCCTTGAGGTAGGCGTGCGTTTCGGGAAGATTCTCGCAGTTCGTGCCCTCGCGCTCGAACAGGTACGGGATGGCGTCCAAACGCAGGCCATCCACGCCCATGTCCAGCCAGAACTCGAACACCTTGAGAACCGCCTTGCGCACGGCCGGATTGTCGAAGTTGAGGTCGGGCTGATGGTGGAAGAACCGGTGCCAATAGTAGGCGTTGGCCACCGGGTCCCAGGTCCAGTTCGAGGGCTCGAAATCCTTGAAGATGATGCGGGCGTCCAGGTATTTGTCCGGCTTGTCGCTCCACACGTAATAGTTGCGTTCGGCCGAGCCGGGCTTCGCGCGGCGGGCACGCTGGAACCAGGCGTTCTGATCGCTCGTGTGGTTGATCACCAATTCCGTGATCACGCGCAGCCCGCGCTGGTGAGCCTCCTTGAGAAACAGCCGGAAATCAGCCAACGTCCCGTAGCTGGGGTTCACGTCGTAGTAGTCCGCGATGTCGTAGCCGTCGTCGCGCAGCGGGCTGGGATAGAAGGGAAGAATCCAGACCGCCGTGATGCCCAGGCTCTGGAGGTAATCGAGCTTGCTGATCAGGCCGCCGAAGTCACCGATGCCGTCGCCGTTGCTGTCCGCGAAAGCCTTGACGTGCGCCTGGTAGATGATGGCGTCCTTGTACCATTGATTTGACGGCATGAAGTAAGAAAGGAAGCGGTATGAGAACTGGGAATGATACGCCGCTGCAGCGATGCCCGCGCGCACCGGCCACGGCAATTTCAGGTCAAGGGCGTGCCGAGCAGGCGCAGAAATTCCCGCTTTCGACGGTGGGCGGAGCGAAGATCCGCGCGATAACGTTCGTCGTCCTTGGCGCGGTCAAGCTGGTGGAAAAGCGAGTGCACCCGCGCGAGCAGCGCGAGAACCTCGCGGTAGTCTTCCCGGGTACCCGTGGTCAACAGCCGGTCGATGTGCCGTTGGTAGACGGTGAGCGCATCCTGCGGGTGCTCGGTCTCCCGCAGTGCTGCCAGTCGCAGCCAGAGGTCATCGCGGCAACCGCCCGTGAGGGCTGCCTGCCAGGCGGCGTCAAGGAGCTTTTCCTCGATCAAGAGTTCGACCGGGCGGCTCTCGTCGGGGCGCGCCGTCCCGGGCGTCACGTCGGCTCGCTGCCGGTCGGCTTCCGTCTGCTCGCGCACGAGTCGTAGCGCCCGGCCGCGCCATTCCGGCCACGCTTCCATGGAGATTTCCAGCACGAACGATTTTAGTTCGCGCCAGGCGTCCAGGTCACCGGCTTCACAAAATTGCTCCCAGGCCAGGTTCAGCGCGTCTCCGTGGCGGCCCGCCTGTTGGTAGGCGTGCATCAGAAAACCGCGCCAAACCGATTTTTCCGGCGGCGCGGGAAACCGTGAGATCGCTTTCTCCGCGCAGAGGATCGCCTCGCTGCCGCGTCCGGCCGCAGCCAGTTCCTCGGCCAAGGCGACGTAATCGTGGACGCCATGAAGATCGGCGCGCTTCACGGCCAGGAGAGCGTCCAGGTCTCCCGCATCCCGCGCGAGCCGTTCCGTCAACATCTGGACCTGGAAGCGACGATGATC
>CAXTVY010000215.1:322-7936 GCA_964247665.1 uncultured Chthoniobacterales bacterium | reverse complement strand
GCTACAAGGAGCAGGATTTCGACTTTTCGGCCGCGCGCGTCCTGGCCAGCATCGACGAGAGCCTGACCCGCCTCCATGTGGACTACGTTGATTTCATCCAGGTACACGACATGGAGTTCGGTCGCGTGGACCAGATCGTCGAGGAAACCATTCCCGCCTTGCGCCAGGCCCAGGCCCAGGGCAAGGCGCGCTTCGTAGGCATCACCTGTCTGCCGCTGCCGCTTTTCCAACGTGTCATGGACCGGGTGGAAGTCGACCAGATCCAGTCGTACTGCCACTATTGCCTCAATGACACGGCGCTCGCCGGTCTGCTGCCTTATCTACAAGCAAAAGGTGTGGCGATCTTCAACTCCGCGCCGCTGGCCATGCGGTTACTCAGCGCCGCCGGACCGCCGGATTGGCACCCCGCGCCGGCGGAAGTCCGCGCCCGGTGCGCGGCTGCCGCGCGTTGTTGTCAGGAGCATGGGAGTGACTTGGGCAAGCTCGCCCTGCAATTCTCCGTGGCCAACCCGGACATCCCGACGCATATCGTCGGCACGGCCAACCCGCAACGCATCCTGCAAAACATCCGCGAGATCGAAGAACCCATGGATGAGTCGCTGCTCGCCGCGGTGCAAGCGATTCTGGCCCCGATCCACAACGTCACCTGGCCCTCCGGCCGGCCCGAGTACAATTAACGCCCGCTTGTCCCTTCCCCCTCCGTGAGAACCATCCGACTCGAAGAACCCGGACGCCTACACCTCACCGCCACCGAGCCGCCCGGCGCGCCGGGCCGGGGCGAAGCGCTCGTGCGGGTCCGCCGCATCGGCGTCTGCGGCACGGACATCCACGCCTTCAACGGCAAGCAGCCTTTCTTTACCTACCCGCGCATCCTCGGCCACGAATTGGGCGTGGAGGTTGTCGCGGTCGGGCAAGAGGTCACGAACGTCAAACCCGGCGATCTTTGTGCCGTGGAACCGTACATTAATTGTGAGCGGTGCATCGCGTGCCGCCGGGACAAGCCGAATTGCTGTACGGCTATCCAGGTGCTTGGTGTGCACACGGACGGCGGGATGCGCGAGGAATTCACTTTGCCCGCGCGCAAGTTGCACCCCTCCGCACAATTGGCGCTCGATCAACTGGCCCTCGTGGAAACCCTCGGCATCGGTGCCCACGCCGTCGAACGAACGGGGGTGGAGGCCAATGAGTTCGTGCTGGTGATCGGGGCTGGCCCGATTGGCTTGGCCGTCACGCAGTTTGTCATCGCGGCTGGCGCGCGGGCCATCGTGCTCGACATCAACGACGACCGGCTGGAGTTCTGCCGCCGCACGCTCGGTGCGCCGCACTCGATCAACGGCGCGAACGAGAACGTGCTCGCTGCCTTGCTGGAGATCACCGGGGGCGATTTACCCACGGCGGTGTTCGACGCCACAGGCAGCCCGCGCTCGATGGCGACCGCTTTCGAGTACCCCGCGCACGGCGGGCGGCTGACTTTCGTGGGTTTGTTCCAAGGAGATGTGACCTTCAATGACCCCAACTTCCATCGGCGTGAACTGACCCTCCTGGCCAGCCGCAACGCGCGGCCAGCGGATTTCGGCCGGATCATCCGGCAGATCGAAACCGGCCGCATCGACACGACGCCCTGGATCACCCACCGCGCCGGTTTTGCCGAGGCGGCTGGCCTGTTCCCCGCCTGGGTCAAGCCGGAAACCGGCGTCATCAAGGCCATGATTGATCTCTAGTTCACCCAGTCATTCGTTCCTACCCTGCCCCAGAAATGCACGATACCGCCCAACCCAAGCAAAGCATGTTCGTCACACCCGACGGCCGGAAAGTCTTCGGCGTCTTTGTACTTGTCACCACGCTGTTTGCCCTCTGGGGGGTGTGTAACGGCATGATCGACGTGATGGACAAGCACTTCCAGCAGGAGCTGCACCTGACGCTGTCCCAGAGCGCCTCGGTGCAATTCGCGCATTACCTGGGTTATTTCCTGATGGCACTGCCGGCGGGCTGGCTCACGACGAAACTCGGGTACAAAGGCGGCATCATCGCCGGGCTCCTGCTGGTCTCGGTCGGTGGGTTCTGGTTCATCCCGGCCACCCACATCAACACCTACGCGGCGTTCCTGCTGGGGGTCTGTATCATCGCCGCCGGATTGACCTTCCTGGAAACGGTAGCCAACCCTTACACGACCGTGTTGGGCGACCAGCGGTACGCGGCGACGCGCATCAACATCGCGCAATCCTTCAACGGCGTCGGGGTGCTCTGCGGCCCGCTGATCGGCGGTTGGTTCTTCTATTCGAAGGACGCGGCGGGTGTGAGCACGGGCAGCGCCAACCTCTGGATCCCGTATGCCACCATCGCCGCTGGCGTGCTCGTGCTCGCGGCGATCTTCGCCGTCACGCACCTGCCCGACATCAACACCGAGGACGATTACCACATCGACGATCCGCAGGACACCGCCCATCCGCATTCGATCTGGGCACACCCGCATTTTTCGCTAGCGGTGCCCGCGCAGTTCTTCTACGTCGCGGCACAAGCGGGCATCTGGGGCTTTTTCATCAACTATATGACTTCCCAGACACCCGCGATTCCGGCAAGTTGGAACACGGGCTGGCTGCGGCACGCCCTGGAAACCGCGCCGAACGGTGCGTTGATCCTGACCGACCAGGGGGCAGCCTCGCTGGCGTCTGTCGGGTTGTTGTGTTTTCTCGTGGGCCGCTTCATCGGCTCGGCGTTGTTGAAGGTTTTCGCCGCGCATCGCGTGCTCGGCTGGTTCGCGGCGATCAACGTCGTCGTTTGTCTGGGCATCGTGCTCAAGCTGGGTTGGCTGTCGGTGGCCTGTGTCTTCCTGAGCTACTTCTTCATGTCGATCATGTTCCCAACGATCTTTGCTTTGGGGATCTTCGGCCTGGGCGTGCGCTCGAAGCAGGCATCGGCGTTCATCGTCATGGCAATCATGGGGGGTGCCATCATGCCCAAGCTGATGGGTTACATTGCTGACCATTCGGACCTTTCCCGCGGCTATCTCGTGCCGCTGGGCTGCTTCGTTTTCGTGGCCTTCTACGGCTTCATGTGGCCGCGTCTCAGCCGTATGGATGGAATGGTGAACGTGCCGGTCAATGCTATGCACTAAGTAGTTGGCTTTGCCGGACACTGGAGCAGTAGCGGCCTCCATGCGGACACGGTGTTCACGGCCTTTGGCTTGGTGCGAATGATATTCGGTTCCGACTGATTGGTGTGCCTCGTCACGAGCGGCGATGTGCGCCGGGTGGAAACGATGCAATCCATTACCGCCGGTTTTTATTTTCCTTGCAAGACTGCCCGACGACCGCCGGCACAAGCCTTCCGTGGCGTGTCCAATCCTCGTCGCGCATGGAGGTGCACACCACTGGGTCAAGGGCATTTACGGCCACGGCGACGATGAATTGCTCGATGAGACGCACATCGCCGCGCCTATCTGCGTCCTTGAGGATGCAACCTCGCCAGCAAGAAGTAGGCTGGACTTGGAAGATGCAATTTTTTAAGCTCGGCCTGCTTTGTCTTCCGGCGGCGGCGAGGCGAGCGTGATCCTACCTCCCGTCCTCCCAGCCTGAACCTCCCGCTAACCATCAGGGGAGCCGTGCGAGTCTTTTCCTCCTATGCTAAAACAGCCGACGCGATATGCTCTGATCGGAGCAACGGGGATTGGCGGTTTTCATCTCGCTGCCATTCGGAAGCTGGTGGAGGAAGGATTGGTGCGGCTGGCCGCCGTGGTGGACCCGGCACTGGCGCAGGAGTCCGGTTTGCGGGCCGAGTTCGACGCGGCCGGCGCGAGCAGCTACCTGGATTACGGCGCGATGCTGCGGCAGGAACCCGACCTGGAAGCCGTCGTCATCGCCGCACCGATTCCATTCCACCTGGAAATGACACTCGCCTGTTTGAAGCGCGACGCTTTCATCTACCTTGAGAAACCGCCTGTCCCTTTGATCCAGCAGTGGGAAACTCTCTCCGCGGCCGACCCTTGCCAGCGTGTGGCCGTCGGTTTTCAGATGATCACGTCACATTGGGTGCAGGAATGCAAACGTGCTATCACGCGGGGAAAACTGGGCACCGTGCAGGAAATTCGCATGGCTGCGTGTTGGCCCCGGCTCGACCACTACTACAGCCGTAACTCCGCCGCCGGCAGGATGTCCGTGCGCGGCGAACCGATTTTTGACGGTCCGGCAACCAACGCGCTGGCCCATCTCATCCACAACGCGATGTTCCTGGCGGGCGAAGGAATGGACAAATTTGACGAACCGGTCGAAATCACCGCCGAACTCTACCGGGCGCGTCCCATCGAGAGCTACGACGTGGCCTGCCTGCGCGGCAAATTCCGGTCTGGCATCTCCTTCACCGCCGCGCTGACCCATGCCACCGAAGAAGCGTTGCCCTACCAGTTCGAAGTGCGTGGCAGCGAGGGTTGGGCACGCGTTTCCGACGATGGCGCGGTGTTCGAGAGCAGCTTTCCCTGCGCTTCCGACTGCGCGGAAAGTTTCGAGCAACTGGTCGACAAGACGCACCGCCAGTTCCTGGCTTTTGTCCGCGGTGAACAACCCCGGCCCGCCACCTTTCTCCGCGACACCCGCGGCTACACCCTTGCCACCAACGGAATGCTCGTGTCTTCCGGCGGCATTCACCCAATCGCGCCCGCGTACCTGCGCCGCTACCAACATGGCAACGAAGGCGGCTACGATGTCGTCGGCCTGCGCGAAGCGGTCATGGCGTCTTTCCAGACCGGCCTGCTTTTCTCTGAGCTGAACCTGCCTTGGTCCGTGCGGACGGCACCTGTCCCGGTGCTGGGTCTCAAGACGCTGGCTTTTCCAACGGACGGGCTCACGGCGTTGCCGAGAGGTTCCAGGTGAACTGGTAACGGCCCGATCCAACCGACCAGACGACTTCCGCGCGGGGCGCGGAACCCTCGGTGTGATCATATGTCATGCCTTCGACGTGGCCCACGGCTTCACCGTGACGAAAGATCGTCGTGCCGGTTTCCGCGATGGTCACGCTGGAAGGTGGAATACCCAGCGTGGGCACGCAGACCCGGGCGGTGGAGTTCACCGGGACCTCAATGTTCCAGGTAGCCACGCCTTGGTCGATGCTCCAAGCGGAACGGATCAATCCACGCACCGAACGGTAGGAGGCGTCGATGCGGCGCAGATCCGCCGGCATCCCCGGCTTGAGCTGGATCTGGGCGTAGCCGGGCTGGAGCGAGCTGATGCCGCCGAGTGCCTGGTAAAACCAGCCAAGAATCCCGGCGTACATGTCGTGATTATGGCTGCGGGCGCGAGCGAGATTCCAGTTCTCGTTGATCGTCGTCTCGCCGCTGTCGATCATGTTCAGGTAGCTGGGGGCGGTCGTTTGCATGATCATGCTCTGCACGAGATCGTGCTCGCCGGCCTCTCCCAGCGCCTGCCAGAGAAAAGTGGTCCCGATGTCTCCCGTGGTGACATGGCCAGGCAGGATCGGACCGAACTCGCCGGGCTTTCCGTAGGAGCGCGGCATACCGTCTTCCTGGGGGTGCGCGATGTCATCGACCAACACCCGCGCCACGGCGGACTCGCGGCCACCGGGCACGAGTCCGAAGGCCAGTGGAATCGCTTCATTGGCCTGGCTTACCGGCAGATACCTGTTTGTCGCGGGTTGGAAGTACGCGTGATTGTAGGCGGCGCGCACGCGCTCGTACTCGCCCGCGTAGAAGCAGGCGTCCACCGTGTGCCCGAGAACGGCGGCGGCGTCACGCAGCACCCGGGTGTCGAGCACATAGACGGCACCTTCCACGTTGGCGATGGTGCTGCCGCCCGGCGCCATCCAATCTCCCAACCCATAAGTGATCAAGCCATCCCGCTCCTTGGATTTCAGATACGCCAGATAGGCGCACATGCCAGGATAGCTGTCTGCCAGCACGGCGGCATCCCCATAGCTCCAATAAAGCTGCCAGGGGACCATGAACATCGATGCTCCCCAGGCCGGGGCGTCGTCGAAAACACCCTCGGGCGGCGAGTTCGACCGGTGAAACCAGTTGGGGGCGATGTTCGGCGCCAAGCCGACCGTGCGTTGCGCGTCGCGCAGATCGCCCGCGATCTTCAAGTAGAGATTGTGCAGATCGTAGGCATCCATGGCGGAAGGCAGCAAGGTCCACGCGACTTCCTGCCAACCGAGTTTCTCGAACGTCGGACCGTCTTCGTGGATGCTGACCAGTCCAGAACGCAGCGTGTTCAACGCCAGCTCGTAGATCTGGTTGTACCGGGCATCGGACGCCGCGAAGCTGCCCGCCTCGCGGGAGGCGGTGCAGGTAAAGTATGCCTTTGCGGCGCGGAGGCAGGGCAGGGTGTTCTCCGATGGGTCGCGCGAGACATTCCTGAGTTCCAGGTAGCGGAAGCCGATGGAGGAAAAGGTCAACCGCCAAGTTTCGACGCCTAACCCTTTCAGGGTATAGCACGACCCGGCGGTGTTGCGGCTTTTTACCCGGCCGCCAGAGAGCGTTTCGCCGGACGCCATCTGTACCTGTGAGCCCGCCGGGCCGGTGACAGAAATTTCGTAGATGCCATTGATGTTTCGGCCGAAGTCGTAAACGTACACGCCGTCGGCGGGATGGGTGATGCCGACCGCTTCCAAGGTGTCCCGGGCGATGACCGGCGGCGCATTTTGCGAGCGCAACGACCCATTCGGCGCAAGCGCGGGCACCGCGTGCAGCCAGCCAGAATCATCGAAAGCGGCGGTGTTCCAGCCCACCTGCTCCAGCCGGGCGTCGTAGTTTTCCGCGCCGTGCACTTCGATCGACGTGAACGGGCTGCGGGCCACCTTCCATTCCGGGTCGCTCACCACATCGGCGGCGGTGCCATCCGCATAGTCGATGTGCAGTTGGGCCCACAGTTTCATCGGCCCAAAATCTCGCGTGCCCTTGCTCCCGGCATCGCCAAGCCAGCCGTTGCCGAGCAGCACACCCACGGCGTTGGTCCCGGAAAGGATTTGCGATGTCACGTCGAAGGTGACGTAGCAAACCGTTCGATCGTAGTCTGTCCACGCGGGATCGAGTTCGTGGTCGCCGACTTTCGCGCCGTTGAGATACGCCACAAACTGACCCAGGCCACAAATGTAGAGGAAGGCTTGCCTGACCGGTTTGCCGATGTGGAAGGATTGGCGAAACATCGGCGGCGGGTCCGCAGCACGGCTGTCTGCCTGCGGGTGCCGGATCCAGTGCGCGTCCACCGCCGCATCACCAGCCGCAAAGAATGCGGTCACGAAACTGCTCGGTGCACTCCAGGGCGAGACTTGGTCGTCCTTGTCCCACGTCCGAACTTTCCACCAGTACTTGCTTGTTTTTCGCAAAGGCGGCCCGGCATAAACCACTCCGTATTGTTGCGCCGAAACAACTTTGCCGCTACGCCACAATGGGCTCGCGCCGTCCAGGTCCGTCCGGCTTTCCGCGGCGACGACCTCATACGCGCTTTGTACTTCTTGCCGGTCGGGGTCATTGACCACCCAGCCGAAGCGCGGCGTGGCCGTGTCGATCCCCAACTGCGAAAAACTGTCGATGAGGCGGATTTCCGTTGGTGAGGCGGGCGGGGCGGCGGTCGCACGATCAAGCTACGATCTTCCGCCCTGCCGCGT
>CAXTVY010000215.1:0-312 GCA_964247665.1 uncultured Chthoniobacterales bacterium | reverse complement strand
ACCCACACTTGACCGGTGGAAATGAGCAACGCCAGCAATGTTCGGAGGAACAGCCCGAAACGGGTCAGACAGATCCGGTTTTCCTTGGATGCGAAGATTGCTGGAGGCATGATGGAAAATGTTCACTGAATGGAACCGTTTCTGGCTGCAATCATCGCGGCATCTTATGGCGGAGTGTGTCGGGAGGGAAGGGCGGCGGAAGCTTAATAAAGATTTTTCGTCGTGGCGCTTCCTTTTGCCGCGCCACTTCCCCAGGATCGGTAGACCCGGTTTTTCAGTTCCGGGACGGGATGGTATGGGTCGGATGTGACG
>CAXTVY010000214.1:1199-7944 GCA_964247665.1 uncultured Chthoniobacterales bacterium | reverse complement strand
CGTCGGGACGGAGGTCGGTTTCACCAAAAACGCCGTCGATTAAAAAAACTTATAATTGTTCTTGCCGGCCAGAAAAGCGGGCGTTATAAGTTGACCAGATTTTAGAAGATTGTTCTGGGGGGAACAGGCGCCCCTCGTATCCATCGGATGCGGCGGGCGCTACTTTTTTTGCCCCTGTGATGCTTTGCTCGACCGGAAACGCAGCCGCCGTTGTGCGCCGGGCTGGCGTGGCTTATCGTTCCGGCCGTGTCACCGCCGCGGCTGCCGCTTCATCCACCCGTTCCACATGGATGAACCGCTCACACTTTCTGCCCAACCACCGCGCCGCCGGAGTTGGGGCTGCGTGGTGGCTTTCCTGGGCACGGTGCTCATCCTCGCGTTGCTGACGGCGTTCCTGTTCCACGAGGCGGGCAGCCTGCCGCTGCGGTTTCTGGATGCCGGGGGCCAACGGCTCGATGCGCTGGCGGGCAAGGTGCGCGATGCCTTCGTGGCGGTGACGGGGATGCAGCCGCGCGTCAAGGTGAACGAGCAGGTGGTCTTCGAGCAGGCAAGTCCCGTGTTGGAACTGGCCGTGCTCAACCGCGAGACGACCGTGGAGCGCGAGACGGAGAACACCTGGCTGGGCAGCACGAAGCGGCTGCGGGTGCGCGGGGTGTTCCGGGTGAAAGCGGGATTCGACCTCCAGCAGCCGATCACGGCGAGCGTGGACGACGGGCACGCGGACACGATCCGCGTGCAGATGCCGCCGCCCAAGCTGCTGAGCGTGGAGCTGGAGAAGATCGAGGTGCTGACGATGGACAACGGGTTGTGGAACCACGTCCAACCCGAGGAGTTCGAGCAAGAGGTCAACCTCCTGAACCTGGAAGCGCACCGCAAGGCGTGGAACGAGGGGGTGGCAGGCGAGGCGCAGAAGCTCCTGGGCGAGCAATTGCAGGAAAAGCTCGGCCCCGCGCGCCGGGTAGAGATCATCACGCCCACAACGGTCCCACCGCCAGGAAAGCCGTGACCACCCCGCCGCTCAATTCATGGGTAGGCTGCCCACGTAAAAATTGGCTTTCCCGTCGAACTTGAATGGTGGGTTGCCGCCGCTTCCGCCGAAGAGGTAAATGATGACGCACTGCTTGCTGTGGTAACCGGCAACCTGCTGGAGAAAATCCGCCGCGTCCTCCAGCTTGAAGTGACTGCGCCGTCGCAAGAAATCGTCTGAATCGCCGACGATCCCGATGATCGGATAAATGGTCACCTGCTTCGCTGGATAATCGTTGATGGTGTCGCGGAGTTCCGGCTGGGGGATTTCCGCCCCGACGATCACCTGCGGGTGCTCCATGATTTCGGGAGCGATGGTGAGACGGGAGTTCCAAAGTCCGAACCCGTTGTCATTGATGAACGTCAGTTCGTGCGTGAGGTAGTTCCAGCCGAGAGAGAACGTGCCGCGCGTCTCCTCGGGCTTATCCATGTTCATGGCCGACGTGAGCTGGAGACGATGTGTCAGGTGCCCATCGGAGTAGCACTCGGCGAAGAGGTCCGTTTCCGGGACCTTTCGGGCCAGTTGGTAGTCCAACCGGGTTTCGTGGATACCAACGAGAATTTGCTGGCGGCGTTCGTCGCGTGGGACCTCAAGCTGCTTGAGCGTCGGCGCACAGTCGGCGGAAACTTTCGCGTAGTCTGTCGGCTGTTGCGCGAACGCTGAAACCGCCAGCAGATTCAGGACAATCAGTTTGAGCGGCAAGGGGAGCATCCCAAAAAATTATCAGATTGACCCAAAACCGTCATCATTCGTTTTCGTCCCTTTCCCTTTTCCCGTCTTTTTGAATCCTCTTCCTTTTTCCACGTCTATCGGTATCGTCCCGCCGAAATCCCACCGTGAGCCGAACCGATGCCATCAACCGCCCGCCTGCCCCGCCGCAGCGGCGTCTTGTCCGCCGTCGCTTCTGGCTGGCGCTGGTGGCGACACTGCTCGTGGCCCTGCCGCTCCATCCCCCGGTCTGGCACGCGACGCTGCGGGCCTGGCTCGGCTGGCAGGCGCGACGCCACGGCTGCGACCTCACCATCGCCTCGGTCCAGGGTGGCGCGTTCGACACCACCCAACTCTATGGCGTGCATTGGCATCAGCGCGGCCTCGTCCCGACGAACCCCGGCGCGGGCACGGACCTGTCCGTCGCGCGCGCGGACCTCACCCTGGCCTGGACGATGCCTTGGTTCCAGCGGCCCGCCCCTTCCTGGGTGCGGGAGATCGTGCTGGATGGCGTGCGCGGCCAGTGGGACCTCGGTGAGCTGGGCTCCCCGTTGGTTCCCCCGCCGCTCGCGGGTCCCGGCGGGTACGGCCGCGGGCTCGCTCCGGCGGTGATCCAGGGTGACGGTTTCGCCCGCGCCTTGGCGGCGGTGCTGCCCTCGCTGTTGGGCCGGCATTCGACGCGCCTCGTGCCGGAAACTTTCCTCGTCCGCGCCGACGACCTGCGGCTGCGCCGGGGCCGTTACGGGCTGCGTGCCGTGCGCCTGTGGCTGTCCGGAGCGCGCGACGACGCCGGACGATTCCTTGCGCACGAGGTCAACATCGCCGGGCCCGGCTTCGAGAACACCCTCCACCAACCCCACGGTCAGACCTACTGGAAAGGCAGCCGGCTCACGGTCTCGCCCTTTGCCCTCGGGCCGGACGTGAGCCTCGTCAGCGCCACGCTCGACGGCTCGCGCCTCGGCCGCCACCAGATCAATTGGGAATGCCGCCTCGCCGCGCCCGGCGGCGGCGACGTGCGCGGCCAGGGCTCGGTGAACTTCGCTCACGACCGCCTCGCGTTGGAGGTCGCGGTGTCCTTGCAAGGCGCGGCCGTGCGTCCACTGGCGCGCCTGTTGGGTATCGACGGCCCGGCCGACGGACGTATCGACCAAGGAAGCTTCACCTTCCGCGGCGACCCCGAGGATTGGCCCGGGGCGCAGATGTGGCTCGCGGCCCATTCCACCGACCTGCGCTGGGGCAAGCGCCGTTGGGAGGATCTGGAACTCCAGGCCGTTGTCGTCAACCGCCGGATGCAGGTGCACCGGCTGGAATTGCGCCAGCAGGGCAACCGCGTGTCGCTGACGGGCGAATGTCCGCTGCCGCTTGCCCCGCCGGACACGGGCACCGCCGCCGACGCGTTGCGCCAGTGGCGCGAGGGCGGTTTCTCCGCCCAGGTCGACGCCCGCCTCGACGACCTGCGCTCGCTGACAGACCTGTTTGGCTCCGACGTACCGGAACTGGCCGGCCGGATGTCGATCAACGGTGTGCTCAGCGCCCCGCCCGGCGCGAGGCAGCAGGTGGATGGCTACCTCAACGTCGAGGGCACGCGCCTGACCCTGCGCGGCGCGCCCTTGGATTACCTGCGTTCCACGCTGGTGTTCAAGGACGGTGCGTTGCGCGTGGCTGATCTCCAGGCGACGCACGACACGGATTATTTCACCGGCACGGGTTCCATGCGGCTCGACGGTCCGCCGCGTTACGAGGGTGAACTGCGGGCGGAGGTGCGGCGGCTGGCGGCGTACACCCCGGCGCTGGCGGGCCTGTCGCTGGCGGAGAGTCTCGCACGCGTCAACAGCCTGGACACGCTGCTGCGTTGGGACGACAGCGTGCTGCGTTTCGAGAAGTGCCAGGGCCGGCTCGACGATGCCCCCTTCACGGTCGGCGGCACGGTCGATCTGCACGATGCCGCCCGCCCCGCGGTGAACCTGTCAATCGACGGCAAGAACGTGGCGTTGTGGGACGCCGACGGACACCAGCGGCTGCGGGCGGATTGCACGCTGGCCGTGCGCGGCACGGCGGAGGGCTCGCCCGCACTCGGGGGCGAATTGCGGCTGCTCGGGGGCGGCCCGGCGGCCCGGCAAGGCATGATCGAAATCGGGGGGACGGCACCCGACCAGCCATGGGTCAGGGTTGCCGCCGCAGGCTCGGGCGAAGGTGGGGCGGTGCTGGCAGGAAGGTACGAGCGGGCTCCGAGCAGCAGCGGTGACGCCGGGCTGGAGATCGCGAGCCTGGTGCTCCCCGAGGCGTTGCCGCCATTGTGGGTCGATGATGCGCTCTTGCCCGAACCACTGGACTGCACGCTGATTCTGCACTGAACCCGAGACCTGTCAGCCAGACCGACAATCCGGGAGTCGCTCGGAGGGTGAACAGGGCCTTATTCTAGACCGCCACTTCAGCGGCTGGCCGAAATTTCACCCCACGAACTCCACCGTGCCGAACACCTCCGCCCGGTGGAAGTTGCGCAGCCGCGTGGGCGACCACGCGCTCAGGTCCTGCCCCGTGCCCGGGCCGCCCGGCATGTCCACGCGCAGAAAGTTCACCCGCCAATCCGACCGGCCCGCTTCCGGCCGCAGCGATGAGCCCAATCCCTCGAACGGGATCGCCAGCTCCGCCGCCCAACCCGCAGGAGTCAGCCGCGCGGCGCTGACGAGCCCTTCCACGTGCCAGGCGAAATCCTTGCGCCAGCCGCTGAGCGTCCGCCGCAGGACCACATCGGCCACCGCACCCAGCGGATTGATCTCGACCTCGAAATAACTCTCCAGGTCGCCCACCGGATCGAAAAACACTTCCATGACCTCCTCGGTCCACAAGGGGGCGTCGTGGGTGGTCAGGGTCGCCCAGGGCCGGGAGTCATCGGCCTCGAACAGCAGCCGCCATTCACGCTCGTCCCAGGCGGTCCGCACGCGGGTGGCCTGCGTTGCCGGACCACCGCCGACATTCTCACACAGGACGATGGGCACGATCTCCTGCCAGAATGCGCTGGCCGGTTCTGCACGCACGGGCTCCAGCGTCCGCCGCTGACAGCGCAACCGGGGGAGGTGATCCGCCGCCGTGAGAACCGTGTTCATCCTGCCGTCCCCCCACCCTCCACCTTTGTTTAAACGGGCTTGTGCAGCATGAAAATGCTGACCAGCGCAACGATGAACAGCAAAACCGCCGCGAGTGCGCAAAGCATGATGTACTTGCCTGCCGGATCGATCTGGCGGCCCTTTTTCTGAAAGGGCGAGGCGTTGGAAAAATTCGTCGGGCGGCGGCTTTCCGCGGCGGGCTGCGCCACCGGCGCAGCAGCGGCCGGCAGGGGCGTGACCGCTGTGGCGTTGTCGGAAAGATAAGACGCCTCGACGGAACCGAAGCGGATGCGGTCGCCGTTGCGCAACGGGGCCTCGCCGACGGGCGCGCCGTTGACGCGCGTGCCGTTGGTCGAGCCGAGGTCTTGGAGATGGTAGTTGCCGCCCTCGATCACGTTGAGTTGAGCGTGCCGACTGCTGACGCTGGCATCCTCGACCTGGATCATGTTGTCGGGCACCCGGCCCAGAGTGATGACCTCATCGACGAGTTCATGGATAACTTCGCCCGTTTCGGGCATCATGATCTTCAGCTTCGGCATAGGACGCAGGGGGGAACGGAAGACAAGAAGTAAGGAGCCAACCGCCAGTTGTAAAATAGAAACGAGAATCCCCGGCTGGAAAAGCGCCTAATTTCTCGCTTCATCCTGCCCCCTTTCAGATTTTTAGCCACAAAAGGCATTAAAAGCACAAAGAGGATGGAAAATAATTCCCCCATTTTGTGGCTAAAATCTTGCGGAAAGGAAGTCTAGGCCGCGTCCTGATCCTGTTTCTTGCGAATCAACGGGCTGCGGCGGCCTTCGACCACGGCGCGGTTGATCGTCACATCCGCGATGTCTTCGCGGCTGGGCAAATCGTACATCACGTCGAGCATCAAGCGCTCCAGCAGGCTGCGCAGCGCGCGCGCCCCGGTGCCCTTCTTGACCGCCTGCGAAGCGAGTGCCCGCAGGGCGTCGCGCGTCACCGTCAGGTTCGCGCCTTCCATCGAAAACAGCTTGTTGTACTGCTTGATCATCGAGTTCTTCGGCTCGGTGAGCACCATCATCAACTCTTCTTCCGTCAATGGATCAATGGTCGTCAGTACGGGCAGGCGGCCGATGAATTCGGGGATCATGCCGAATGCCAGCAGATCCTCGGGCTCCGGCTGTTTGAGCGCATCACGCGAGGCTTCCTCGATGTTGATGCCACCCATGTTGAACCCGAGCGTCTTGCTGCCCAACCGGCGCTGCACGATCTTGTCCAGCCCGACGAATGCGCCGCCGCAGATGAAGAGAATCTTCTCCGTGTTCACCTGGATGTACTCCTGATGCGGGTGCTTGCGGCCACCCTGCGGCGGCACGTTGCAGGAACTGCCTTCCAAGATCTTCAGGAGCGCCTGCTGCACGCCCTCGCCCGACACATCGCGGGTGATGCTGACGTTGTCCGTTTTACGGCCGATCTTGTCGATCTCGTCAATGTAGACGATGCCGATCTCCGCGCGTTTCACGTCGTAATCGGCGTTCTGGAGCAGGCGCAGGATGATGTTCTCCACGTCCTCGCCCACGTACCCCGCTTCTGTCAGCGTGGTAGCATCGGCGATGCAGAAAGGCACGTCGAGGATCTTCGCCATCGTGCGGGCGAGGAGGGTCTTGCCCGAACCCGTGGGCCCGATGAGCAGGATGTTGCTCTTCTCGATTTCCACGTCCGCCATCGGGTCCAACGGCAGGGAAGTTCCCTCGCTGCCGCCAGGGCCACTCTGGGTGATGCGCTTGTAGTGGTTGTGGACCGCGACCGAGAGCACCTTCTTGGCCATGTCCTGGCCAATCACGTAACGGTCCAACTGCGCGCGGATCTCCTTCGGCTTGGGCACCCGGATGACCGTCGATTGGCGGCGGGCATCGTCGTTGAGTTCCTTGTCGAGGATGTT
>CAXTVY010000214.1:0-1189 GCA_964247665.1 uncultured Chthoniobacterales bacterium | reverse complement strand
GATGCAGCTATCGCAGATGTAGACTCCCGGCCCGGCAATGAGTTTGCGTACCTCGGCGTGGCTTTTGCCACAGAAGGAACACATCGTGAGGTTGGAAGCTCGGGCCATGTGGGAAAGGGAATCAGTTGCTATCAGCCATCCGCGTGCCAGACAAGGGTTTCAGACCGGACAAAGTTTACCTGCGTTCAACCCGCACCGCGCGTTCAGCGCGTCTCCGCCCGGGCCGGATCGTTCACACCGCCGGGCAGGTCATTGTCCAGCGCACTGTCGATCATCGCCTGGGTGCCGACGCCGGTCAGCTCGGGCTTGCTGTCGGGCTTGAGTTCCTTGCGGGACTCGACCACCTGATCAACTAAACCGTAGTTTTTGGCTTCCGTTGCGCTCATGTAATAATCACGGTCGGAATCGTTCTTCACCTTTTCCTCCGGCTGACCGCAATGGTCGGCGAGAATCTTGATGAGCCGCTTCTTGAGCTTGAACATGAACTCCACGGTCCGCTCCACGTCGCTGGCCTGCCCTTGCGCGCCGCCGCTGACCTGGTGGATCATGATGTCCGAATTCGGCAGCGCATACCGCTTGCCTTTCGTGCCGGCGGCGATCAGCACGGCACCCATGGAGGCCGCCATGCCCAGGCAGTACGTCGTCACGTCGCACGTCACGAACTGCATCGTGTCGTAGATGGCCAGACCCGCCGTGACGCTGCCGCCGGGCGAGTTGATGTAGATGTGGATGTCCTTCTTCGGGTCATCCATCTGGAGGAACAGGAGCTGGGCGATGACCGCGTTGGCCACCTGGTCGTCGATGGCGGTGCCCAGGAAGATGATCCGGTCCTTGAGCAACCGGGAATAGATGTCGTAGGACTGCTCACCGCGCCCCGTGCGCTCGATGACATACGGGGTCGGGTAGTAAGCGTTGGTCGGCGCGACCGCCGCGATACCGCTGGCCTCAACCGGAGACAGGGGCGACGTGGCAGGCCAATTGAAGCTGGGAAAATGGGTCATAAAGAGGGTGTTTCGGGCTGGGATTCAGCCGCCCCGGCCTCGGCCTCGGCCTCGCCGGGAGTGATGGTTTCCACGGTAGCATTCGCACTGAGGAAAGCAAGGGTCTTGCCCAGCAGGATCTCCTCCTCGATCTGCCCGAGCGCGTCGCGTTCCTGGAGGTTTTTGATGAGCTTTTCGCGCGCCATGCC
>CAXTVY010000213.1:0-8006 GCA_964247665.1 uncultured Chthoniobacterales bacterium | reverse complement strand
GCAGGGCTCGTGGTAGAGCACCTCGTCGCCCGGGTCGAGCAGGGCGCGCAGGGCAAGGTCGATGGCCTCGCTGACGCCCACGGAAACGAGCACTTCCGTCTGTGCTTCGTAGGCCACGCCAAAGTGTTTCTGGACGTAGGCGGCGATTTCCGTGCGCAGACGGGGCAGGCCGAGGTTGGACGTGTAGCCCGTGTGGCCCTGTTCGAGCGAGTACACGGCGGCCTCGCGGATGTGCCAGGGCGTGACGAAATCCGGCTCGCCGATGCCCAGGCTGATGACGCCGCTCATGGTTTGGACGACTTCAAAGAAATCGCGGATGCCCGAGCGCGGGATGCTCTGGACGTGGCGGGCGACGGGGGAGGTGGTCATGGCGGCAACAACGGGGAGGACAGCATGGCCGCGCCGGGGGAAAAATCAAGGCTGGGTGCTGCTGCCACCGGCGGCGTTCGTCCAAGGTAGGGCCGGAGGCCCGGCCCTACGCCAAGCTCCACTATCCGACCATCCGCTCGCTCTCGGTCCACAGCCGCGCGGCGGCCCCGGGGTCGCACGCGCCGGGCGCGGCCGAGGTTTCGCGTTCGCGGTTGTAATAGCGTCCTGTCACCCCTGCCAAGTCCGGGTCGGAGGCGAGCCGCGTCACCGCGTGGCCGCCGCGTTCGGCGGAAATCATGAATGGCTGAGCCAGCCGCGCAATGAATCCCAGTACCCCGCTCGCGGCCTGCCAGATGCCCGTACGGACCACACCCGGATGCAGGCAGTTGGCCGTGACGCCGCTGCCCTCCAGTTGCCGGGCCAGCTCGCGGGTGAAAAGCGCGTTGGCGAGCTTCGACTGCGCGTAGGCCAGGAACGGCTTGTAGCGGCGTTCGCATTGCAGGTTGTCGAAGGGGAGCGTGCTCACCATGCGGTGCGCGTCGGAGGACACCGTGACCACGCGCGCCGGTGTGCCGGTGGCCAGCCGGTCGCGCAGCAGGGCGGTGAGTAAAAAGGTCGCCAGATGGTTGACGGCGAACGTTTCCTCGAATCCGTCGGCGGTCAACCGGCGGGTCCGGCTGCCGCTGACGAAGCCCGCGTTGTTGACCAGGACGTGCAGCCGGTCGCAGCGGCGGCGCACGTCGTCGGCCAGCGCGCGCACGGAAGTGAGCGATGCGAAGTCCGCCGTGAGAAACTCGGCCTTGCCGCCGCCGTCCTGCGCGCGGATCGCCGCCGCCGCGGCCTCGCCCCGGGCGCGGTCGCGGCCGGTGAGGAGCACGTTGAACCCCTGGCGCGCGAGTTGCATTGCCGCCGCCCGGCCGATGCCGGAGGTACCGCCGGTGACGAGACAGTTTTTTTCGTCCATGGTGGGATGGACGGTAGCGCGTCCTGGCAAAAGGGGAAAGACGCAGGATGCAGGCAACCGCGGTGCGTTTGCGGGGGCGGGTGGCAGAAGGAGGAACCCCGTGTCCGCCGTCCTGCCAGGGGACGACCGGAGCGACCTATCCTTCTGCCTTCTCCACCAACCGCCCGTCCTTGAGCCGGATGCGCCGCGTCGCGGCCTGGGCGACCTCCTCGCTGTGCGTGACGACCACCAGCGTCGTCAACGCCTGCGCGGCGACGCGCTGGAGCACTTCGAGCACGCGCGTGGCCCCCGCCGAATCCAGGTTGCCCGTCGGCTCGTCGGCCAGGAGCAGGCGCGGCCGATGGATCAACGCGCGCGCAATCGCCGTGCGCTGCAACTCGCCACCACTGAGCTGATGCACGAAATGCCCGGCGCGCGGCACCATCCCCACCAGGTCCAGGAGTTCCAGCGCCAGCGGCTCGGCCCGCGCGGGCGAATCCCCCGCCAGCAACAGCGGCAGGCTGACGTTCTCCAGCACGCTCATGGTCGGCAACAGGTTGAAGAACTGGAACACGATGCCCAGGTCGCAGCGGCGGTACCGGGTCAACGCGCGTTCGTCGGCGGCGTGCAGCGCCAGGTCGCCCACGAAGATCTCGCCGTTGTCGGGTGTGTCCAGCCCGCCGAGCAGGTGCATGAGTGTGCTCTTGCCGCAACCGCTCGGGCCAGTGATCGCCACGAAGTCCTTGTCCGCGATTTCCAGGCTGATGTCGCGCAAGGCGTGCACGCGGCTTTCGGGCGGTCCGTAATGGCGCGAGACGTTTTGCAGGCGGATGGCGGAGGAAGGCATGGAGGGAAAGCGGAAGGCGAAAGGCGGAAGGCGGAAGGCGGAACTGGGAAGTGAAAAGGAGAACGCTTACAGTACGTTGCCGGTTGCCAGTGGCAAAAGAAACGCGCCACACTGGCTTCCCACCCTTCACCAGCGCACTTCGTGGGACCTCTGACTTCCGCTCTCCGGCTTCCGGCTTCCATTCTGATCGTGGCCGAAGCCGCCGACTGGCTCGTGGTCAGCAAACCCGCGCACCTGCTCGTTCACCCGACGCGCCCCGGCGGCCCGGTGACGCTCCTCGACGGCCTGCGCGGCCTGCTCGCCTACGAGATCGCCAACGGCGGGCAGGTGTCGCTCATCCATCGGCTGGACCGCGAGACGAGCGGCTTGCTCCTCGTCGCCAAGACGGCCGCGGCGGCGCGGCGGTTCTCGCTGGACATGATGCGCGGGCGGATCGGCAAGGAATACCTGGCCCTGGTGTGGGGCTGGCCCGCCTGGGATGAGCGCACCGTGGATGCGCCGTTGCTGCGTCAGGGCGAAAAGGGGGAAACGCGGGTCTGGCTCAAACGCGCGATCCACCCCGACGGCGCGCCCGCACGGACGCGGTTCGAGGTGTTGCGCCGGGGTGAGTGGCGCGGGGCCGGGGCGGGGGATGGCCGCTACAGCGTGGTACGCGCGCGGCCCGGGACCGGCCGGCTGCACCAGATCCGGGTGCATCTGGCGCACCTGGGGCACCCGGTAGTGGGTGACAAGATCTACGGTCCCGATGAGGGGTGTTACCTGCGGTTCATCGAAACGGGCTGGACGCCGGAGCTGGCGCGTGTGCTGTGGCTGGACCGGCACGCGTTGCACGCGTGGCGGTTGACGTTCGACGCCGGGGCGGGGGAGCCGAGGACCGTGGAAGCGCCGTTGCCAGCGGACATGGCGGAGTTCTGAGAAGGCGGGGTGGCGCGTGGCGAGTTGCGGGTTGCGGAAGGTGGCGGGTGGCGGGGTGTCCACAAAGAAAAGCCATTCCCTCAAAACGTCTGTCATCCCGAGCGGAGTGCAATGCAGCCAAAGGATGACAGACGTTTTGAGAGAGACGCTTGCTTTGTCAGTCACCCGCCACCCGCCACGCGCCACGCGCCACCTTCACCTCTTCTCCCGGTACAACGCCGGGTCTACTGCCTGCGCCATCGCCGCCTCGTCCAGACCGCCGCCCAGGAACGCGTTCAACCGCGCGGCCGTCTCGGCCGGGGATGATACCAATGTGGGATAGTCCACCGTGCACACCTTGAACTCCGGCCGATCCTCCAGCCAGCGTTCCACCCGCGCGAGCTGGTCGGTAAACAGCTTTTCCAACTGCGCGTCCGGCACGGCGGCGCTCGCCTTGCCCTGCCGCGCCAGCATCGCGCGCTGACTCGCCACCACCTCCGCCACCGGCCGGCGCATCATCACCACCCGGTACGTCAACGGTTCTCCTCCGGGCACCGGCCCGGCCGCCAGCTCGGGCAGCAACAGGTGGATGATCTTGACCGCCTTGCCCCGCGCCTCCGGCAGCCAGGCGCGATCCAGCTTGAGCCGCTTGACGGCCTCCAGTTCCAGATACCCGCGCGGGTTGCTCGCGTCGGCGGCGCGCGTGGCGTCGGTCAGCGGCGGGATGCCCCCGGCGGCGAGGGTCTGCATCATCAGCGACGTGCCCGAGCGCGGCAGGCCGCTGACCACCGTGATCCAGGAAGGAGGTTCCATGGCGTCCATGATTGTCGGCACCTGGAACCTCAGGCGGCTGCCGCCGGGGCAGCTTCTCCCTGCTCGCGCTGGGCGTGGCGGCGGCGCAGCATTTCCTCGGCGTGGAAACGCGCGCGTGCGCGGTCCTTCTTTTTGGAGAAGTACAGGCGCGCCAGACAGCGATGGGGAAAAGGCTGGTCCGGTGCAAGCTGTGCCCCTTGCTCGAAGGCGCGGATCGCCCAGTCGGTCTGGCCGCTCTGCGCCAGTGCGATCCCCAGGTTGACGTGCGTCTGGGCGCGATGGTGCTGGAGCGCCGCGGCCCGCATGTGCTCGTAGATGGCGTCCTCGTACCGCCGCTGGCGGCGCAGAACCACGCCCAGGCCGTCGTGGGCTTCAGCGTCGTCTTCATCGCGTTCCAGGGCGCGGCGGAAGGCAGCCTCGGCTTCGGGCAGCATCCCGCCGCGCAGGTAGGTCTGGCCCAGGGCCTGCCACAGGCGGGGCAATCCCATTTCATCTTCGCGCAAGGGTTCGAGCCAGAGCAGGGCTTCCGCCATGTCGCCGAGCCGCAGCTTGGCGCGGCCCATGAGCAGCCGCGCCATTGGGTTGGGGGCATCTCCGGTGAGCAACGGAGCAACGGTCTCGATTGCCTCCTGGGGCCGCCGCAAGCCCAGCAGGCTCAGGGCGAGACAGCAGCGCATCGACGGATCGTTTTGCTGGGCCAACAGCTCGCGGAGCAGGGGCTCTGCCTTCGCGGTACGGCCGGAGAACAGGTAGACCTGCGCGAGATTCCACTTCCGGTCCCGGAGTGCCGCCGCTGCCATTTTGGTCGAATCGCCAGCGTCGGGCATTTCGATGTAGCCCAGGGCCGCGAGTTGCTCCAGCGCCTGCCGGGCCGCCCAAGGGTCCGTTTCCTCCTCGGGGAGGTCGCGGTGCATGCCGTCGAGCGGATGCGGTTCCTCGTAGGAAGCGACGTGCTCCGGTTCGGCGGGTGGGTCCAGGAGGATTTTCGTCAGGGGTCGGCCATCCATGTCCTCGGGGACGGGCAGACCGAGCAGGGTGAGCACGGTCGGCGCGATGTCGAGCAGGCTCGCGCCGTGCAGCAGTTCATCACGCCGGATGGCGGGGCCCGCCGCCACAAAAATCCCCTGTTGGCGGTGCCAGGCCACGGGGTTCATCTCCGGGCCGAACTTGTCGCTGGGATTACGGGAATGGTTCGTCACGGCAGGACGCAGTTCGTCGCTGTGGAATCCGTGGTCGGAAAGGATGATCACCGTGGTTTCCGGCCCGGCCAGGGCCAGCAACTGCGCCAGGAGCATGTCGTGGAAGCGGTACACCGCCCGGACCACGTAAGAAAACGCGGCGGCGTCCTCCGCGTTGACGTGGGCCATGGCGGGCGGATGGTACTCCATGAAGCCGTGCCCGGCGTGGTCGATGGTCTCGTAGTAGATGGCCAGGAGGTCCCACTCGTCGCCGGCCGCGAGCAAGGTCGCGGCGTTCTGCACCGTGGCGCATTCGGCGAGCAGGTGCGCGAGCATCTGCAGGCGCGGGTCCTGTGGATCGGACGGGACTGCCTCCGGGAAAAAAGGGAGCATCTGCTCCGCAGTGATGTCGCGGGGCCGCACACGAAGCGATTCCGCAATCTCACGCAGGTCGGGGGGATGGACGGCGCGAGGGTGCAGCGGCGCGATTTTTCCGGCTTCCGTGGGGGTGATCTCGGGAAAATTGTTGGTAAAGACCGTGCCTGCGATGGGCTCGGCCGGGTGCGAGGCAAACCAGTTGACGATGCCGCTCCGCAGCCCGGACTGGCTGAGGATGTTCCACAGTGCCTTGGCCCGGCGCGAGGTGCTGCTGACCGGCCGGGCCCCCTGGCCGTCGGGCGTGGGCTCGACGAAGCCGAGGATGTCGTGCTTGTCCGCGTACTTGCCAGTGGCGATGGAATTCCACAGGATCGGTGAGAGGATCGGTTCGAGCGTGGCCAGGTTGCCACTGACGCCGTTTTCGATCAAATTCTTGAGCGCGGGCATCTCGCCTCGGTCGAGCAGCGGGTGGATGATCTTCCAGTCCGCCGCGTCCCAGCCGAGGAGCAGGACGCGTTGGGTCAAGCGTTTGGACATGCGTACAATGATAGGTCAGGGGGCAAGGGCGACAAAGAAAATCCCGGCGTCCTCGAAGGAGAACGCCGGGATGGCCAGATGAAGAGTAGATGCCGGACCAGACGTTCCTCAGGCGACGGTCTGGGTAGCCCGTTGCCGACGGTACGCCGCCGCGCCCGCCACGCCCGCCGCGCCGAAGGCGAGGGCCGCCAGGGACCCGGGCTCGGGCACCGCCGTCGGCAGCGCGCCCACGGCGATGGCTTCACCCGCCACGTTATCGTAGGCCGCCTTGGTGAAAGTCAGACTGCCTTTGCTCGTTCCTGGCTTGGCGGTGCTGGCGACGGTGCTGGTCAGCTCGATGTAACCGTAATGCGTGCCGTCGGTGGCGGTGAAACTGAAGCCGAGATAGCTGTTCGTTCCGAACTGACCTACCGTCGTGGTGCCATACTTGATGCTGAGGTTGGTCAGGTAGGAGCCCTGCACGAAGGTGCTGGCGCCGCCGATCGCCGTGCCCTTCGTGAGGTTCGTGCCATAGTAGTATGAAGCATTCGGACCGGTAATCGTGTAACCCACCACGCCGCCGCTGTAGGCGGTCACCCCCGTGTAGGCGAGATACTTGGACCCGCCGATATTCGCGGCACCCGCCCCGAAGATGAAGTCGTCGGCCCCGTCGCCGTTCACATCCCAGGTGGACAGGACTTCGCCGGTCGTGCCAGTCCCGGTGATGTTGGAGGGCAACGTGGCCGAGACCACCGCGCCGTATGCCTGGGTTCCACCGGCGAGTGCAACCGCCCCCGCCAAACCCTTGATTGCCAATGAAGTAGCCGTGTGTTTTTCCATAAGGCCCCGGGAATACTGATTTCATGCGTGAGTGTCAAACATGATTTTGCGAGAAATTTTTTCCATGCCATCCAAGCAGGCGTGCGAAATACTTTCTTGCGTTGCTCTCCAGTGTGGAAGCGGCAGCGGCGATATTTTTCTTTGTTTTCTGCCGAAGTCGGGTCCGAAATTTGCTAAGGCTCCGGCCCTGGCTTTTCGACCGGGACGTGGCTCCGATCCTCCGGACAAAGCAAAGCTCCACGGACCTGTGCCAGCGCAAGGAACTTGCGCTTGACGCCCCTTCCGTCCCGCTCCTACGTTGAAACTCCGCCGCGACCGCCGGACGGCCCGCCCGGGTGCCCCCGTTCCTTCCGCCGCTTTTCCTATCCCAGCCCCGCCATTTTCCGCGCATGAACATCCACGAATACCAAGCCAAGGAACTCTTCCAGAAATACGGCGTCGCCACGGCCCCGGGCAAGGTCGCCCATACGCCGGAGGAAGCGGGCAACATCGCTCGCGAGATTGGTGGCGGTGATCTGGTCGTCAAAGCGCAGATCCACGCCGGGGGACGCGGCAAGGGCACGTTCACGAACGGGTTCAAGGGCGGCGTCCACCTCGTCAAGACGCCCGAGGAGGCGCAGGAAGTCGCCTCCAAGATGCTCGGCCAGACCCTCGTGACGCACCAGACCGGCCCCGAGGGGCGGCTGGTCAACCAGGTGCTCGTCGCGCAAGGGGTCGAGATCGCCAAGGAATACTATCTGGCCATCCTGATGGACCGCGCCACGGGTGCACCGGTGGTCATCGCCAGCACGGAGGGCGGGGTGGAGATCGAGTCCGTCGCCGAGAAGACACCCGAAAAGATCCTGCGCGTCCATGTCAGCCCGGCGCTGGGCCTGCAACCTTACCAGGCGCGGACGGTCGCGCGGCAGCTCGGCTTTGGCGGCGCGCTCAACAAGCAGGCGTCGGAGGTGGTGTTCAACCTCTTCAAGCTGTTCATGGCGTGCGATTGCTCGATGGTGGAGGTCAACCCGCTGGTGCTGACCCCCGATAACAAGGTGCTGGCGCTGGACGCCAAGTTCAACTTTGACGACAACGCGCTCTACCGGCACAAGGACATCACGGCGATGCGCGATGTGGCCGAGGAAGACCCGCGCGAGGTGGAGGCGAGCAAATTCGGCCTCAACTACATCGGCCTGGACGGCGACATCGCCTGTCTGGTTAATGGCGCGGGATTGGCGATGGCGACGAT
>CAXTVY010000212.1:0-8054 GCA_964247665.1 uncultured Chthoniobacterales bacterium | reverse complement strand
GCGCTCCTGTCCGAACATCTCGAAGACATGGCCGCCGCGTCCCCGCCGGAAAGCCGGCACGCTTTGAACCTCGACGGATTGCGGCAGCCCGACATCACCTTTTGGAGTGTTTGGGACGGTGCGGACCTGGTCGGCTGCGGAGCGTTGAAAGCCTTGGATGCCGAGCACGCCGAGGTCAAATCCATGCGCACCGCCCGGGCACACCACCGCAGGGGCGTCGGCACGCTGCTGCTCCAACATCTCATCGCAGAAGCCAAGCAGCGCGGTTTTCGCCGCCTGAGCCTGGAAACGGGGTCGATGGCATTCTTCGAGCCCGCGCACCGGCTCTACCGCCGGTTCGGCTTCCAGCCGTGCGGACCTTTTGCCAGCTACGTCGAGGACCCGAACAGCGTGTTCATGACCCGGGAGGTGTGAGCGCTTCCCAAACGATGCCCCAGCCGCTGATCGTGCACGTGCCGGCTGACACTCCGGCAAACGCATCCGTGTTCCTGGCGGGTTCGCTGCCCGGCGTGGGAAACTGAAAAGCCGACGGCGTGCAATTGGCCCGCGCCGACGACGGCACCTACTCCGGTATCCTGGCGCTCGAACCCGGTCAAACGCTGGAGTACAAGTTCACCCGCGGCAGTTGGGACGCCGTGGAAAAGGCGGCGGACGGCAGCGACCGGACCAACCGGGTGGCGCACATCGATTGGGCCGCCACACCGATCACGGCGACGGTGGAGCGCTGGGCCAGCGAACCCGTCACGGTGAACACGGTAGTCGGCAGCCTGCGCATCGAGCAGGTGCCCGTCTTGGCTTCACACGACGCCCGCTCGATCCGTGTCTGGCTGCCACCCGGTTACGACGCCCTAGACCATGGGCAGACGCGCTTTCCGGTGTTGTACCTGCAAGACGCGCAGAACCTCTTCGACCGGGCGACCAGCGCCTACGGCAGCGAGTGGCAGGTCGATGAAACGCTGACCTGGCTCATCGCGCAGGGGACCGTGCCGCCCCTGATCGTCGTCGGCATCGACAACGCGGGCGTGGACCGCACGCGCGAGTACACGTTCGATGTTGATCCGCAGGACGGCGGCGGTGGCGGTGCGGCCTACGCGGACCTAGTCCTGGGCGGTATCCTGCCATTCGTGGAACGAGCCTACCGGGTGCAGACCGGGCCCGCGGGCACGTTCATTGGCGGCTCGTCGCTCGGCGCCCTGGTTTCCCTGGAGATCGCGCGGCGGCATCGCGGTGTCTTCGGCGGCGTGCTCGCCATGTCGCCCGCGCTCTGGTGGGACAACCAGACGACCATCGAAGACACGGCGGCGGACCCCGCCGGCCTCGTCGGCACACGCGTGTGGATCGATATCGGCACGCGCGAGGTGGTGCCGCTGGCACCTGCCGGTTCGATGGACCCGCAAAACCAATTGGCGGTTGACGAAGCCCATCGTCTGGAAGCCGTGCTCCGCCGGGCTGGCATCGAGACAAAGCTCACGGTCGACCAAGGAGCGCAGCACAACGAGATTGCCTGGGCCCAACGCTTCCCGGCGGCCGTCGCGTATCTGTTCGCCCGTTAAATCGTCCAGCCTGCGAGCGCAACTTTTAGGGCAAGGGGCTGGCTTCGGCCCCGGCGCTCCACCTTGAAATTCAGGCTTCCCTCACGTTCCGAGTAATCGAAGCGTCGTCATGTCGGGTCCGCCCGGATAGAATTTCAGCAGCGGACGGTGAAACACCGAGTCATCGGCGGACACGCAGGCAAAGAGCGTGGCACTGGATCGCAGCTTCAGGTCGTCGGGCGAACCGAAGATTTCGATGGCGTCGTTTCCCGCGTTGGCGACCGCCGCCGCCGCGCAGGCCAGCAGCCTCGGGCCGAGGATGGGATGCACGAGATAGGCTCGCGCTTCGTCGGCGCTCTTGATCGCGTAACGCCGCGCCGTAGAGCTGGAGCCCAGCCCGTCGAGCTGCGGAAAGATGTACCACATCCAGTGGGAGCGTTTCCGCCCGTTGTTTATTTCCGCGAGGGCACGCTCGTAGTCGTCCTGTTGCGCCAGCACGAAGCGGTTGAGGTGGAAAGGATCGTCCATCGAAAAAGGAAGGATCTCCCCAAGTGTGGCAGGACGAACCCCCAAAGTCCGACGCCGTTTTTCAAAGCTGGTATTCTACCAACGTGGCATCGCAACCCGCCAACTCTTCGTCCATGATCCGTTCGATGCGCGGCCAGTCGCCGCCCGCCAGGCCCGCGCCAATCTTTGGCAAGCCGATCCTGGCTTGGCCATGGTGCTCTGCCAGCCAGCGCAGGCACGCGCGGATCGCTTCATAGTCCGCTTTGTCGCCGCGTCCACGGTAATGGAATTGGGTGTAGGCGTTGACGACCGTGAGCCTGCCGTGCGGCGTCTCAACCTCGGCGAAGGAACAGGTGCCGAGCTTGGTCCGTTCGCCCTTGGGCGTTCGCCGGTCCGCCTCCAGCGCCTGCGGGAACCGTGCCGCCACGCCCTTGGCGATCCCCGCTCCCATCGTGCAGAAGCAATTGTAGCCGTGCGCAATCACGTCGAAGGCTCCCTCCTCGGCGAGCCGCAAAAGATCACCTCGGCGAGTTCTCATGACGGTCGTCGGTTGGTATCAAGCGGTGGGCGTGTGACACCCCTCCTTTACGACGCTCCTTGGTCGATGTCCCTGAAGCGGGTTGGCTCGATGTCGCGGGAGCGTTGCTCCTGGAGGCGGGCAAAGAAATCCCGCACGGCGTCCGGATCGAGTGCCAGGCCGAGCAACTCGGCGGCGGCGTGCTCAACGCGTTCCCGCACGAATTCTGGCGTCAGTTCCGCCAAGGGGATCTGCTCGGTGCCGATCAGCCGGTGGTCGTCGCCCTCGTAGACTCCCACGTTCAAACTGCCGGCGAATTTCATGGAAACGAACCACGCCACCGGCGGCAGGTGGAGAGCGACCGTGTCCAATCCATCGCGTTTGACGACGTGAACCTTCACGTCGTACTGCTCGCCCAACTCGGTGAGCAGGTCGGTGAGTTCGTCCCAAGTCATTATGGCAACAAATGTTGTAGCCCAAGTGAGCGTCGGCGGACACGCAGAAAATGCGTGGGACACGCTTCCGCCATATTACGGCAACGCCAAGTCCAAAGATTGCACGGGATTACCGTGAGGGTTCGGGGTATGTCGGTCCTCTGTGCTTGGAAGCATCCGCTTTCGGACTGTACCGCTCCTGCGGTGAAGCCGGGGCGGGCGCTTGATCGGAAACAGCCGACGGCAGGGTGGTCGTCTGGTGGGCGCTCGATGTGTCCGGTTCGGCTGGCGTCGAAAACCACGCGGACACCGGGGCAAGCAGCATGGATTTCCACTGGGATGGCAGAGCTTTCCAGCCGAACCACGCGCCAACGCCAGCGACCAGGAGAATCAGCAAGCCGAAAGGGGTGCGCCGTCGACGCACGGGCGCTGCACGATGGTGTTCACCCCGGTTGGACCCGAGAGATTGGTAGTAGTGCAAGGGACCGATCCCGCCGGTGATCCTGGGAGCGCGTCCGCCGCCAAAGCCTAGGTGCAGTCCTTTGGGGCCGATGCTCGCCCCGACTCCTCGGCGGCTGAAATTGAGCCGGATGCCCGGCAAAATTTTGATGCTTTCTCGAAACGACCAGCCCATGGAGTGGAAAGTAGTGTTGGCCGGTTCCGGTTTCGGCGCAACCCAAGGTAGCAGCCTGCGGCGTAGCGCCAAGACTGTGTTTGGTTCGACCGTTGCCCAGCAGCCGAATGACCGCGAACGCCAAGTCGTCACCCGGCCGCAGGTAAAAAAGGGATTGGGTGCTAACGATGAGCAATTTCTAGAAAGGCAATTTACGCCTTGGGTACTTAGCGTGCAGCGAGTGGGCGGTGACCGAAATCAAGATTTGGGTCGCGTCTCTTGTATACAAGAGGCAAGACGGCAGAAAATTTGCCGGCCGCCGTTACAATCAGAGTCTCGGGCGAAGGGGTGCGGCAGCACTTGTATACAAGACGATGCCAGCGCGTTGGTGCGGCGGAAATTCGGAGTGCTGCCGCCGAGATTCCATCATTGTACCCAGCGCGATTTGCTGCGCCACAACGGCGGATCGGGGAAGCCATTTCCCTGCGAAATCAATTTAAGTGACAGCAAAGTACCCACTGCGCTCCGCAAAAAGGTGGGAGGGGGATTTTCAGCGTGACGTAGATTGTTCCACAGCTTCGGCGGTGTCACTGGAGAATGACGGCCATTTGAATGGGTAACCTTCCTCTCTGGCGTAAAATGTTCTTCGCTGGTTTTGAAGTCTTCATCGTTCTTTATGGTTCTTGTAGTTCTTAGTTCTTAGGCGGCTTTGGGGGTGTGGAATTCTGACGTTTTCCCCGGCAAATTTTGCAGCGTGTAGCCTGCGCCCGAATTCTGACGTTTCTAGAGGTGGAACGGGATAATTATTCACACGATCCCGACGTTTTTCCCGGTCGGATTTTACGCTGGCTGATTTCGGAGCGATCCTGACGTTTTCCCCGGCTTATCCTGACATTTTCCCCGGCAAATGGCTTCGCGATCCTGACGTTTCACCCCCAGTGATCCTGACATTTTCCCCGGTCGAATCCCGACGTTTTCCCCGGTAGTTCCTGCCGATCCTGACATTTTCCCCTATTCGGTGCGAAACAGCGTCGCTTCCAGCAATCCTGACATTTTCCCCGGTCGAAACGGGCTGAATCAGTGGCGGTTGGACCATCGATTCCACTTTCCCACCGCACCTATCATGACATTTTCCCCGGTTGCAATCCTGACGTTTCTCCCGGTTGCTGCTGGCAATCCTGACGTTTTTCCCGGTCACTTAAAATGACTTTGGTTGATTCTTGTCAGGATTGTCGCTATGCCAGTGTCCATGAGCGGGCAAATTGTCTCCTGGCAGAAGCAGCCTGGGGACAACACCGTCGTCTGGCAGTCGAACCAGTTGGCGGAGGCCCGCTACGAACTCTCGCCGCGCGAGCAGAAGCTCGTTCTCTACGTGATTTCGATGATCGAGCCGGAGGACGAGGATTTTAAGCGCTACGTCGTCAACGTCTCGGATTTTGCGAAGCTTGCAAAACTCTCCAAAAGCGAGCTTTACAAGGAACTGCGCGACCTGGCCGAAAATCTGAAGTCGAAGGTTTTGGTCATCCCGAACCATTTCGATCCTGACACCGGCAAGCATGTGGAACTGGTGACAAGCTGGTTTAGCGACGCGCTGATCACGGCCAACGGCCAAGGCTATTTCGCTGTGGAGATTTCGCGCAATCTCAAACCCTACCTGCTCAAGGTAAAAAGGGAGTTCTTCAAGTTCCGTTTGCAGCAGGTCATGCAGATGCGCTCGGCCTACGCGATCCGCCTCTACCAGTTCGCCAAACGCTGGGAGTTCAAGCGCAAATACCTGGTGAGCGTGACGGAGTTGCGCGGGATCATGGGGGCGCTGCATCCCGCCGGTCGCGGCAAAACGAAAGCAGCGCTGGGAAATTACGCGGATTTCAAGCGCCGGGCGGTGCAGACCGCCGTGGACGAGATCAACGCGAAAAGTGACATTTTCCTGAGCTTCATCGAGGTGAAGGCCAAAGGGAGCAAGGCTGTGGAATCGCTGGATTTCACGATTGCTCCGCGCGCCAACCCGACCGGCATCGAGACGCTGGCGCTGCCCGTGACTCCACAAATGGAACTGGAACTGGAGCGGGAAGGGGACGCCATAGAGGAAGATCGGGCGGTCGGGGCCGTCAAGGCGAGGTACGCGCTCAGCGAAAAGCAGGCGGAGGCCGTGCGCGGCTACTACCGGCGCAAGGGGGCCGAGTACGTGGCCGAGAAAACCGCCGTGGTCGATTCGCAAAAGCGGCCCAACGTTGCCCAGTCGCTCTTGGCGGCGCTGCGCGATGATTGGCAGCCCTCCCGCCGCACGCCGGCACCGGCGGCCAAGCCGAAGGCCGAACCGGTTGAACCGGGAGAATTGTCAGGAAAGTTCGCGGCGATGAAGTCGGCGGTGCGTGGACGCCGAGGATCGGCGGACGCCGCGATGGGCGACGCGGCAAGCTGACAAAACGGGTGCAGCAGCGGCATGATCGCGGGACGCGGTCCTAACCGTCGCGGCGACTTCAACGCTCGGAACCGGACGGCGGCTCGTCGTCGCCGCCGAGGTCGATGATCTGCCGAAGCGTCAGGCTGCCGTAGGCTTCGCAGGCGCGGTATTCCGCCAGCACCAGCCCGAACCACTCGTCGTCGGGAAACCGCGCTTCGTAGGCGGCCATGAGCGGTTCGGTGGCGTTGAGAAACCATTCCTCGGCGGCGCGCAATGCTCCCGAAACGAAACCGTCCACTTTTTGCGCCTCGGCCTGCCATCGGCGGCGCTCGCGGGAGGGACTTACCTTCGCCAGTTTGTGCAGGCGCACGCTCTCGGCGCTCGCTGCTGCCGTCACTTCCGTGGCCACGTCCACGATTTCGAGCCAGCGGTTCTGGTACTCGCTCAAGGTCATCCCGAGATGCAGGTCGAACATTTCGGCGGTCCGGTTGAGCAGGGTGGTCGCCAGCGCGTCGAAAGGCGTCTGTTCGGACAGCGCAAATTCGAGTTGGTCAGCCGCCGTTGTCCGTGCGGGGCGGGCCTGCCCGCCGCTGGGAGTATCCAGGGCGGGTGTCCAAAGAACGGGGGAGGCGTCCATCGTCGGAAGTTCCCTCCAGCGCTATGCCGCCAGTTCGGCGGGCACGGGCGCGGGGTTGCCGCGCCTGCCCCTCGCGCGGCGGGCCGGGGGAGCCTGCTGCGTTGCCTTTTCGGCCTCGCGCCACTGCCGATACGCTTTTAATCCGGCCATGAGGGCGCGGTCGCCGTCTCCGCCCGCACCGTTCGCTTCTTTCTTGGGTAGCCAGTCCGCCTCGTACCAGTGGACTTGCTGCGGCGTGAGGTCTGCCAAGGTCATGCCCCGGTTCTTGCCGAAATGGATTTGCGTTTGGCGGAAGTCCACCGTTTCGATCCGCACCGCCTCAGCTGCCGCCGCTGGCTGCTTCGCCTGCACCGGAGCCAGAACGGGTGCCGGGGCGCTCTGAATCGGAGCAGGCTGCGCTGGGGCCTGCGGGGTGAGCGTGGCGAGGCTGGCGTTTAATTCGTCCAGGTCCTGCGCGAAGATGTCGCTCGCGGCGGTCGTGGTGAGCACGGCGTCCACGAGAGCGCGTTTCTTCGCCATCTTGAGCACCGTGTTGTAATGGTCGGCGGGATTGTCATTTTCGACCTTCTCGCCGCCTTTGGCGACCATCCATCCCTGGCCGTCCACCTTTTTGACCGTGAACCCTTTGCCGCCGATCAATTCCTGCGCTTTGGCCGGGTCATCCTGACGAGTTTCCCAGTACGCGCGGGGCACCGCCCGGTCGGTGATTTCAGCCGGACCTGCGCGGAATTTGTACTTATTCTCCAGCGTGGTGCAGGCACCGACGCCTTGGCCGATGAGAACCTGACTCGTGATGCTGGTGAGCGTGGTGGTCACACGGTATTCGCGGTGGCCGCGCTCAAGCTGACGTTCTTCCACGTCGTAGGCTGGAGCCAAGCGAAAGAGCAGGCAGAGTTTTTCCGCGCCGGGTTTGAGGAGGACGGGCCGGTCACCGCAGCCGGGGATGCGTCCATAGTGCTCGCCCTCTTTCATGGCGGCGGACATGATCTGCTGGATGAGCGCCACGTGGGTGAGCACCTGCTGCACGGTCAGCGGAGCGGGGGAGCCGGTTTCGGGGATGGCGAGGGCGCGATGATTGTCAGCTTGCGCGGGAACGATCTGGGCGGTAGGCATGGATTGCTATCTTCTCGGGTAGTGTTGTAAACGGGGCCTCCGCGTGGTCGAACACGCGGGGGCCTTTTGCTTGGGGTGGGGTGGGGGAGTGGAAAGAGCGTTAGTTGCGGCCAAACAAGCCGACGTGGGTGTCCAGAAGGCCGTGTAGGGCCTGTGTGCGCGCGGGCAAAGCCCACAGGCTACCTTTGATGGCTTCGGTCACGGCGTTGAACAGCCGCCAGACCGTGCGCGACTCGGCAAATTCCGGGTGGTTGGGGCTGCGCCACTGGGTCAGCACGTCGGGCATCTGCTTGGGCG
>CAXTVY010000211.1:0-8180 GCA_964247665.1 uncultured Chthoniobacterales bacterium | reverse complement strand
ATCCGAAGCCACGGATGCCAAAACCGGAGAGACAAAATTCGTCTATTCGTCAGGGCAATACACCTATAAGCACACTGCTTACGATGAGGTCACAACGAGCACCGATGGTTATATTCCCGGAGTAGGTCAGGGGCCAGTTCGGCGTTATACCACGTCCGTACCTCGTCAGGAGTCAGAGGTCTACATCCCCTTCAATTTTGAAGTTTATTTTGATCGGGACGGGCGTGTGAGCCGAGTCCGCGATTTAGCGAAGTAGTGCCGCTCGACAGAAGAAAAAGGCCAATAGAATCCATGGAATCCATGGACGCTTAGACAGGTTTGGGATGGTCATGCGAGCCTCACTCGCATGACGAACAACCGCCGCTCTGCTCATCTCGACCCTGCCACCGCGCAGGGTGTCATCTTTGGTTTCCTTTGGCAAGTCGCCCTGCTGACTGTCCTGGCGATGGTCATCGGCGTGACGCTGCCCGCGTGCAGCCGCCAGCAGCTGGCCACGGCGCAGACCGTGGCGGTGCAGGTGCCGCAGCCGTCCCTTGACGCCAGCACGACGATCCGCGCCTGTGTGGCGGCGAAGGTCAAGGCGCTGGTGCAGGCGCATCCTGAGACGGCCCCGTGGGTCAACGGCGCGGCGACCGTGTGTTACGAGATCAGCGGCGTGAAGCTGCCCGATCCGACCGTGCTGAAGGCGCTCTTCGGCAGCGTGGAAATGTTCGCTCCGCCGAAGACCACCCTGGTGCTCGACGGCATCCTCGACGTGTACACGGCGGACTATCCGCTGGCCTCGTCCGTGCAGGGCGCGAGCAAGAATTATCTGACGCTGCTGGGCCAGGGCATCCAGGACGGCGTCAAGGCGGCGGCGGTCGGCGACGCACCCTAACCGAAATTCTACCCCAAGGAACCGCGGGGGCCGTGTCGTGAACTGAACCCCGCATCCCGGCGAACGGACACGCCGGGCGTCACGGCCCCAAAACTTTCCAGCCTACCCCATCCATGGACAACGCCATCTCTCCCGATCCCACGCCACTGGCCAAGCCGTGGTATCGCTCCACCACCCTGCAAGGTCTGGCCGTCATGCTCATCATGCTGGCCTTGCAGCAGGCCAAGGTCAACGTGCCCGGCCTGGACGGCGACGTGGCTACCGCCGTGGACCTCGCGTTCCAAGTCATCGGCGCAGTGATGGTCGCCGTGGGCCGCGTGCAGGCGACCAAGCAAATCACCGGCACCGCGAAAACCGCCGCGGCGATCAACGGCGGCCACTGACCTGACCCATGCGCCGCTACGGGGCTTTCGAGATTGTGTTTGACGACGTGGAGGACGCCAAGGCGTTCGCCAACGAGCACCCCGGCGGGCGGCGCATGAAGGCCACCGTGCGCTACGCGAGCGGCGCGACCATCACCCGCAAACACGTCGTCCTGCCGCCCGAGCCGCCGCCCCGCCAGCCGTTTTCCATGGACGATTACCTGCCCACCCGCGACCGCCAGATCGCCCTGCCGCGCAACACGCGGTCCCCGCATCAATGACGCCCAACATCCCCAACGCCTGCCTGCCGATCCTCGGTCCCACGCCCAACGGGGCCATGGGCGGCGTGCCGTGGACGGTCGGCGTGCTGCGTGCCCTGGTGCTCAAGGGGCTGCGCGCGGCGGCCTCGTTCGACACCGCGCCGGGCCGCCCCCTGCTGGTCGTGACGGATTCGGACAACGACCTCGACGGGCCGGGCGGCTACGAGGACGATCCCACCGGCGAGCCGCACACGTCGCTGCGGTATCCGGGCGGCACGAGCTGCGACAGCCGGACGTTTCCCGGCGTGGTGATGAGTCCCGCGCTGGCACGCTTCGGTGTGCGCGTGGGCGATTTCTGCCTGGTCGCGTGGCAGGGCAATTACTGTTCGGCGCAGGTGTACGACGTGGGGCCGACCCGCAAGGCGGGCGAAAACTCGCTCTACGTCAACCGCTTCCTAGGCATCGTGCCCAAGAACAAAAGCGACCATTGGGCGGCGCTCAACGGCCACGACGCGCAGGATGTCTGCACGCTGTTTTTCCCCGGCAGTGGGCTGGGTCACGCCGTGTCGCAGGCGGAGATCGTGGCGCGTACGCACGCGCTGTGGAATGCGTTCACGGGCCGCACGGTTGTGGACCTTGCGGCCTCGCCCGCCAAAGGGAGCGGGGCGGCGTCCGGCAGCGTCGGGCTGGCTGTGCCGCTGTGCCTGAGCGCGCTGGTGGCCGTGGCGTCGTCCTTCAGCTGGGAGGCGCGTCATTTGGCGTCGTCGCCGATTCCGCCAGACTTCGCAGGGTGGTTGGCCTGTGCCTCCACGGCGGGCACGCTGATCCTCTTGTTTCTGCACATCCGCAAGGAGATGCGCCCCGACCCGCCGTTGGAGGAGGTGTACGCGACCATCGAGGAACTCGAACGTATTGAAGCCGATTCGCGAGAGCGGGACGAACGTCACGAGAAGGAACTCGCCCGGATTGAGACGGCTTTTGACGGACGCCACAAGGAAAACGTCCAGAAGCTGGATGGCCTCCAGTCGAGCCTGAATACGCACAACGATTCCGCGCACAAAGAGCGTGAGAAGTTGCGCGTGGACCTTCGGCACGACGTGAAAGAAGCGGTGACGCCGATCCTACACACCATCACGGCACAGGCGGAGGATAGTAACGCGCAGTTCCGCCAGATCGCGGGCGAGGTCGGTGAACTGAAAGCGTCCGTGCGGAGCAACGACGCCCTGGCGGCAGAGGTACGCACCCTGATGAACACCGTGTTGCAGCGGTTACCGCGTGGAGGTGCACAGGGATGAAAGCGCAAGATCGCGAACTCCTGCGCCGTCAGATCGTGCGCTGCTGCTCCCAGGCGCGTGGCAACGGCGTGACGGTGGACATGCTCGTGCAGCTCTGTCGTACGCCAGCCGGGCGGCCCGCCGTGGACGACGTGAAATCCGAGATCGACTACCTCGTCGGCAAAGGGTTGGTCGCGCCGGTGAACAAGCGCATCTCGCCGGAGATCGGCGCATGGAAGATCACCTCGGAAGGCCGGGACTACGCGGCGGAGGAGGGCCTGGATGAATGAGGAAACCCCGCTCGGATTCCAAGCTGCTCAACCTGCCGCATCACCAGCAGGACCGCATCATCGCGTGGTTGTTGGACGAGGGGCTGAGCTACGCGGACACGAAAGCACAGATCCATCTGGACTTCGGCCTCGAAACCTCGGAAGCCGCGCTTGGCACGTTCTGGGAGCGTGTGTGTGCGCCGCGTCAATTTGCGCGGGTGGCGGAAGCCTCGGAAGCGGCCCCAGCGTTGGCCGAGGGGCTGGAAAACAACTTTGTGGCGACGACGGAAGCGTACGTCCGGCAGCATTACTTCGTGCTGCTGGCGAGCCGCTACCCGGACCCGGAAGTGGTGGCGATCTTCGCCAAGCAAATCGCCGATCTGGAGAAGTCGAAGATCGCGCGGGAGCAGTTGGAGTTCGACCGGCAGAAACACGCCGAGACGAACCAAGTCAAGGTGGAGGCGCTGGCGCTTTCACGGGAGAAATTTCAACGAGACACCTGCGCGTTGTTCCTGAAGTGGGTCAACGACGAGAAGGCCAAGGCCATCGCGGGCAGTGGGGCGACGAACGCGGAGAAGATCGAGCAGCTCGGCCAAGCGATGTTCGGGGAGGACTGGACGCAATGAGCGCGCCTGTGTTCAAGGTCCGCAGTGGACAGCGTGCGTTCGAGCGGTTCTGCCGCCTGCATCGCGTGTCGGGTCTGCTGGCTCGACGCCAGTACGGCAAGACGACCATCGCCAGCCGGATCGCGCTGTTCAAGATGATGAAGGTCGCCGGGCATTCGGTGATCTTCGGCAGCGTCAAGCTCGACCTGGGCCGGGAGATCGTCCGCAAGGAAGCGGATGCGCTCCAGCGGGCGTTCGGCATGATGGTCGGCACGGCCCAGGACGGCGGCAGGCAGTTGCAACTGGCCGACGCGCAGGGCGGAAAAATCCTCAGGGCTATCAGCGCCGACGACTTCGCCGATCTGTACGAGGCGACGCGGCTGGAGTTCCGACTCTACCACAGCAACACAACCTATTCGCGCACCAAGGTCGTGGCCTTGACGCCCGACGCCGTGGGCGAGACGGGGGACCTGATCCTGGACGAGGTGGGCCGGGTCAAAAACTTCCGGGACGTGCTCGAAGCGGTGATGCCGATCATCGCCAGCAACCCGGAGTTCCGGTGCATCTACACGACCACGCCGCCACCCGACGACACGCACCCATCGTTCGATCTGCTGGCTCCGCCGATTGACGCGGACCTGACGCCCAACCCAGAAGGGAACACGTACGTTTCCGAGTTGCGCGTGCATGTGCTGCGCATCACGGCGGAAGACGCTGCGCTCGATGGCGTAGCGCTGTACGACGACGACACCGGCGCGTCGATCAGCCCGGCGCAATCCCGCGCCCGCGCCGCCGACAAAGATCAGTGGGATCGCAACTACGGCTGCAAGTTCGTCGTGGGCGGCACCGGCGCGTGCGGCTTGCAGCAGTTGGATACGGCGCAGCGGCGCGGTGTGGGCCAGTGCGCTTTTTTCAGTGTGGGCGATGACCTGGAATTTGAGCAGGCCGTGAAGTGGCTCGCCATGCATCTAGGCAGTGGGCCGGTCGGCCTGGGCTGGGACTTGGCCACGACCACCAAGGCCACCAGCAACCCGAGCAGCTTTGCGATCATCGAACGCCAGGGCGTCGAGCGCATCGTGCGTGCGGTCATCAACTGGAAGACCGCCGACCCGGACGTGGCAATGGAACGCGCGGGACTGATTATCGATACGGTGGGACGCCGCCGCGAAGGCGGGCAAGCGCGTCGGCTCTGCATCGACGGCACGAACGAACGCTATTTCGCGCAGACCGCACGCCGCGTGCTGGGCAATCGGGTGCCGGTCGAACTCGTCGTGGCGAGCGAGACGGTGGAGATTCCCGGCCAGCCCGAGCCGCTGACCCGCAAGCAGCACCTTGGCGGGCTGTTGGTGGCGGAGTTGGACGACAATCATTTGCTGCTGCCCCCAGAGCGCTATCTGCGCGAGGACTGGCGGCTCGTCAAAAAAGAGAAGGGCCAGTTCGTCTGCGAACCCGACGCGGACGGAAAGCACGGCGACACGTTCGACGGCACGAAGCTCGCCAACTTTGCGCTGACCTCGACGGGTGGCGCGATCCTCGACGCGAGTGGTATCCGCTTCGGTGGCAACACGCCGCGCAACGCCACCACGTTCCTACCGAGGAGGCTCAACGCGTGAAGACGCCCAGATTTTTCCAGCGGGCTGCCGCCGCGATTGCGTCGGTGTGGACGCCGGTACCGCTCGACCCGGTGGACGTGGCACCCGTCGAAGCCGCCGCCGCGCCGCCGGTGCCTCAGACCGACGTGTCGCCCGCGTTGGCGCGCATCCTCCGTCCGCAGGCGGCGACGCGCTGGCTCTTGCCGCAGTTGGCGGCGATCACGCCGCAATACATCGAGAGCATCTTGCGCAACGCGCTGGCCGGGGACCACGTCCGCGCCTGGGAACTGTTCGACCTGATGGAGGACACCTGGCCCCGTCTGCGCAAGAACGCGATGGAGCTGAAAAACGGGGTGCGCAACCTCAAGCCCGAATTTGCCGAATTTGCCGAGGAGGAGGATCAGCCCACGGCCTCGGCGACCGAGAAGATGAAGCTGGTCAGCAGTGCATTGCGGACGATGCGGCCCGACGCGGCGGCGGACGAGAACGCGCTGACGGGCACGATCAGCGACCTCATGGACGCGTGGTTCAAAGGCGTGTCCGTGCTGGAGGTGGATTGGCAGGTGACCCACGCCGGGAAGATCGGGCAAATCATCGCGCCCCGCGCCACGTTCTGGGTGCATCCCTCGTGCTACGGCTGGGACAGCAACGGTCGGCTCGGCCTGCGCACGGACGCGCAGGGTCGCTCGGTGGCCACGGGCACGCAGGTGGCCATGTCCGCCGTGACAGACTTCCCGCCGGACAAATTCCTGATCGCCACCGCGCGGAGCAAGAGCGGGTCGGCGCTGGGCGGTGCGCTGCTGCGCCCGCTGGCGTGGTGGTGGTGCGCGGCGAACTTTAGCGCCGACTGGCTGCTCAACCTGGCGCAGGTGTTCGGCCTGCCGTTCCGCTGGGCCAACTACGATCCCAACGCGCCGCAGGCCACCATCGACGCGATCTGCTCAATGCTGCAAAACATGGGCAGCGCCGGTTGGGCGGCGTTCCCGGCAGGCACGACGCTCGAACTCAAAGAGGGTGGCCAGCGCGCGGGCGACACCCCGCAGGCTGACATGCTCGACCGGGCGGACAAGAATTGCGACTTGCTCATCCTCGGGCAGACGTTGACGAGCGACGCCGGGCGCAGCGGCAAGGGCGGCGGTTCGCTCGCGCTGGGCAAAGTCCACGAAGGGGTCAAGGGCGACATCATCACGGCGGCGGCGCGGTTCGTGGTGGACGTGATGCAGGACCAGCTTTTCCCGTCCATTCTGCGGCTCAATTACGGCGAGGACAGCGAATGCCCCCGGTTCGCCCTGGTCACGGAAAAAGAGGAAGACTTGGCCGCGAAGGCGCAGGTCGTGTCCACGCTGGCCTTGGCCGGAGCGGACGGGATCATCGGCCTGGATTGGCTGGGCAAGACGTTCGACATCCCGAAGCCGGGGCCAAAGGAAAAGACGCTCGCCGACGCCAAGGCTGCCGCCGCGCAGCCGCTTGATCCGCCGAAAGACCTGCCCGCGCCCGACGACGGCGAGGCGCTGGCCAGCGGTCTCGCCCGCATTTCCAGCATCACGGACGACCAACTTTTTTCGCAGGCCCTTTCCAACCTGGGAGAGGCCATCGCCGCCAAGCACGCACCTCGCGCATGAAAACGCCCGCCACGCCCTTTTTATCGGTCGGAAGCCTCTCCATGCCTTCCGAGGCAGGAAAATCGATTTGCAAGCCCGCTGCGGCGGTTTGCAAAGCGGGTGCAGAAGACTTGCATCCGCTGATTGCCGGGGATGGCGACGCAACCGGCGGCGAACTGGTCTGCCGCGCCTCGTTCGACGCGCCGGTCGTGGCGGGGCAGGAAACGATGTGGATGCCCGGCGGGCTCCAGACGATCACGCCGTTTGCGGGCGGCAAAGGCCAACCGATTACGGTGCGCGTGGATCGCGCGGCGGCCAGCGAGATCGAGGAGCAACGGCAAGCACTCGAAGCCAAGGGCAAGCGTGCCTACTTCGACCACTCGCATAATCCGCACGACGACCGCGCGTCCTTTTGGCCGAGCGAGTTTGTCTGGAGAGACGGTCCGCAGCCCGGCATCTACGCGCGTGGCGACTGGAGCCGCAGCGGCCGCGAGGCGGTCGAGGGCAAGGATTACCGGCTGTTTTCGCCGGTGTTCCACGTGGACCGCAAAACCGGCACGAGCGCAGCAAGCCCGGCGAAGATCATCAACGCTTTCAACCACGGGATTAAACCCAGTCCCAACATGGGCGGCTTTCTGAACAACGCCGCCTTTCACGAGATTTCGCCCCTCTGGGCGGGAGACGCCGCTGGAGCGCAAATCACCAATCCCAGCAACGCAGAACAAAACAATCCAAATATGGACCCGAAAGAATTGGCTGCGCTCCAAGCCAAAAACAAGGAGCTTGAAACCGAAGTCGAAAACCTCCGCAGCCAGCAGGCCGCGTTGAAGGCGAAGGACGAGAACGACGCGCTCGTCGCGTCGGAGATCCGCGCCAAGCAGAACGAGATCGAGGCCAACCGCTCGAAGCTCCTGCTCGAAACGGCGCTGGCCACCAACAAAAAGCAGTCGGAGGCGATCCAGGCGCGCAACGGAGCCGACGCCAAGGCCGAGGTAAACGCGGCGGTCAAGCGCGGGGCCATCGCCGCGAAGGATCAGAAGACCATCGACGCCCTGGTAGCGAAGGCGACCGAAGACCCCGACTTCCTGCCGGTCATCAAAGCGATGGCGGGAAACGCCGCGCTCGGCGAGCGGGTGACCCCTTCCGCGACGGCGCTGGCGGCGCGGCAGCAGGGCAGCGAGAACCGCATCCAACTGGGCCGCGAAGGCGTCAAAACCGTGTTGAAGGAATACGGCGCGATCCTCGCCCGCAACGCGGCGCTGCCGCTTTCCGCGCGGACCGCCGAGGACAAGAACCAACTGGCGCTCGAAGCCGCCGCGATCTTCGCCGGTGATTTCGAG